>NZ_JBAVEJ010000156.1:0-12602 GCF_049587675.1 Sulfuricaulis sp. | reverse complement strand
GATTGGCGGACGGACATGCCTACTTTAACATTCACACGTCTATGTTCACCGGGGGAGAGATTCGGGGATTCCTGGCGCCCGTGCCGATACCGGCCGCGGCGTGGCTGTTCGGCTCGGGGTTGTTGGGACTGATCGGCGTGGCACAGCGCAAGAAAACCGCGTAACAATTCAGCAAACCGTCCGCCGCGCCGCGGCGGAAGGTTTGTGGCATAGTAGCGCCGCCAATGTTACCGCGCGGCAGCTGAATGATTTCTCTCGCCCTCCTGACGCTCGTTTGCGTCCTGACCTACACCTTTGAAATCGTGTTCGGCCTGGCCGGCACGATCCTTATGTTGCCACTCCTGAGTCATCTTTATCCACCCAAGACGCTGGTAATCTACTCGGTGCTGCCGCAGATTCTGGTCGCGGTCATCGGGCTGGTGCGCTCCCCCGTGAAGATCGACATAAAATTCATGGCCGGCATGCTGTTCTTCGCAGGGCTCGGTGCCATCGTGGGCTTCACGCTCTTCTACTACTTCTCGGCCACGGCGTTTCAGGTGCTGCTTGCCTCGGCTATTACCGCCGCGGGGCTGTTTCTGGTGATCGCACCGCACCGGGCGAAGTTCAATCCGGCCGGCATGCGGGTTATGGACACGCTCGCGGGAACCTCGCAGGCGCTGTTCGGCATCAGCGGGCCTATCGCCATGACGCGGCTGCTCGCGACCTTCCACGAAAAGAACACGGTACGCCACTACGCATTCGCGTTCTTCCTCGCCATGAACGGTCTGCGTGCGACTGAATACGCCATCCACGGCACCTACACTGCGGAAATCCTGGAGATGATGGTGATCAGCGCGCCGTTTCTCGCCGTCACGCTCTGGTTCAGCAACCAGTTGCACTTGCACATCAATGAGCGTGTCTTCCGACGCGTGGTGGCCTGGATGATCCTGCTCGGCGGCATGTCGCTTTTTTACCGCTAAGGCCTGCCCTATAATTCCGGCAAATCCATCAGGATCAGATCATGCTGCTTCACATCCCTTCCGTGCTGGCCCTTGGCCAACTGGACACGGTCAGGAAAATGCTCGCCAGCGCCAGTTTCGTCGACGGGAAACTTTCCGCCGGCGCCGCGGCTAAACGCGTCAAGCACAACGAAGAACTGGACAAGCGCGCGCAGCAGATGGACATGCTGAACAATATCGTCATGAGCAGCCTGATACAGCATCCGGTTTATCGCAGCGGCACTTTGCCGCTGCACGTGGCCGCTCCTTATTATGCGCGCTACACAACGGGCATGTCCTATGGCGACCATCTGGACGATCCCATCATGGGCACCGACGGGGTTCTTTATCGTTCGGATATTGCCATCACCATCTTTCTGAATGAACCGGAAAATTACGGCGGCGGAGAGCTGGTCATACGCACGTCTTTCGGCACCAACGAAGTCAAGCTGCCGGCGGGCGATGCCGTGATGTACCCTTCTTCCAGCCTGCATCATGTGAATGAAGTCACGCGCGGGGAGAGGCTGGTGGCCGTCACCTGGGTACAGAGCCTGGTGCGCGACCCGGCGCGTCGCGAGCTGTTGTATGAATTGCATCAGGCGCGTGAGAAGCTGCTGAAGATTTCACCGGAGGCGGAGGAAACCGCCCAGGTCAACACCGCCTACATGAATCTGATCCGCATGTGGGGCGACATCTAGACCACGGAGACGCTGCCATGAAATACAAGGTCTACAAAAAAGACGAGGAATGGAGAAAAATCCTCTCGCCGGAGCAATTCAAGGTCACGCGCCAGAAAGGCACCGAGCCCGCGTTCACCGGCCGGTATCACGATTGCAAGGACAAGGGCGTTTACCAGTGCGTCTGCTGCGGGGCGGAACTGTTCAGTTCCGACACCAAGTTCGATTCCGGCACCGGCTGGCCCAGTTTCCACTCCTCGATGAAATCCGAGAACGTCGCGGAGCAGGAAGACATCAGTTTTTTCATGAAACGCACTGAGGTGCATTGCAGCCAGTGCGGCGCGCATCTCGGGCATGTCTTTCCCGATGGGCCGCAACCGACCGGCTTGCGCTATTGCATCAACTCTGCCTCGCTGAAGCTGGAAAAAAAATAGACAGAATTTATAAAAGAAACAAGGATTCAATTCTGGTCGCCGAATAATCCAGTTTGTACCAATACAGGCATCGGTGTCTTGATTGTTTCGCCAATACCGCCATAATGCCGCTCAGCCAAATCCCGCACCGATTAGTCAATATTTCTAATATGAAAAGAACCGAGCATGCATTGGAAGTCATCATATTCAACAGCCGCTGGCTGCTGGCGCCGTTTTATCTGGGCCTGGTGATTTCCATCGCCCTGCTTCTGGTGAAATTCGGCCAGGACTTCTTTCACATGCTGCCGACCATCTTCTCCATGAGCGAAAGCGCGGTCATCCTCGCTATCCTGACGCTGGTGGACATGTCGTTGGTCTCCAATCTGCTGCTCATCATTATCTTCAGTGGTTATGAAAACTTCGTCTCCAAGATCGATACCGCCGGCCACGAGGACCGGCCAAGCTGGATGGGCAAGGTGGATTTCTCGGGGCTCAAGGTAAAGCTCATCGCCTCGATCGTGGCGATCTCCGCCATCGAACTCTTGAAGGCATTTGTGAATGTCTCCAACATCGGCGTTGGCACCGATGCGGGTACCTGGACGGTGGCAGACAAGCAGCTGGCGTGGAAGGTCGGCATCCATACCGTGCTGATCATATCCGGGGTGCTGTTCGCGCTCATGGACCGTATCGCCGAGGGCACCAAAACCCATCACACCGACAAAAAGCACAGTTAATAAAAACGCGCCGGTTACGATGGCGTCACCACCCACGCACGGCTACAGCGGTCTCGCCTGCCCGGGACCACAATCCCATTTGATCCAGGTCATTTCACGCAGACGCTCGCGCGCCCAAGATATCCCGCATACACCCACCGGATATCCAGAGACGGGATGAATCGAAAAAATCATTGGGACAGCGTCTACGCCAGCAAAAAACCGGGCGAGGTCAGCTGGTATCAGACCCATCTCGAAAAATCACGGGAACTGATCCGTGCCACCGGCGTTGGTCATGACGCCGAAATCATCGACGTCGGCGGCGGTGCCTCCACCCTGGTCGACGATCTTCTCGACGACGGATTCAAACATGTCACGGTCATGGATATTTCGCCCACCGCCATCCAGTCCGCGCAGGCACGGCTGGGCGCCCGCGCCCGGGAAGTCGTCTGGCTGGAGGCTGACGCCGCGCACAAATCCCTGCCGGCACATCACTACGATGTCTGGCACGACCGCGCGGTGTTTCATTTTCTGACGGATGCCGCAGACCGGCGCCGTTATGTCGACAACGTCGGCCATGTGCTCAAGTCGGGCGGGCATGTCATCGTCGCAACGTTCGGGCCCCACGGACCGCTTAAGTGCAGCGGACTGAATATCGTCCGCTACACCTCCGAACAGCTACACGCCGAGTTTGGTGAAAACTTCGAACTGCTCCTCAGCGCCGTCGAGGACCATGTAACGCCGGGCGGAAAGCACCAGGAATTTGTCTACTGCTACTGCCGGAAACGCTGAACGGGACTGGCTCGATTCGGTTACGCGGGGGGCAAGGCAATCTGGTGTTCAGTGTTGTACAGGTAATCCTTGAACACATGTTCCGCCGTCAGTAACTGATAACTTCCATCCGCGAGACGGCGTGAGGTGTCCTTGAGCCGGTAGGTATAGTGCCCGCAGGTCCAGCAGTCGAAGTTGCGCATGTGGGTGCACAGACAAGTTTTGTCCATGACCGAGATATTTTCCTCGTCCGGATGTTTGTCCAGCTCGCGGTTGTAGGCCTCGATGTAGGCGCAGTTGCCGTTGCCGTCGAGCAGATAGCCGTAGGCCTCGCAGTTGGGACGAATGCCGGCGCCGATCGCCGGACTGTTCTTCAGCATGCGCATGGGGTAGCCCGTGGGCGAGATCAGGTTGACCTCGATATCCTCCTCGTTGGCCCTGAAGTACTCCTGCTTCACCTTGTCCGGCAGACCGCACTCCTTGGTGATGGTGAAGCGTGTCGCCACCTGCACCGCCGCCGCGCCCGCTTCGAGGAACTCCACGGCATCGGTGCCGGTGAAGATACCGCCCGCCGGAATGAGCGGAATATTCAGGTTTTCCTGTTTGAGATACCGGTGAATCTCGTCGACGATGGTCTTGAGATCGTACTGCACCCAGTCCATGCCGAAGCCGAGGTGTCCGCCGGCCAGCGGGCCCTCCACGATGATGTAATCCGGGAGGCGGTTGAGGCGCGCACTCTTGCGCAGGAACAGCGTCAGGGCGCGCAGCGACGAAACAATGATGCCGAATTTCACGTCGCGAAAGCGCGGATGGTCTTCGATCAACGCGAGCGACCCCAGATGCAGACCCGCGCTCAGCGTGATGCCGTCGATACCGCCGTCCATCGCGGCGGACAGGCGCACACGCAACGTGTCGCGCGGGCTGCCCATCGTGAGCTTTTCCATGGTGTTGATGAAGATCAGGCCGTCGCCTTTCTTCGCTTCCATAGTCCGACCCACGTGCATCTTGGTCGCCTCGGCCAGTCGCACGAGATCGAACTGCACCACCGACTTGTCGCGGTTGGCGACGTTGTATTTGTACTTCTTCTGTTTTTCCTTCACAAAACCGGTTTTGAAACGCCGGTCGGAAACAGTGGGGACCATGGCGTCCGAGATGTGGCCGATGCCGCCGAGTCGTGCCGCGACCAGCGACAGTTCCGCGGTGGAAATATCGACACCCATCCCGCCGGTCATGATGGGGATCAGTTCCTTCTTGCCGAGGCGTAACCGGAAATCGTCAACTCGTTTCATCGTTCGTAACCGACTCCACGGCATGAAATTAATAATATAATGACAGGATTAAAGCATTAATCTCCATTTCAAAAATCCTGTAATCCTGTTTATTCACCTTTTGCCACCGGACGGTTGGCGTCCGTGATCCACTCGCTCCAGCTGCCGGCGTACAATTTCGAACCCGCCAGCCCGGCGTGTTCCATCGCCAGAATGTTGTGGCAGGCGGTCACACCCGAGCCGCACATCTGCACAACCTTGTCAGGCGCGACATGGTTCAGCGCGGACAGGTAAAGTTCGCGCAGTGCTTCATCTGACATGAATTCGCCGCTAAAGTCGAGATTGTCTTCATACGGGATATTGATCGCGCCGGGAATGTGGCCGGCGACCTTGTCGAGCGGCTCGACATCGCCACGGAATCGTACATCCGCGCGCGCATCGATCAGCACACCGTCTTTCCGTGCATGCATTTGCTCCACGTAATCGGCATCCACCCACATGGCGTTGTTGATCGTTGGATGAAATTGCGTCGCCTGAATCATGGGTAATTCCGGGGTAACGGGCCGGCCTTCGCGCTGCCATTTTGGAAATCCACCGTCAAGCAACGCGACCGCTTCGTGCCCCAGCCAGCGCAACAGCCACCACAGGCGCGCCGCCATGGCACCAAAGGTATCATCGTACACCACGACCTGGCTGGATTTGTCGATGCCCCAGCGCCCGAGTTTTTCCGCCAGCACATGGGGGTAAGGAAGCGGATGGCGTCCGCTCGCCGGCGTTACCGGCGAAGACAAATCGCTTTCGAGATGAGCATAACGCGCCCCGGGGACATGTCCGGCCGCATAAGCACGCTGGCCGCCATCGGGATCGGTCAAAACAAAACGGCAATCCACGACTACCCAGCGCGGGTCGTCAAGATGCCGGGACAGCGTCTCGGTGTTGACGAGGGTGGTAAGAATCATGGATACAAGATACAGGATTCAGGCACGCATTTGAAAAGGCGCGAAGCGCGCCTCATCCAGCCCCGCAGCTTGTATCGCGATTACCTAACTCCTTAATATCCGCCCTTGCGACGTGACTCCGGAAGACCGGAAATACGACCGCCCTGCTTGCTCGGATCCTTGGGAAACAGATCGTAAACGTCTTTCTGAATGACGTTGGTGCCCCACTTGTCCGCCATGGCCTTCACGATCGTGCGGGTATTGGGCTGCTCGCCGTTATGATTGAAGTAACAATCGCGCAGATACTCGATAAGATCCCAGTGCTTCGGCGTGAGCATGATGCCCTCGTTTTGGGCAATGAACTCGGCCAGTTCCTTGCTCCAGTCTTCCGTGTTCTTCAAAAACCCGTTGGCATCGGTCTCGATGGTGTTACCGTTGAAGTCATAACTCATGATTCCCCCCGATTTTCAGAAAAAAATATGGCAAAAGTCGTTGGTTGCAATTCGAGAAGGCAGATAATACAAAGTGTCGTGTTTTAATCCAATACGGGTTTCACTTCCCTGATGTCCTTGTGCGGGATAAACAGCCCGCAACCCAATTTCCGATCCGTGCCGAGACCCTGTTGCTGGAGCTTCACCGACTCCTCGACGGCGAGATCCGCCAACATCAGGCTGCGCGCGCGAATCACCCGATCCGGTGTGGCAATGACATGTTCCATGCCACAAAGCATTTTATTGGGGTACACGCCCATTTTATGGAAGAGCGTCATGGCCTCCTGCAGAAAAATCGCCTCATCCGTGCCTTCGCGCGTCACGATGTAACGTGAAAAAAGCGTGGTAATCGTGCTGAGCGGCCTGACAACCGACTTTTCCACGCGCAAGTGCTTGCCGTGAATATCGAGCGTCTGACCCATCAGCTTGCCGGCGTCTTCGATGCGGTGCTTCGGCAAGCGCAACGTCAGCTTGGTGCGACGAGAAAGGTGCAGCAGGGCGTTGGGATCATCCGGACGCATCCAGCCATTGCCGGAGTCCGCGACGTGTATCGTGTGCAGGCCGGCGCTTTCCTCCTCCGCAAACCAAGGCAAGGCCCGCTGAATCGCCTGCGACAAGGCATAGGCATGGTCGACCGGCAACGCGCGGCAGTCGATACTGTAGACAACGTCCACGATGTCGTCGGGGACGGTGTAGCGTTGGTTTTCCTTGGTTTCTTGCCAGTACATTTATGTGTTAACTCAAAAAAATCGACACGATTAATATCAAAGATACTTTAGATTTTAATCCTGTTAATCCGTTAACCCTAATCTATTGAACAGGCAACTTCGCCCGGATCGCGTCGCGATCGATCCACCACTCATCCTGCACCAACACGTCAACGACATTGCGCAGCCGCGGGAGAAACTTCGCGGGGTCCTCAAGTTCGAGCTTCTTGAACCATTGGCTGAAGGCACCCTGATCTTTCACATCGCTGTGCCGCCGCGCCACCGTGGCCAGGAGCTGATTGGTATAAAACATCAGGTCCTCGCGCACGCGGCCTTCGGCGCGCAGGTCGACGATATAATGCGCCACCGTCGCGGCCACGGCCGCGCCATCGGAATCCGGCGGGGTCTCGTCGACCACGTGCTGTAGCATCGCGACTGTCAATTCCGGATCCATCGGGAAGGTCACCGCCAGCCAGATGCCCTGCCCCAGCGCCGCCAGCGATTCCGGCTGTTCGGACAGGAACATGATATCGCAGGCCTGGACCGCACCTTCCCAGGCCTCGCGGTCAATATAGACGTCGAATGCCTCGCGGCCGGCTTCCCAGGCATCCTGCTTGTTTTCCAGCCGGATGAGCGTGCGGCCGATTTGCAACAGCAAGTCGGCGCGCGCGATCGGATCATAATTGGGAGGCAGCTCCAGCATCTGGCGCCTGAATTCCTGGAGTTGGGCTTCCAGCAGTATGCTGGATTCAGCGACGTCCTCGCCGCTGTCGGCATCGCCCACGGACGGATCTTCTTTCAGGTATTTCATTTGAATATTCTCATTTGCCGCAGAAATCAAAGAAAACTCAGAGAGGTATTCTCCAGCAGCGTGCCTTTGTGCTTGTGGCCGACAAACTATCTGGTCACGGAGTGAATGCCGACGAAAGCCCCTTCCAACCGGTCTTCCCAGTTGGCGGGCGTATCCGGATACGGCGGTTTTACATCGATCTTGAAGAACATCTCCGACTGCGCGCGAGACTGTACCACTTCGAGCAACTGTTCGAACGTTTCGATATTGTGGTGCTGCAGAAGCACTTCGCTCAGATAAAGCATGATGTCAGCCGCTTAGCTCGTTCAAGTTCGTGCCGCGAATTCGATCATAATAACGCGCACGGTATACCAGTCTAGCGATTCCTTTGTCCATATCGTCCGTGAATTCCGTGCGGCTGTGCAACACATTGTTGCATATCAGACCCTGTCCCGGCGCCAGCCGGTGGTGAAAAACATATGGCGATTCACCGGCGAGCAGATTTTCCAGAAAGCGCACAGCATCTTGTGTCATCGCGTCCTGCTTCCACACGATGGAACGCGTGCGCGCGGTGTAACGCATGTGCAGATTTCCCGCGATGTCCACCGAGAATACCGGTCCGGTCGAGGCGGCTCGCGTTTCTTCTCCCGATTCGGTATTGGCCGGGATGGTCATCGCCTCCGGCGCCATCAATGCCTGGATGTAATCCGGATTGGCGTCGCGCAGCAGGATATATACGATCTCATGATCCAGCAGGCTGTTTTCCCCGCCTTCAGCCGCGGGCGAAACGCAGTGCAACACGAACGCGCGGATGTATGACTCGGGATTGTTGTAATAACCATCCGTGTGCCACAACAGGCGGCGGTTGGAATACGGGATATAGCCACGCTGCGACTTGCCCGGCACCACCTGCAGCGACGTGATGCCGTCGTCGTCGGCGAGCAGGTTGTTATCCAGTCGCTGTAACCCGAAACGTTCGCCGAGCGCACGCGGAATCGTCTTGTCTTCCACACCGCCCGCCTGGCAGGCATAAATGGCCATGTTGGTTTTCCGGCAGACGCGCAAGATGGCGCCGGCCTCGGCCTCGGTCAGGGCGCGCGGATCTCCGACTTCCACGATCAACGACTCCGCCGTCTCGGGATAGGCACGCAGTTTCTGCTCGCGCCAGCGGCGGTAAGCGTCCTTATCCTGCAAGGAAAATGGGTTCGCTCCTGTCATCGTGAGCGTGGCCGTGGCGGGATGACTCAATGTGGTTCTCTCATGATTTGCGTGCTTGTCTGTATAAATGGGCATCCTGTGCTGATTTACAACCAATAACCAGTTCCTGATTTCTACCGGACACATCGGGGAAATTTGGCTCGCCCCGGCCAGTGGCGAAGCGGTAGTCTATGTGAAACATTTAGTATTTTGAATCAAATAGTTGTATTATCTGCGCCCCATAGACAGAGTCATACTCACTATTAATATATCCCTTTCGGGAGGGATGTCGTGGTTTTTGACTCTCTCTTACGAGTGATTCTTTTATTGTGGCTCCCGATTAAACTCAGCCACCGCAAAGCTGCAATTAGATATCTGCCTGTGTAGAGAATATTGCGGTTTCGATGAGGTGAGTTGAACACTCCGGAACTAAACGGGAGACATGCAATGCTACGCATGAGTGCAGAGAAGCGGTCTTTCACCGCGAAAGAGACGTTGCCGGAAGACCGGAATATACATCAATACTACGTGCAGGAGACAGCTTAAATGGCCCAGAACCAACCAAAGAATCCGGAAAAACATTCGACGTACGTTCCGAAAGAGAAAAAATCCACCAAGCCGTTTCACAAGACACCCATGCTGGATCAGCTGGAAAGCGGCCCGTGGCCCAGCTTCGTGACCGGACTGAAACGTCTGGCGCACGACAACAACATGATGGTCGACTTGCTCGGCCAGCTGGAACACTCCTACACCACCCGCAAAGGTTACTGGAAAGGCGGCACGGTTTCCGTGTTCGGTTACGGTGGCGGCATCATTCCCCGGTTCACTGAGCTGATGGGCAACGATGGCAAAGCCATGTTCCCCGAAGCCAAAGAATTCCACACCCTGCGCGTTCAGCCACCCGCCGGCAATCATTACACCACCAAGATGCTGCGTCAGTTATCCGACTCCTGGAAGAAATGGGGCTCGGGCCTGATTGCCTTCCACGGTCAGACCGGCAACATCATGTTCATCGGCACCACGTCCGAGAATACACAGCACTTCTTCGACGAAATCAACGAGTACGGATGGGATCTCGGCGGCGCCGGCCCGTGCGTGCGCACTGCGATGTCCTGCGTGGGCGCGGCCCGCTGCGAACAGTCCTGCGCCAACGAGCAGAAAATTCACCGTACCCTGGTGAACAACTTCATCGACGACATGCACCGCCCGGCCCTGCCTTACAAGTTCAAGTTCAAGGTCTCCGGCTGTCCGAACGACTGCATGAACTCGATCCAGCGCGCCGACTTCTCCGTCATCGGCACCTGGCGTGACGACATGAAGGTCGACCAGAAGGAAGTCAAAGCGTTCGTCAAGAGCAAGAGCCGCAAATATGTCATCGATAACGTCGTGAACCGCTGTCCGACCAAGGCGCTGTCATTGAATGACGACGACACACTCGACGTGGACAACCGCAACTGCGTGCGCTGCATGCACTGCATCAACGTCATGACCAAGGCGCTCAAGCCCGGCGACGACAAGGGCATCACCCTGCTCATCGGTGGCAAGCGCACGTTGAAGATCGGCGACACCTTCGGCACCGTCATCGTTCCGTTCATGAAGCTGGATACCGACGAGGATTACGAGAAGATCCGCGAGATCGCCGCCAACACCATCGACTTCTGGGCGGAGAATGGCCTGGAGCACGAGCGTTGCGGAGAGATGATCGAGCGCATCGGCCTCGTGAACTTCCTGGAAGGCATCGGCATTGATGTCGATCCGAACATGATCACGCAACCACGCACCAGCTCCTACGTGCGTCTGGACGAGTGGGATCAGGAAGCCGAGAAATGGAAGAACCGCAAGCAACAGGCGGCTAGCTGATCCATACCTGTCAAGATATTAACGCACGTCGAACAAACATTTTGGAGAACTGACCAATGGCAGAAGCACCAAAAATGCGCACCCCGATCGAGAGCGGGTGCCCGGATGCGTTTCAGTACATGCATCCCCTGATGATCAAGAACTACGGGAACTGGGCCTATCACGATCGTCCACGTCCGGGCGTACTGCATCACGTCGCCAAGAGCGGCGACGAGATCTGGACGGTGCGCGTTGGAACTCAGCGCCAACTGGGTCCGTATGAGATTGGTCTGCTGTGCGACATCATCGACAAGCTCGGCGAAGGTTATGTTCGCTTCACCATCCGCTCCAACATGGAGATCATGGTTTCCAGCGCCGAGAAAGTCGGGCCGCTCATCAAGGCCTTCGAGGAAGCGGGATACCCGGTCGGCGGCACCGGCAACTCGGTGACGATGATATCCCATACCCAGGGCTGGCTGCACTGCGATATCCCGGGCACCGACGCCTCGGGCGTGGTGAAGGCGCTGATGGATGACCTCCACGAAGAGTTCATCAAAGAAGACATGCCGAACCGCGTGCACATCACGACCTCCTGCTGCCAGATCAACTGTGGCGGCCAGGGCGACATCGCCATCAATGTACAACACACCAAGCCGCCCAAGATTAATCACGATCTGGTGGCCAACGTGTGCGAGCGCCCCTCCGTCGTGGCGCGCTGCCCGGTGGCGGCGATCCGTCCGGCCATCGTCAACGGCAAACCGTCGCTGGAAGTCGATGAAAAGAAGTGCATCTGCTGCGGCGCATGCTTCCCGCCCTGCCCGCCCATGCAGATCAACGATCCGGAGCATTCCAAACTCGCCATCTGGGTCGGTGGCAAGAACTCCAATGCGCGTTCCAAGCCGATGTTCCACAAGCTCGTGGCCGCGGGTGTTCCCAACAATCCGCCGCGCTGGCCCGAAGCCGGTGCCATCGTCAAGAAAATTCTGCGCGTGTACAAGGAAGACGCCAAGGACTGGGAACGCGTGGGCGACTGGGTGGACCGCATCGGTTGGCCGAGATTTTTCGAACTCACGGACCTGCCGTTCACCAAGTTTCATATCGACAACTGGCGCGGCTCGCGTGCGAGCCTGAATGCCTCGGCGCATATCCGTTTCTAAAATTCGTCAAAAAAAAATCCAAGCTGCAACCGGCGCCTGGCTATTCCGGCGCCGGTCCCTAACCAAGGTCGACGGGGATTGATAGAGATCAAGGGGAGCGATGATGAAGTTAGGTATTTTGGTTAACGAAGGCCCATACACGCATCAAGCGTCGGACACGGCGTACCTGTTCGCCAAGGCGGCGATCGAGAAGGGACACAAGATTCACCGTGTGTTCTTCTATCACGACGGAGTCTACAACTCGAGCCGGCTCACCGAGCCGCCGCAGGATGATCGTCATATCGTCAACCGCTGGCAGAAGCTGGGAAAAGACCATCACATCGATCTGGTGGTCTGCGTCGCCGCGGCGCTGCGTCGTGGCATCAAGGATGAAAATCTGCTGGAAGGATTTCGCATTTCCGGTCTGGGACAACTGGTCGAATCGGGCATCCAGTCGGATCGCCTAGTCGTGTTTGGCGATTAATGGGAGGCGCAATGTCCGAAGCAACCGGCGGTATAGATATGGAAGAAGACTCCAGCGGCAAGATAAAGAAGTTCCTGTACGTCAACCGCAAAGCGCCGTATGGCACGATTTACGCGCTGGAATCGCTGGAAGTCGTGTTGATCTCGGCGGCATTTGACCAGGACGTGAGCCTCGCCTTCCTGGATGACGGCGTGTATCAAC
>NZ_JBAVEJ010000155.1:0-18718 GCF_049587675.1 Sulfuricaulis sp. | reverse complement strand
GCTGACGAAAGTGGCTTTCAAGTTGCCAATGGCGCGCATTGCAGTTGGAACCAACTTAAGGAGCTTATTACACCGCTAAATGTAGCTTCGGGCCTCAACCTAATCCTGATATTGGCTACATGTCATGGCGGTAGTTTTGCGCGCGCCATACGAACTGTAGATCGTGCCCCTGTTTTGGGCCTAATCGGACCAAAACGGGAAGTGAAAATTGGTCAGCTGGAAAACGGGTTCCCGGCGTTTTATCGAACCTTCTTTGAATCGTCATCGCTAAAGAAGGCGATTGAAGCATTAAATGAGAGTGCCCCAAACAACCTTTACTATCGAACTACGGCCGAACGGTTTTTCTATGACGTATGGGCGAGTTATAAAAAGACCGCATGTTCTAAACAAGAGATTGAGAATCGTGCTCGACGTATGTATCGAGAAGCGAAATCCCAAGACCTTCCAAGAACTCCAAGTATCGGTCAGTTGAAGCGGTTGATTCGGAGTAAGGAGAGCAGTTTGTTCGAGAAATACAGGGATACCTACTTCATGTATGACATCAACGAATCTAACCGAACTAGGTTTCCCGTGACTCACAAAGAGGCCGAGGCTTATGCCTCGCGCTAACAAATCGCTCCACCTGACTCGTGGCACTCACACGCCACTTGCAGTTTAGCTCTGTGTTGATGGTGCGTATGACGCATCCTATCTATTTTTCTGTTAACCGTTTCTCGAAGGCGGCGCACCAACTCGGCGAAAGACCGGGCAGGCGCGCAGCATGTTCGTATTCCGCGCGCGTGCCGCCGACGTGGCGCAGGTGAAACATGTCGCACACACTCATCGAGTCGATAGCGCGCTCGACCCGATCGATCGTATCACCAGCCTTCACCATGCCTTCCTCCAGCACGCGCAGATAAAAGCCAGTGCGATTGGCCGTGACGAAACGTGTCGGAAAATTTTCGTCACCCATGCGGATACCCAGTTTGAAACAAGGCGTGCGCGGTTGGGTCACCTGCACGCGCGCCACGCCGATCCGGAACACATCACCAATACTGACCTCGTCCTCCAGCAGCCCCTCGGTGGTGAAATTCTCCCCAAACTGTCCGTGGGAAAAATCATTGCGCCCCAGTTCCCCGGCCCAGAAGGCGTAATGTTCGAAAGGATATACATACACGGCCTTGTCAGCCCCGCCGTGCACCCGCAAGTCCGCCTGGCCGTCACCCACCAGACTCAGGCGGCCCAGCCACACCGGCCCGGCGACCGGAACCTTGAAAATGCCCGTGCTAACAGCCCGGCCACCATGAATAATCTCACGTGGAAATCCTACATTGATGGAGATCAAAGTCATGTGAACCCGGTTCGGGGATAGTCGGCGATGTGTACCGCATCCCGTTTGGACGCTAAACTGTAAACCATGATGCACTGGTTCCGCCGAAAACTGAAGCCGATCGCCCGTGGCCTGTTGTCCACGCTCGCCGCGCTGTGGCTGATCGCAGGCGCGGCGCCCTGCGTCATGGCGCAATCCCAGCCGATGAACCATGCCTCCGTGCACTGCCCTATGCATGACGGCGGCATGAACCTGGATACCAACGATTGCGGTCCAGTCACGGCGGTAAGCTGCCAGATGCCCGATCTCCAGTCGCCACTGGCCGCCGCGTTGGGTGACATGGCCGTGACACCGGTGCTGCTCACCCTATTGCCCGTCGACATCGCCGTGCCTGACAACCGCATAGTCCTGCGGCACGATTTCTTCTCGCCGGATATCCCGGCACCACCGCTTCACATCCAACACCTTACGCTGATCTTGTAGCTCTCTCCTGCGCGCGTACGCGTGCCGTGTCGTTTCATTCACGACTGCAAGGAGAGACTCATATGTTTATTTTCAATCTGTTGTCCCGCTGTGCGGGAACAGTTTTAATCCTGATCACCGGCATATCCGGGGCGTTCGCCGCTCCAGAGCTGACGCTGGCCGAGACCGAGCGACTGGCGCTCGAGCAGGCGCCGTGGCTCCAGCATCATCTCACCAACGCCGATGCCGCCGCCGAACGCGCGGTGTACGAAGGCCGGCTGCCCGACCCGCAGCTCACGCTGGGCGTGGCCAACCTCCCCACCGACTCCTACCGTCTCGACCGCGAGGACATGACCATGACCGTCGTCGGCGTGCGCCAGGCGTTTCCGCCGGGCAAAACACTCGCGCTCAGGAGCGAACGCGCGGAAAAGGAACTGGCGCGCGAGCAGGCGCGGGTGCAGATGGAGCAGCGCAACCTGATACGGCAGGTGCGCCAGGCCTGGCTCGAACTTTATTACCAGGAGCAGTCGCTGCGCACGCTCGACGAATCGCGGCGGCTGGCGCACAAACAGCTGGAGTCGGCCGAGGGGCGCTACCGCGCGGCGCAGGAAACGCAGCAGTCGGTGCTGAGATCGCGCCAGGCGCTGGCACGCCTGGACGAACGCGCGCCCATGATCCGGGCGCAGACGTTGCGCCTGAAGGCGCAATTGGCGCGCTGGATCGGCGAGGCCGCCTACCAGCCACTGCCCGCCGAGCTGCCGGTGCTGCCGGAAGCGCCCGGCGCATTCGATTACACGCATCATCCCGAATGGATCGCCACCCAGACCATGCTCGACGAGGCCCGGGTCGAGGTCGACATGGTGCGCCAGGAATACAAGCCGGGGATGATGCTCGACGTCTCCTACGGTTTCCGGCGTCCGATGCCGGACGGCACCGAGCGCCCCGACCTGCTGAGCGCCATGGTGACGCTGGACCTGCCCGTGTTCCGCGAAAAACGCCAGGACCGCAAACTGGCCGAGAAGCAGACGATGGAAGCCGGCGCGCGCTACGAGCTCGACGACAAGCGGCGCGAACTCGAGTCCATGGATCTTTCGCTGCGCGCCGAACTTGACGGCCTGACCGAGCGTGAAAAAATCTTTGCCGAACGGTTGATCCCCGCCACCCGTCGTGAGGCCCAAGTCACGGTGGCCGGTTTTGCGCGCGACCAGTCGGAGTACCGCGACGCGCTCATGAAATCTCTCGACGCCGAGCTCGAATACCTGCGCCTGCGCGTGGATCGCGCCAAGGCACAGGCGGAACTTCTGTATCTCACCGGAGAACAGTCATGAAAAACAAAAATCTCATTATCGCTGTGCTCGGCATTATTCTGGCACTGTTGGCCGCCGTCGAAGGATGGCGTCTGTTCACCGCCGGCAAACAACCCGCGGAAACCGCGAACAATGGCAGCGAACGCAAGGTGCTTTACTGGACCGACCCCATGGTCCCGGGATACCGCAGCGACAAACCCGGCAAATCGCCATTCATGGACATGGACCTGGTGCCGGTTTACGAGGAAGAAACCGCGGCTTCCGGCGCACCCATCGTCTCGGTGCGTCCGGAAATCGTGAACAGTCTCGGCGTGCGCACCTACCGGGTCGAACGAGGCGTGCATACGCGCGAACTCGCCGCCCAGGGTTACCTGTTCCAGGACGGCCGGGGCATGCACGTGCAACTGGATATTTTCGAGCGCGGCGCCGGCTGGGTGCGGGCCGGCATGCCGGCGGTGGTGTTCATACCCGACGCGCCCGGTCGGACCTGGGAAGGCGTGGTGGAAAGCGTGAGTTCCGACGTGGACGTCGGCGCGCGCTCGCTCAAGGCGCGCGTGCTGGTCCGCAATCCCGGCGAGGCGCTCAAGCCGAACCAGTTCGCCGACGTCGTCATCAAGGGAACGCGCATCAATCATCAGAAAATCATGGTGCCACGCGAGGCGCTGATCCGCACCGGTCGCCGCAACGCCGTGGTCCTGGGGCTCGGCGGCGGACGGTTCCAGCCCGTGGAGGTCGAGGTCGGCGAGGAAGCCGGCGACTGGATCGAGATTCGCCAGGGCGTGAAAGAAGGCGATACCGTGGTGGTTTCGGGACAGTTTCTCATCGATTCCGAGGCCAGCGTGCGCGCCAGTTTCCAGCGCATGGAATCGCCGACAGCGGAATCGCCCGCCGCTCATGAGGAAAAGAAGCCATGATCGCGCATATCATCCGCTGGTCGATTCACAACCGTTTCCTGGTGCTGCTGTTCACCGGGCTGCTCGTGGCCGGCGGCATTTATTCCGTCATGCACACGCCGCTCGACGCCATCCCCGATCTCTCGGACGTGCAGGTCATCATCCAGACCAGCTATCCCGGCCAGGCGCCGCAGGTGGTCGAGGACCAGGTGACCTATCCGCTCACTACCGCGATGCTGTCGGTGCCGGGCGCCACGACCGTGCGCGGCTTCTCCCAGTTCGGTGAATCGTTTGTGTACGTGCTGTTCAAGGACGGCACCGATCTCTACTGGGCACGCTCGCGCGTGCTCGAGTACCTGAGTCAGGTGCTGCCGCGCCTGCCGGTTGGCGCACGGCCGGCGCTCGGACCGGACGCCACCGGTGTCGGCTGGGTGTACGAATACGCGCTCATCGATCGCAGCGGCCGGCACGACCTGGCGCAACTGCGCGCGCTCCAGGACTGGTTCCTCAAGTACGAATTGCGAACGGTGCCGGGCGTGGCCGAGGTCGCCTCCGTCGGCGGCATGGTCAAACAGTATCAGGTGATCGTGGATCCGGCGCGCTTGCGCGCGTTCCGGCTCACGCTCGAGCAGGTGCGCCTGGCCATCGACAACGCCAACCACGAGACCGGCGGCTCGGTCATCGAAATGGCCGAAGCCGAATACATGGTGCGCGTGCACGGCTACATCCAGGGCGAGAAGGACCTGCGCGCGGTGCCGCTCGGCGTGACCTCGTCTGGCGCGCCGATCCGGCTGGAGCACGTCGCGGACATCCGACTTGGTCCGGAAATGCGGCGCGGGATCGCGGAACTCGACGGCGATGGTGAAGTGGCCGGCGGCATCATCGTCATGCGCCATGGCGAGAACGCGCTCGCCACTATTAACGCCGTCAAGACCAGGCTGGAAAGCCTCAAGAAAACCCTGCCCGCCGGCGTGGAAATCGTGCCGACCTACGATCGCTCGGCCATCATCGAGCGCGCCGTGGGTAACCTGCGCGGAACGCTGATCGAGGAATTCATCGTGGTCGCGCTGGTGTGCCTGGCGTTCCTGTTTCATCTGCGCTCGTCGCTGGTGGTAGTCATCACGCTCCCGATCGGCATCCTCGTGAGCTTCATCGTCATGAAGCACCAGGGCATCAACGCCAACATCATGTCGCTCGGCGGAATCGCCATTGCCATTGGCGCGATGGTGGACGCCGCCATCGTGATGATCGAGAACGTGCACAAGCACATGGAGAAGGAAACCGTCACCGACAAGAACCGTTGGGATGTCATACGCACGGCGACCGAAGAACTGGGGGCGCCGCTTTTCTTCTCGCTGTTGATCATCACTTTCAGTTTTCTCCCGGTGTTCGCGCTCGAGGCCCAGGAAGGCCGGCTGTTCGCACCGCTGGCGTTCACCAAGACCTACGCCATGGCCGCGGCCGCTGTGCTGTCGATCACGCTCGTGCCGGTGCTCATGGGATATTTCATTCGCGGGCATATCCGCGGCGAGCAGGAAAACCCGCTGAGCCGCTGGCTCATCAACGCCTACCGGCCGCTGCTGAACGGCGTGCTCGCGCGGCCCGGGACCGTGCTATGGGTATCGGCGCTGCTGGTCCTGATCAGCCTGTATCCGGTGATGAAAATCGGCAGCGAGTTCATGCCCGACATGGACGAAGGTGACATCCTGTACATGCCCACCACCCTTCCAGGACTGTCCTCGGGCAAGGCGCAGCAGTTGCTCGCCCAGACCGATCGCATCCTCAAGACCTTTCCCGAGGTGCAAAGCGTGTTCGGCAAGGCCGGGCGCGCCGAGACGGCGACCGACCCCGCTCCCATGTCCATGTTCGAAACCACGATCCGGCTCAAGCCGCGCTCCGCGTGGCGCCCGGGCATGACGACGGACAAACTCATCCAGGAGATGAATGACGCCACCAGTTTTCCCGGGTTGTCCAATGCCTTTGTCATGCCGATCAAGACACGCATCGACATGCTCACCACCGGTATCCGCACGCCGGTCGGCCTCAAGGTCGCCGGGCCGTCGCTCGCCACGATCGACGTCATCGGACAGGACATCGAAAAGGCGGTCCGTTCGGTTCCCGGCACCGTTTCCGTCTACTCCGAACGCGTTACCGGCGCGCGTTACGCCGACGTGCGCATCGACCGTAACCGCGCCGCGCGATTCGGGCTCAACATCAGCGACATCCAGGAAGCGGTGGCAACGGCCGTGGGTGGGATGAACGTCACGGAAACCATCGAAGGGCGCGAGCGCTATCCGGTGAACATCCGCTACCCGCAGGAAATCCGCGACTCGGTCGCGCGCCTGCGCGCGCTTCCGCTCGTGACCATGAGCGGCATCCAGGTCGCGCTCTCGGAAGTCGCCGATATCCGCGTCGTGGACGGCCCGGACATGATACGCAGCGAAAACGCGCGCCTCTCCGGCTGGACCTACATCGACATTCGCGACCGCGATGTCGGCTCCTACGTCGCCGAGGCGCAGCGGACGGTGGCGGAAAAGGTGAAACTGCCCACGGGCTATTCGCTCCATTGGACCGGCCAGTTCGAGTACATGCAGCGCGCGCTCGAACGGCTGAAGCTCGTCATCCCGTTCACGCTGGTGATCATCCTACTGCTGCTCTACCTCAACTTCCGCAATGGCATGGAAGTGCTGATCGTGATCGGTACGCTGCCGCTGGCGCTGGTCGGCGGCTTCTGGCTGCTTTACCTGCTGGGCTACAACCTGTCGGTGGCGGTCGCGGTCGGCTTCATCGCCCTCGGCGGCGTCGCGGTGGAGATTGGCGTAGTGATGCTCGCCTATCTCGATCAGGCGCTGGCGCGGCGGCGTGAAACGCGCGCTGCCCGTAATCAGGTACTGACGCGCGAAGACGTCCACGAGGCGGTGATCGAAGGGGCGCTGCTGCGCATCCGACCGGTCACCATGACCAAGGTCGCGATCATCGCCGCACTGCTGCCGATCCTGTGGAGCCACGGCACCGGCTCGGAGGCGATGCAGCGCATCGCCGCGCCCATGGTCGGCGGCATGCTGAGCGTCGCGGTGCTGACGCTGGCGGTGATTCCAGCGGCGTATTTCCTGTGGCAGGTGGCGCGCGTCAAGCGCAGCGCGCGCTGAGTTCAGGATCGTTTGCGAACGTAATAACGGAACATCTTGCCGTCCTCGTCGACGCGCAGCAGCACGTGGCCGGTGCGATCGCACCAGGCGGGGATGTCCATGCGCGATCCGGTGTCGGTCGAGATCAGCTCCAGCACCTCGCCCGGCTGCATGGTCTTGATCGCACGGTGGGCTTCCCGCAGCGGGCCCGGGCAGCATTCGCCCGAGGTGTCCACCGTCCGGTCAGGTTTATCCTGGCTCATGTTCGTCGTCTCTCTGGAAGCTTGTCTTAATACTAGCGCATCTCACCGATTTTACCTCGCGCGATACCGATTTCCCGCGCCGCGGTCGGATATAATTTGCCGGCATGGGCCGAAACCGTCTTCCCCAACCCAAGAGCTCCGCCTACATCACGCCGGAGGGCGCGTCGCGCCTGCGTCAGGAACTGGACTATCTGTGGCGCGTGAAACGTCCGCAGGTCACACAGGCAGTGTCGGAGGCGGCGGCGCAGGGCGACCGCTCGGAGAACGCCGAATACATCTATGGTAAAAAGCAGCTGCGCGAAATCGACCGGCGTATCCGCTTCCTGCAAAAGCGCCTTGATGCGCTCGTGATCGTGGATCGCGCGCCGACGGACAGCACGCGAATTTATTTCGGCGCTTGGGTGCGGCTGGAGACCGACCACGGCGAAACCGTGGAATACCGTATCGTCGGGCCGGACGAATTCGATCTCGAGAAGGGCCTGATCAGCATCGACTCGCCGCTGGCACGCGCGCTGCTCAAAAAAACCACCGATGATGAGGTAAGCCTCGCGCTGCCACGGGGTCGGACCCTGTACACGGTCCTGGAGGTTCGCTACTCACCGTTTGACAGGGTGGATTGAGATACCGTTCGAATTGACCTCAGGCATGTGGCAGTCAGGCGACCGCCGAATTGCCGGGGACATTGGGAATAGATTTCGGTTCAAACCCAGCCAGTTTCGGGACATCGAGCGTCTCGAGTTGCGACCCGAAATCCTCGGCCGGGATCGCCGGACCGAACAGATGTCCCTGCATATCGTGGCAGCCGATGGTCTTGAGAAACCGCGCCTGTTCGCGGGTCTCGACTCCTTCTGCGAGTATACCCAGGTGCAGGCTCTTGGCCATGACGGCGATCGTGGTGGTGATCGCGGCATCGCCGCGATTATGGACCACGTCGCGAATGAACGAGCTGTCGATCTTGAGAAGATCGATCGGGAATCGCCGCAAATAATTGAGCGAGGAGTAGCCCGTGCCAAAATCGTCAATCGAAATCGATACGCCGATATCTTTGAGTTCGCGCATCAGATCGAGCGCCTGCTCGGCATCGTCCACCAGTACGGTTTCGGTGAGTTCCAGTTCGAGAAACCGCGGCGGCAATCCGCTTTCCTTAAGCGCGCGCCGCACGCTGGCCAGCAGCGATCCGGAGCGGAATTGTTTCATGGAGAGATTCACGGAGACGCTAAGAGCAGGGTTACCGGCAGCGTGCCAATCCTGGCATTGCCGGCAGGCCTGCAGCAGCACCCATTCGCCCACGGGGATCACCAGGCCGGTGTCCTCGAGCAACGGGATAAAATCATCCGGGGCGATGATGCCGCGGCTCGGATGCTGCCAGCGCAGCAGCGCCTCCGCCCCAACCACTTTTCCCGTGGCCGTGTTCACCCGCGGCTGGTAAAAAATAAGAAATTCGCCGTTTTGCAGCGCCTTGCGCAATCCCATTTCGTATTCGAGACTCTCCTGGGCGCGCGCATCCATTTCCTGGGTGTAAAAGACATGCCGGTTGCGTCCGGATTCCTTGGCCTCGTGCATCGCGGCATTCGCGTCCTTCAGCAGCCGCTGGACATCGTGCGTGGCGCCGGGGAAGATCGAAATGCCGATACTGGCGGTGACGATGATCTCGCGGTCGCCGATTTTCAGCGGCTCGGCGAATTTCTGTATCAATCGCATGGCCGCCTGCGCGGCATCGTCGTTCGTAGGCAGATTTTCGAGAATCACCGTAAACTCATCGCCGCCGATCCGGCAGGCCGTGTCCGAAGCGCGCAGGCAGGCGCGAATGCGCTTCGCCGCCTCGATCAGCACGGCGTCTCCACCTTCATGCCCCAGACTGTCGTTGATCACCTTGAAGCGATCGATGTCGATAAACATGATTCCCAGTGGAGACTTGGTGCGCGCGGCTACTGCCACGGCATGTTGAAACCTGTCCTTGAACAGCGCGCGATTCGCCAGACCGGTCAGGGGGTCATGATAGGCCATGTAATGGATCTGCTCCGCCTGCGCCTTGCGTTCCTCGTTCTCATGCGCCTTGATGACGCGATCCGCGCGGCGAACGATCATCAACAGGAATAAATAAAGCACCAGCAGGAGAATGCTCACTCCGCCGAGAACGGTGTATTCCGTACGTTCGATTTCCGCCACCAGCGGGGTCACGTCGGAATAAATCTCAAAAATGCCTTCCACCGGATCTTGAGGCGTCTTGCGAATCGGGATATACGAAGACAGAAGATTACGATTGACGATTATTTCCTCGGTAGCGGAGAAATGATCCCGAAAGACAAGATCGCTTTCGGTGTCACCGGCTTTGGCCTTCAGAAATCCGGAGTTATGCGACTTATCCTCGCCGATCTGTTTGGGTTCCGTCGAATAAACGGTTAGTCCATCCAGGTTATAAATTTTTATCTTGACCACGCGCAAACCGTTGATTTTCTGCAGCACATCCTCCTGCAAGCGGGAGATTTCCGGCTGTCGGATGAGTTCCGGCGGAGGAATAGTGGCGGCACGTGCAACGAAATCCGCGTAGACGGGCCACAGGGTATTGGAAATCGATTGAGTGAGCGAAACGTTCGCCAGCGTTTCATGCACGATCAGGGATCGCACGGCGACAGTCTTGTAGAAGATTCCGAGCGCGATCGTCACCAGAACGATGCCGAAAAAACTGGCTACGGAGAAGGTGCGTGTCAGACGGAACATGGATTTATTAACTTCTCCCGATGACGGATACCAATTCAGCGAAATATTTCATCTGGATCATCAGTCTTTGCCGCGGTGGATTGATTGCCGGTCATGAAACGAAGACGATTCGATGTCGGTGCCTCAAGCGGCGTCCGGAAGAAACTCAAATTCCACGAGTTCCAGTCCCGCCACGGAGGTACACTGCACCACCACGCCGTACAGGCAGACGATACCTGCGTCGTTGTGCCGCTTGGTATCAGCATCGCCGCCATGACCTCGCCCTCCGGTCAGTATCCGGAGCCGGGGTGTCGTCCACTGGTTTCCTGCCTGGGTTTCCATGGCCATCTCCTTGAATGCCTGACAGCCCTAGGAAATGCATAGGTTGTGCCAAATCCCGCCTAAACGCTGAATTTTTATGAAAAAAACCCCAAAACCGTACCCGTGGATCTGACCAGGATGTTAATCCTGCTGAATTATGGGGAAATGAGGTGTTCTACGATTCCGGCACCGACTAAGGCAGCCGTTTAACGCCGGGGCGGGATTCGCGTCACCGGGAGCAGCCTACTCTATGCGCCGCCCAGATACATGCGCCGCACGTCATCGTTGGCCAGCAGTTTCTCGCCGGTATCGGCAAAACGATTGTAGCCAAGCTCCAGCGCATAACCGCGGTCGGAAAGCTCGAGCGCGCGAGCGGCGTTCTGTTCCACCATGAGCAAGGTGCGGCCTTGGCTTTTGAGCGTCAGCAAATGCTCGAAGATCAGATCGACGTATTTGGGGGAAAGGCCGAGCGAGGGCTCGTCGAGAATCACCAGACGCGGGTTCAGCATGAGCGCGCGCCCGATGGCGAGCATCTGTTGCTCGCCGCCCGAGAGTTTTCCGGCCGGCTGACTGCGGCGTTCATACAGCCGTGGGAACTGCTCGAACACCGAGTCCACGGCTTCACGGCGTTTACGGGCATCGTGCTGCAGAAACGCGCCCATTTCCAGATTGTCAGTCACGGTCATCTGGGCAAATACGATGCGGCCCTGTGGCACGTAAGTGACGCCCAGCGACGGGACGACGTGCGCCGGCATATTGGTGATGTCGCGCCCGTCGAACTCGATGCTGCCCGCTTGCACTTCCACCAGGCCGATGACCGCTTTGATGACCGTGGACTTGCCGGCGCCGTTAGGTCCGATAATCGACACGATCTCGCCCGCGTGCACTTCCAGATTCACGCCAAACAGGACCTGCACCGCCCCATAGGAAACTTCCAGGCCACGGATGCTCAGCAGCGGCTCCGTCATGTGGCACCGTGCTTCCGGGATTTGCCGAAGTAGGCCTCCAGAACCCGCTCGTTGTTGCGAATCGAAGCGAAGTCGCCTTGCGCGATGATTTCACCGTCGCTCAACACGTAAACGTCCGAACACAGGTCCGCGATCACTTCCATATTGTGCTCGATCACGAGGAACGTCGTGCCCAGACCGTTCAAGTGCCGCACCATGTCCCACAGCGTCTGACGCAGGGTGGGATTGACGCCGGCCGCCGGCTCGTCGAGCAGGATCAGTGCCGGATCGCTCATCAGCACGCGCAGGAATTCCACCAGTTTCTGCTGACCGTAGGAAAGATTTTTCCCCAGCACCGCGGCGTATTCGCGCAGGTGCACGCGCTCGAGCAGCCCGAGCGCGCGCTCGGCGGCGCTGCGATCGCGACGGTGGCCGGCCACGACGAGATTTTCCAGCACCGTCAGCTCCGGGAAGACGCGCGAAAGCTGGAACGTGCGCGCCAGCCCGCGGCGATATATTTCCGACGGCCGCCATCCCAGAATCGATTCTTTGTCGAAACTGATCGTGCCGGTGGCTCCCCGGTCCATGCCCGAGATGACCTGAAACAGGGTGGTCTTGCCCGAGCCGTTGGGGCCGATCAGCCCGGTGATGGTTCCGCGCACCACGTGCAGGTCCACGCCGCGCAATGCTTGCACGCCGCCGAATTCGCGCGTGAGTCCCCACGCGCACAGAATATGGTCAGGAGCGCAGACGAGTTCGGTCATGGCGACTTCCCGGGGGCAGCATCGGGCCGCTTCTGCTGCCTGTCGCGCAGGATGGATATCAGGCCGCCGGGCAGATACAACACCACGACCAGCAGCAGCACGCCGAGGGCCGCGAGGTGCGCCGACGGAAACTGCGCCCAGAGTATCTCGCGCAGGATCATCACCGTCCCGGCGCCAAGGATCGGTCCCCAGACCGTGCCGCTGCCGCCGAACAGCACCACAACGATCATCTCGATATTGCGCGCGTTGTCGAACGCGGAAGCCGGGTTGAGATAACTGGTGTACATGACATAGACCGCGCCGACCGCCCCCGGAATCACCGCCGAAAGCACGAACGCAATCACCTTGTTGAGCGTGGTATTGACGCCCACCATCTCCGCCGCCTCCTCGTCCTCGCGGATGGCGCGCAGTTCCAGGCCGAAGCGGCTGCGATGCACCCAGGCCACGAGCAGGGTCGCGCCGAGTGCCAGCCCGAACATCGTGAAGTATTTAACGTCGAGCGACGGCAGCAGCTCGGGTGAGAGCGTAAGACCGGAACCGCCGCGGGTGACGCTCTCCCAGAGCGTGGCGACGATACGCCCGACTTCATTCAGGCCGAGCATGGCAATCGCGAAGTACGGACCGCGCAAACGCAGCGTCAAGAAACCGAGCGGCACGGCGAGCAGCGCGGCAATGCCGGCGCCCTTTATCACCGCCAGCCACCACGGGAATCCCCAAGTCAGGATCAGCGCGCCGGCATAGGCGCCGACGCCGAAAAACGCCGCGTGTCCAAAGGACACGTAGCCGGTCATGCCCGAAATCAGGTTCCAAGCCTGCGCCAGCGCGATCACCATGAAAACCTGAAGCAGGAATGACTGGTAGTAGTCGTTGACCATGAGCGGCACGAGCAGCACAAACGTCACCAGCACCGCGCCCACCCAGCGACCGTTCAAACGTCGGAGGCCATTAAACACGCGCCATCCCCTTGAGCCCGGTTGGCCGGATCAGCAACACCGTCACCAGCAGCAAATAGGCAACAGCCTCAGCCCACTGGGTCGAGGCAAAGCCGCCGACGAAGGCTTCGACCACACCCAGCAGAATGCCGCCATAGAGCGCGCCGAGGAAGTTACCCATGCCACCGATAATAATGATGGCGAAGCACTTCTGGATGAAGTCCACTCCCGACCCGGGCCAGAATGAGTAGATGACGGAAAGCATCACGCCTGCGGCGCCCGCCATAGCCGCGGCCATGCCGAAGGTAAGCATGCGGATTTTGCGGACGTCGATGCCGCAGATCGCGGCCACCTGGGCATGCTCCGACACCGCGCGAATCGCCTTGCCGAGACGCGAGCGCTCGAGAAACAGATATACCCCCACGGTCAGCAACAACGAAATCATGCCGGCCGTGGCGCGCGGCTTCGAGACCGCCAATTCGTCGATCAGGAACGATCCCTGGAGCACCGGCACCGATTTGAAATCGGCGCCGAACAACAGCAACCCCAGGTTGATCAGGATGATCGACACCCCATAGGTCGCGAGCAGCGAGGTGAGCATCGGGCGTCCCACAACGCGCTCGATCAACAGGCTCTGGAGATAGTAGCCCGCGATGAAGAGCACCGGCACGATCAGCAGCAGCGAAATCAGCGGATGCAGGCCAAAAATGGTGAAAAGCAGGTAGGCGCTGAAAGCGCCCACCAGCATCAGCTCGGCGTGTGCCAGGTTGATGACGCGCATGACCCCGAAGACGAGGTTCAGCCCGCAGGCGAGCAGCGCGTAGAGCATGCCCGCCAGCAAGCCGCCGATCAGCAGTTGCAGCAGGATCTCGGGGGCGAGCATTTCCACGGGCGAGTTTCGTATCAGCCGCGAGGTTTACGTGCCGCTCGCCGACCCGTGGACATCAATCCTTCAGCGCTTGCCCCAATCCTTGAATGGATAAGTCACCTTGGCGGTCGCGGCCTCGACCGGCAAAACGATATGGCGCTCGCCACCGAGCCATTGCACGGCGTAAGCCGGCTTGCCGATCTGCTTGCCGGTCGCGTCCACCTTGAAGCGGCCGAAGGCATTGACGGTGTCGAGCGAGAACAGCGCCGCGCGCACCTTGTCACGATCCGTGCTGCCGGCTTTCTTGACCGCCGCCTCGAGCACGTAACCCGCGCCGTAGCCGCCGCCCGCGTGGTAACCGGGCTCGTGTCCGTACCTGGTCTTGTACTTCTCGGCAAATTCCTTGGCGCCCGGAAGCTTGAGCGTGGGTTCCCACTGGGTGTTGCCCATGACACCCTCAGCATCGAGACCGAGATTCTGGCCGAAATCGGGTAGGCCAGGGCCCACGGCGAATGCGAAGATCTTGGCGTACAACCGGTTCTCCTTCGCCTGGCGCATGAATGCGGTGGAATCGGGGAGGTAGGAACCGCCGATCACCATGTCGGGCTTCTTGGACTTGATCTTGATAATCATGGACGAGAAGTCGGTCGATGCCTTACCGTATTCCTCCTCGAACACGATCTGCATGCCGAGCTCCTTCGCCTTGGTCTTGACGCCACTGGCAACCCCGCGCGGGAAAGCCGTGTTCTCGTAAACCAGCGCGATCTTCTTAAGCCCCTTGGATTTCCCGAACTCGAGAATCTGGTCCATGTAGAGCTCGGCCAGCGTGTACAGGCCGAATGTATTTTTATAACCGCGCTCCCAGATCTCGCTGGCCGAGGCGCCGGAGGACACCATGGGGAAGTTATGTTTCTCGGCGACGGTGCTGGCGGCCATGGTGACGTCGGAGGAATACGGCCCGATCAGCAGGTCGACCTTGTCATCGGTGATGAGTTTTTCGTAAAGCTTGGCGCCGGTTTCCGGTTTGGACTCATCGTCATAATAAACGAGATGCACCTTCTGGCCGAGTAGCCCGCCCCGGGCGTTGATCTCCTCGACCCACATCTGGAAACCTTGCAATTGTTCCTGGCCGGTGCGTGCGTACTTGCCGGTGAGCGCCACGGAGGTTCCCACGACGATATCCTTGGCGTGGGTTACTGCCGGGAATATGATAAAAGCGAGAACAACGGAAAGCAGGGAAGACAGCAAATATCGACGATTCTTCATAATTATCTCCTCCATAGGTCACCGCGCTATGCGGCATGGGACATATGCGTCTCTACCATACCACAGAGGCAATTCAGACAAAATCACGCTGCACCGCAGTGCCATGATGTGAAAAGGGGTTTGTAATCCGGCTCGGATAAGGGTCTGGTTGAGATGTCGGCAGGACGATACACAGCCACCCGACATATCTGATGTAGATCATGGAAATCCCAGCAGGATAAAGGTAAAAAAACAGTCATTGATCGAGGCTGCAAATTAAGGAAACTTGGATCAGAGAACACGCCGTTACCAAGAGAACGAGTGATGGGTTATTGTGATTGCGCCGCGGTTGCTTGGCACATTCACTGAGTCTGCTACTATATATGTTGATTGAAATATTGTTGATTCGTTTGCTGAGGAGAAGTGCGGCATGAGTTCGCCAAAAATCAGCATCATGGTGATTTCCGGTTCGCTCGAACGGCTTCAGATGGCAGCCATGGTGGCCTCAGTAGGCGCTGTGAGCGGAAATGACGTCACCGTATTTCTGTCCATGAGCGCGCTCTCATTCTTTATCAAGGGACACCCTGCCACCGCACCGTCGGAAGGCGAGTTCGGCCGAATCATGGCAGGGAAGAATGTGCCTCCCTTCAAAGAGCTCTTTCACAAGGCCGTCGAACTGGGCGACGCCAAGATCTATCCCTGTTCAATGGCGATGGACGTACTCAGTGCCAAGCGCGAGGATCTGGAGCCGTATCTCGCCGAGCCGCTGGGGCTGACCAAGTTCCTGAGCGATGCGGCCGGCAGCCAGGTTTGGACGTTCTAATTAGGAGTACTTATGACAAAGAAAGTGATTGATGCGCGCGGCACCTTCTGCCCGGGCCCGCTGATGGAACTCATCGCCAACATGAAGCTCGCAAACGTTGGAGACGAGATCGAGGTGCTCTCGACGGACAAGGGTTCTGCGAATGACGTCCCCGAGTGGGTGAACAAGGTCGGACACCAGATGGTGTCCACGACTGAGGAAAACGGCGTGTGGCACATCGTGGTGCGCAAGACAAAGTGATTCAAAAATCCCGATTCAGGAAAGGAGAAGGAGTATGCGAATATTAATCGTTGGCGGTGGGATGGGCGGCACGATTCTGGCCAACAATCTGGCGCGGCGCCTGAAGAGCGAACTCAAGTCGAACAAGGCACGGATCACGTTGCTGGCGGCATCGGAAAAACACATGTACCAGCCGGGGCTGCTTTACGTGGCGCTCGGGCGCATGTCACCCGACGAGCTGTATCGCGACCAGGCGAGTCTGCTCGAACCCGAGATTGAACTCCATGTCGATCCGGTCGAGGAGTTCCTGCTTGCCAAGAACCAGGTCAAGACCAAAAGCGGCAAAACGTACGACTATGACCTGATTGCGATTGCCACCGGTTCGCGGCCCGTGACCGAGGAGATACCCGGGCTCGCCGAGAACTCGATCAATGTCTACACGGAAGAAGCGGCGTTGAAGTTCTTCAAGACGATCAGTGAATTCCAGGGCGGGCGCGTGGTGATCGCGGTCGGTGTGCCGCACAAGTGCCCGATGATCCCACCCGAGGTAACTTTCTGCCTGTACGACTACTTCAAGGATCGCGGTCTGGCCGACAAGGTGTCGTTCCACTACACCTACCCGATCGGGCGGCTGCACAGCCTCGAACCCGTGAGTAAATGGATGCAGGGCGAGTTCAATCAGCGCGGCATCACCACGGAAACGCTGTTCAACATGAAGGAGGTCGACGGCGCCAAAAAAGTGGTGCGCAGCGAAGAAGGCTCCGAAGCCAAATACGACCTGCTGGTGACTGTGCCCGCACATAAGGGCATGGCGATCGTCGAAAAGAACAATCTGGGCAAGGGCGGCTGGATCCCGGTCGATCGCCACCGCCTGACCATCGAGGGCTACAAGAACGCCTTCGCGCTCGGCGACACCACGAATATCCCGATCAGCAAGGCCGGTTCCACCGCGCACTTCGAGGCGGAAGTACTGGCGGAGAACATCGCATCCCTGGTCAAGATCGGCTCGCCGGTACGGGACTACGACGGCAAGGTCTTCTGTTTCATCGAAGCGGGGAAAGACCGGGCCACCTATGCCATGTTCAACTACAACAACCCGCCGGATCCCAAGCCGCCGACCAAGTCAGTTCACTGGTTCAAGATGGCATATAACCAGCTCTACTGGGCAAGCGCGCGCGGGTTGCTCTAAGGAGGCAAGCGATGACTCAGGAAAAACAGAGTGGGACCGGTACCGCGGAGTCCTCGGTCAACACCGAACTCGGACGCCTGGTCGCCAGTGCCCAGGACGCGATGACCGATGATATGGTCACACGTTTGAGTTCAACCGTCAGTAACGGACTCGACCTGCTCGACCGCGTCAACCGCAGTGGCGTGAGCGATGCATTGCCGACGATCGCGGCCATGGTCAAGAACGGTGATTTGGCGCGCGTGGCGGATCTTGCCCGGGTGATCGGCGCGGCAGAGGACTCGATGTCGGACGACATCGTGAAGCGTCTCTCCGAGACGGCGGTGGGCGGACTCGACCTGCTCGACCGCGTCAACCGCAGCGGCATTCTCAAGGCGCTGCCGGCGATCACACAGCTGGTGGAGAACGGGGACCTCGACCGGCTCATCAGCCTCGCGCGATTTGTGGCGGCGATAGAAGATTCGCTGTCCGACGACATTGTCAGGCGGGTGGCGATCGTTGCCACCGAGTTGGCATCGCTTGTCGACAAACTCGCGCGCACCGAGGGGTTCGAGCGGCTGATCGACATTCTCGGACGCGAACACGTGCAATGTGCTCTGGACGACATGGCTGAAGCCACCTGTGCCGCCAAGGCCGAGGCGGCCCAATTGCCCCCTTCCCGAGGCGGGGTGATCGGTTTGTGGCAAATGGCCAAGGACCCGGACACGCAGGATGCACTCCGCTTCATGGCCTTGGTGAGCAAGCAACTGCGAAAGATGCCAAGATCGTGATTGAAAATATTTCATCCGTAAAAAGAAATATGGTCACTCAGAACCATTTTTCAGAAAATATATTTACGGATGCTGAGTATCTATCGGATGGATGAAGCAGTTTAATTTCCTCTTTCCTACTCTTGTGAAGATTGGCGCGGAATAAACCGCGCCATTTTTTTTGCCTGTCAGGAACAGGTCGGTTAAAGTAGTCGCCCGCCATGCCTGAGACGTCACTTTGAATTCCACCGCGCCCCCCAACAAGCGCAGCAAACTGCCCCGGACCGTCGTCATCATCGGCCTGGTCAGCCTGCTCAACGATTTTGCCAGCGAAATGGTGGTGCCGCTCATTCCGCTGCTGCTGGCCACGGTACTCGCGGGCGGGCCGGTGGCCCTCGGGCTGATCGAGGGCATGGCCGACACAGTTTCCAATCTGCTCAAGCTCTGGGCTGGACGGCATTCCGATCTCTACGGACGGCGACGCAAGCCGTATGTGGTGGCGGGTTACCTGCTGTCAAACCTGGTCCGGCCGTTGATCGGCATCTCGGGCAGCTGGCTCACCGTGCTCGCGATCCGCGTCACCGACCGCATCGGCAAGGGCG
>NZ_JBAVEJ010000154.1:0-23835 GCF_049587675.1 Sulfuricaulis sp. | reverse complement strand
GGTGGTGACCGTCACGCCCGGTAATAACTATGCAGTAGTCGTGGGTACGGCTGGCACGGGCTCGACTGGCAATGGTACTGCCGGTGGCGACTCAACTTTTGCTGCGAGTGTCGTAGTTGCCAAAGGCGGGGCTGGCGGAACGGGCGCGACAAACGGGGTTGCCGGCGCGGGGTCCGCGGCGGGTGGGGTGGGCGATATCGTTTATGCAGGCGGTAGCGGATCGGCAGGCGTGGTAACTGGCAGCTGCCAAAACGGCGGCGCTGGTGGCGGTGGCGCGGGGAGTACGGGGGCGGGTGGCGATGCATCGGGAAACACGGGCGGTGCCGGGACGGCAACCGGGGGAGGCGATGGCGGTGATGGCCGGAACACCAGCGGTAATGGGAATACGGGCAGTGTCGCCGGAGGCGCCGGTGGCGGAGCGTGCGCAGAGAGCAACACCAACCGGAGTGGCGGTGCCGGTGCAAGGGGGATGGTGACCATTACCTATACTCCAGCACCCGTCGTTAGTTCCATCGATCGCGCCAGTACTAACCCGACTGAACCGGGCCTCTCCGTATCCTGGACGGTGATATTCACCGCCAGCATGACCGGAGTGGATGCCACGGATTTCGCGCTGGTTCAGGCCGGCGGGGTGACCGGAGCGAGCATTACCTCGGTCACGGGCAGTGGCACGACCTGGACAGTCACGGCCAACACAGGAAGCGGTACCGGGACATTGGGTCTGAATCTGGTTGACGACGACACGATTGTCGATGCGGGAAGCATTCCTCTCGGTGGTGCTGGTGCCGGCAATGGTAATTTCACTGGAGAGGTCTATACCGTCTCGCCGCCGTTCTGCTCGCCGCCATCCAATATTCCCGCGGGTGTGTCGGTAAGCTGCGTCTGCGACCGGTTCGGGCGCGCCAGCCTCAATCCCTCCACCATTTTCGGCGGCAACTGGACCGTATCCCTGGGCTCTACCGACTCGACCGGCATCCTCCCGTACATTAATGGCACCACCGGTTTACTGCGTCTGACTGAGAGCAGCGCCAATAACGCCAAGGCCGCCACGTTGCCGGGCATCTTCCCCGCCGTCGGCAACTACATCTCGGTGGAATTCAATCATTACGCTTACGATGGCACCGGCGCGGATGGTATCGCGGTCACGCTCTCCGATTATTCCGTGCCCGCCGTGCCGGGCGGCTTCGGCGGTTCGCTGGGCTATGCGCAACGCAGCGATGGCACCCAGCCGCCGGGTTTCAATGGCGGTTGGGTTGGTATTGCGCTCGACGAATATGGCAACTACCAGAATCCCACCGAGGGCCGTGTAGGTGGCCCTGGGTTCAGGGTGCAATCGATCGGGGTGCGCGGTCCGGGAAACGGCGCTAACGGTTATCGCTGGATGGGTGGCACGGGCAGCAGTCCGGGCGGCCTGACCATTGATAATCGTACTTCCACCACGCCGTCACCCGGCTACATGTTTCAGGTGATCGTGGACGCCCGTAATGCAACCAGCGGTACGATCAACGTGGCCGTGAATCGGGATGCGACAACCAAAGACGGCAGTAATTACGTTTCCCTGTTCGGCCCGTTCAATGCTTATACGGAGGCGAATTACGCCCTGACTCAAGGCTGGACTACTCAGATCGTGCCGGACTACTGGAAGATTTCCTTCACCGGCTCCACCGGCGGCTCGGACAACATTCATGAAATCGGCGGCCTGCGCGTCTGCGCCCAGACGGTGCTGCCGTCCACCGGCGGAACCGCGAGCGGATTTTCCGCCATCGACGAGGCCTATCCGGGGACGCCCACCGTGCCCGCTTACCAGAATTTCCAGACCGGCGACATCTACATGAAGCTGACCGGGGTGCCGTTCCGGCTCTGGGTGGCGGCGTTGACCGGCACCGGAATTTCCACCGGCTATTCCGCCACCAGTACCAAGTATGTATCGGTGAAGATAGTCGACAACAGCGACAATGCCTGCGGCTCCGATGCCGCCCGCACCTGTAACGCCGCCTGCACCAACAAGGCCGCGGTGGAAGCCGGCGCCACCCAGATAGCCACGTTTGCTTCTGGCGGTACCACGGGAGTGGCTTCACCATTACCGACATTCACGCTCAACTCCGCGTGGAAAAATTTGATTTCCGTCATGAAGGAGTGCACGACTTCAGCCTGCAGCGCCTTTACCGCTACCGCACCGGCATGCTCGGCGGACTCGTTTTCGGTGCGGCCGACCGGCCTTACGGTCACGTCTTCCAACGCCACCAATGCCGGTACGGGTGGCACGCCCATTTTCAAGGCCGGCAGCGACACGTTTAACCTGACCGCGACCATCGCCGGCATCGCCAGCAATCCCAGCCGTTATACCGGCCTCCTCAAGATAAACAGTTCCGAGCTTCAAGCGCTGCACTCGCCCTCGGTGCTGGGAATAGCGACGGGCACTTTCCCCGCCGCCGTGTCGGGTACGCCGACCGCGACGGCCACGGGTAACAACTTTACGTACGACGAAGTGGGCGGGTTTATTTTCCGGGGATATAACCCGGCGAGCAACGCCACGGCACGAAGAGGAATCTATGATGGTGTCGTCGTCGCAACCGAGTGCGCGACCTTAACGCTGGCGCAGTGCGACCTCTTGCGGCTTGCCACCTGGACGGGTATCGACAGCGTTAGCACCAAGGGCAACTGTGTCGCGAGCAATTATTCGAACACCAAGGACGCCAGCGGCAAGTACGGCTGCCTGTTCGGCCTCACCGCCGACAGCGCGGGCATCGGCCGTTTCACCCCGGCCTACTTCGATGTCACCAGGATCCATGCCTGTCTCGGAGCCACGCCCTTCACCTATTCCGGCCAGCCCTTCTCGCAAGTGACGGTCAGCGCGAAAGCGGGTGCGGGAACGCCGACGAAGAACTACAACGGGACCACCGGTCTGGCCAAGCTTGTCACGCTTTCCGATGGCAACGGTTTCGCCGGAGGAGCTTTCGGAAACGGGTCTTTTCCCGCCGCCAATTTTACCGCCGTCAACGGTGACCAGACAAAGACGGACGTAAGCTTCTTGTTCTCCGCGAAGGAAACTCCGTTGGTGACGCTTGCCCTGCGCGCGACCGACACGGATAACGTCAGCTCCGCCGGCCACACCGAGGAAGCCGCCGAGATCCGTAGCGGCCGGATCAACATCATGAATGCCTACGGCTCGGAACTCGCCGATTTGCCGGTGCCGATGCGGGTCGAGTATTACTCCGCCGACGGGTGGGTCGCGAACACCAATGATGCCTGTTCCTCGACCACGCTTAGCGCATTGTCCAACTTTCAGAATAATTTGAATACAGGCGAGACTTGCGCGCAGGACACGGGCAACCCGGGAGTCAGCAGCCAGGGATGTGCTATCGCAGGACCGATATTAGAACGTTTCACCTCAATTCCGTCTTCCGGAAGTTATAACCTCTATATGAAGGCTCCGGGAATTGCTAACGATGGCAGCGTGGACGTGGGTACGGATTTGAGTGCCAAAACCTGGCTGCGTTATGACTGGGACGATAACGGCTCGCTCGATAACCCCTCTGGCCGGGCCACCTTCGGCCTTTACCGCGGCAGTCCACGACATATCTACCAGCGGGAGCGGTACTGATCGCCGCTACCCTGAGGACGTCCGGGGCGCAGAGCTGGCTCCGGAAAAATGCCCTGTTTTCGTAGGTTTTCACGCCAATTAATCACTGGAAACTACATTGACAACAGTAGGTTAGTGAACGATTCTTAACTCAAACCTCGGAAAATCAAGCAATATCGTTGATGTCTGTGGGGTTGGCCAAATTCTTGCATAGTTAAAGGGATTCATTCGGGATAAGGAGAATTCCCCTGTTACCATTTCTGAAAAAAAGGATGCTCCCCGGTCTGACCGGCGTGGGGCTGCGGCCGGATGGAGTCTGTGTGGTGCGCGTCGAGCGTACGACTGGGCGTCCGCCGTCCGTCACGCTGCTTGATTTCCGTCCCTGGGGCGACGAGGGGCAGGAGAAGGTGCTCGCGCGCGTGGCGGCCGACCACGAACTCACGCGCTCGCGCTGCACCACCATTCTCGACCCGAATGAATATACGCTGCTCCTGACCGAAGCGCTGGATGTGCCGCCCGATGAACTGCGCGCCGCGATCCGCTGGCGCATCAAGGACCTGATCGATTTCCACATCAACGACGCGACGCTGGATGTCTTCGACCTGCCGGGCGAGAAAGCCACGGGCCGGGCACGTTCGATGTATGCTGTGGCCGCGCGCAGTGCTGCCATCCAAAGGCGCGTCGACATGATGACTACCGCCGGCATCAATCTGGATGTCATCGATATTCCGGAGATGGCGCAGCGCAACCTGGCTTCGCTGCTGCCGGAAGACGCGAAAGGCATCGTTCTCCTGTCATTTACAGCGCACGGCGGACTGATCACCATCACCAAACAGTCGGAAATCTATCTGAGCCGCAGCATCGACATCGGGATCGAGATGCTGACGCAGTCGCAGGACACCGCCGGACTCTTTGATCGCATTGCACTCGAAGTGCAGCGCTCGCTCGATTATTACGACAGCCACTTCCGCCAGGCCCCGATCAACACGTTGGCGTTGGCACCGATGCCGGTCGAGGTTCCTGGACTGGTGGATTACCTCAAGGCCAATCTCAATGTAAATGTGCTGACGATGGATTTGACGCAGCTCATGGAATGCGATGCCCAACTGCCGCCCGCGCTGCAGTCGGTTTGTCTCAGCGCGCTGGGTGCGGCATTGCGGCAGGAGGAAAAGGCGCTGTGAGCCAGCAGATCAATCTTTACCAGCCAATCTTCCGCAGGGAAGAGAAGAAATTCTCCACCTTTGCCATGCTTCAGGCGATCGGCATCGTCTCCATAGGCATCGTGCTGATGTATGCCTATTCGTGGTGGCAGATCGGAGCACTGAGAAGTGAATTACAGCGGGCGGAGCAAAGCCATGTCGCGGCGACCAAACGCCTGGCCGATGCGACCGGGAGGTTCGGTAAAGCAGCAGCAGTTTTATCGCTCGACACGGAGATCACGCGCCTGGAGCTTGAACTCGTCGCCAAACGGCGCATCCAGGAGATATTGCAGCGCGGTGCCTTCAGCAACACGCACGGGTTTTCGGATTATTTTGTTTCTTTTGCGCGTCAGAGCGTCCCCGGCGTGTGGTTGACCGGCTTCGATATCAGCGGAGCGGCGGATCAGATGATGCTTGCCGGACGTAGCACCAATCCGGAACTGGTGCCGCGCTATTTGCAAAAACTCTCCACGGAGAAGACGCTTTCCGGGATCGTATTCAACGTGTTCCAGATGAACCGGCCGGCGGCGGATGCGAAAGACGCGAACTCTAATTACATCGAATTCCAGGCTAAAACTGCCGTGAACCCCGGATAGCCATGCAACTCGACGACCTGAAAACTCAATTCAAGGGGTTTGCTGACCGCATAGACGCGATGTCATTGCGTGAGCGCGCCCTGATTTTCATCACTATCCTGGTGGCGCTGTACTTCGTGGCAATAAACCTGCTTTTCGGGTCGATTAACGCGGAAAAGGATCAGTTGCAAAAGCGGGTCGATCAGTTGCGTAACGAGACCCAAATGATGGATGCGCAGGTACAGAGCATGCTCGCGAGCGGGGCACACGATCCCGATGCTGCCAAACGCCAAAAAATCGCCGCGCTTCAGCAGGACATTCGTCAGATGGACTCGTCATTCGCTCAGGTGACGACGGGTCTCGTGCCGCCCAAGGAAATGACCCGGCTAGTCGAGCAGATGTTGCTGAAGAATCGCGGTCTGCAGGTGATCAAGATGGAAAGCCTTCCGGCTGCTTCATTGCTCGAAAGCAGCGGCGAGGCGAAGACTTCCGGCACAATGGTTTATAAGCACGGGCTGCGTATCGAACTGAAGGGCGGTTACCTGGATATTCTGCGTTATCTCAAGTCCCTCGAAGGGATGCCTTGGAAAGTCTTCTGGGGTCAGGTGACGCTCAAGACTGATAAATATCCCGATTCCGATCTCAGCCTGCTGATCTATACCTTGAGTACCCATGAGGGCTGGATAGGGTTATGAGACCTGCACCTGGCACGAATCTTGATACAAGTACCGATAGCAGGAAAGACGGTATTGGCCTGGTCGTCTGCCGGGCACTGGTGATGGTGATCGGAGTGCTAGGGATTGTAGCGGCGAGCCGGGCGGATGACGGCTTGGCCGGACTCGCAGACCCCACGCGGCCATCGTATGTCAGCGCAACTACCGGGGGCGGGAAGCTACAGCCGACGGGTCCGTTGCTCCAGTCGACCTTCATCTCGACGAGCCAGCGCCGCGCCGTGATCGGCGGGAAGTCCTATAGGGTGGGTGACAAATTTGACGGTGCTGTGATTACGGAAATCCAACCGTATGAAGTGGTGTTGAAGAAGGCAGGTCGTGAAACGCACCTGCGTTTGTTGCCGAAACTGGCGAAAGAAACGTACGTGGTCAAGGTACCGGCGAATAGCCAAGAAGGCGGGCAAAAATGAAAAGGACAGGTAATATCGAATTGATGATCCGGCGCTCGCTGGTCGCGGCGCTGGCCATGCTGCTAGTGGGGTGCCAGAGCATATCTCCCGGCTGGAGCGATTCCGTGAGATCCAGCGTGGACGACAGCCTGTCGCAGGCGCGCACCGGCAAGGAAGGCAAGGCGGTTCCTACGGACGTGAGCAAGGCCTTGTTGCCACCGATTGAAATCACACTTCCCCAAGGCGGTTCCGTCCCGCTCGAGCCGCGTTTCGATCTCACCGTAAACAACGCGCCGGCGCGCCAGGTATTCATGGGGCTGGTTGAAGGCACGCCGTACAGCATGATCCTGCCTCAGGACTTGCATGGCACGATCTCGTTGAACCTGAAGGAAGTCACGGTGCCCGAGGCGCTTGGCGCCATCCGCGACGTCTATGGCTATCAGTTCCGCCGCGAAGGCAACCGCTTTTTCATTCTCGGGAACGAGATGCAGACGCGGTTATTCCCGGTGAACTACCTTAATCTTTCGCGCAAGGGGCTTTCCGACACGCGGGTGGCGGCGACCGGCTTGAGTCCGACCGGAAGCTCGTCAGGCACGTCGGGTTCATCGTCAACGACTCCGTCTACGGCTACGTCGCTCAGCGGCGTTAAGATCGAGACCCAGTCGCTGACGGATTTCTGGAAAGATTTGACCGCTGCGCTGGTGGCGATCATCGGTGCCGATGGCGGCAGAAAGGTGATCGTGAATCCGCAGGCCGGCATCGTGCTTGTGCGCGCCATGCCGGATGAGTTGCGATTGGTGGGAGATTACCTGGGTGTGACCCAGACGAGCATGAACCGCCAGGTCATACTCGAGGCGAAAATTCTCGAAGTCCAGCTCAAGGATGGTTTCCGGAGCGGCATCAACTGGGCGGGGATTGCCGAGTCCGCAGGCCGGAACTATACCGTGGGTCAGACGGGCGGCGGCAAATCGCTTACCACCACCAACCCTAGCGAGATTGCCCCCAGCGACATTGCCGGCAATACCGGGAACCTCAATCCCACGTCGGGCATATACAGCGCGATCGATGGCACCGCTGCCTCGGCCTTCGGCGGGGTATTCACGCTGGCGGTCAAATCCAGCAATTTTGCGGCGTTTTTCGAGTTGATCAAGGCGCAGGGCGATTTGAACGTGCTCTCCAGCCCGCGCGTCTCGACAATGAACAACCAGAAGGCGGTGATCAAGGTCGGTACCGACGAGTACTTTGTGACCAGTCAGGACACAACCGCGGCCTCGACTATATCTACCCAGCCTACCGTGACGACGCAACTCGCACCGTTTTTCTCCGGTATTGCACTCGACGTGACCCCGCAGATCGACGATGCCGGCAATATTAACCTGCATATCCATCCATCCGTGACTGATGTTACCGAGAAGAAGATCTTGGTTGGCACGCTCATCCCTCTCTCGACGGCGTCCAGCAGCGTGCAGGAGTCGGATAATATCGTGCGCGCCATCAGCGGCCAGATCATCGTCATCGGTGGCCTGATGAAAGAGGCGACCGCCGACGATAACACCTCCGTGCCCCTCCTTGGCGACATCCCGGTAGTGGGCAATCTGTTCAAGAGCAAGAAAGTCGTCCGAATCAAGAGGGAACTGGTTATATTGCTCAAGCCGACGGTGATCAATCAGGGTCAGGACTGGAGCGACGCGGTCGGCGAATCGCAAGAGCGCATCAAGAAAATTCGCATCGGCTCCTGAGGTACGATATCCAAGCCGGTATCAGGGGAAGTGCGGCAGGGACGCCGCGAGGAGTGGTGCAGGGACGCACCCTGTAACGCAGCTGAGGACACCAATGTACGGAACGCATTTCGGGTTGCAGGAACTGCCGTTTACCATCACACCGGACACGAGCTTTTTCTTTGCCCACTCCTCGCATCAGGAAGCGTTGAACACGCTGCTGGTTGCGGCGCGCAGCGGCGAGGGCTTCATGAAGGTGATCGGCGAGGTCGGCACGGGCAAGACGCTGTTGTGCCGCAAGTTCATGAGCACGCTCGAACACCATGAGTTCGTCACCGCTTACATTCCCAATCCCTATTTGCAGCCTATGACCTTGCTATTCGCCTGCGCGGATGAGCTGGGCATTAAATACCCGCAGCACGTCAACCAGCATCAGCTGCTCAAGCTGCTCAACCGCTATCTCATCGACACCTATGCCGAAGGCAAGCGCGTGCTGCTGTGTCTGGACGAAGCACAGGCCATTCCGCTCGAGACACTGGAGAGCTTGCGGCTGCTGAGCAATCTGGAAACGGAGCGACGCAAGCTGCTGCAGGTGGTGCTCTTCGGTCAACCGGAACTCGATGTACGCCTCGACAATCCCTCGATCCGTCAGCTCAAGCAGCGCGTGAGCTTTTCCTGCCAGCTCTCGCCGCTCAGTCTCAGCGAAGTCGAATTCTACATATCACACCGGCTGGCGGTGGCGGGTTATCGCGGGCCGCGGCTGTTTCCGCACAAGGTCGTCAAGCAGATCTACCGCGCCAGCAACGGCATACCGCGGCTGGTCAATATCCTCGCCCACAAATCGCTCATGGCGGCTTTCGGTGAGGGCGCGCGCGTGGCCGCCGAGCGGCACGTACGCATGGCGGTGGCCGATACCGAATCCACCCAAGGCGTGCGGACGGTGAAGGCGAAAATACTCAAATACCTGACGGCGTTGGTGCCGGCGGCGGTTATTGGCCTCATTTCTCTCTTCAATCTCGCGTTTCACGGCGTGACACTGATCGCAGGCGGTAGCGTGTGAGCCTGATCAACAAGATGCTCCAGGACCTGGAGTCGCGCAAGAATGCCCAGGCCGACACGGTGAGCAAAAAATCTGTTTACGAGGATCTCCAGCCGGTCAACGCTTCGGGCTTCCGTGCGCCACCGAACAAGCGGTTGAGCATTATTTTGCTGGCGCTCGCGGTTGCCGGCGGCGGCGCCTACGCCTGGATGCAATGGGGCGAGAAGCTGCTTTCGCATCAACCGGCGGTCGTCAAAACGCGTCCTGTCGCGGCGCACAAGGCGCCGCCCAAACCGGCAGCGGCTCCGGCACCGGCGCCGGTCGCAACGGTTGCTGCCATACCTGCTCCGGCGGTACCGGTGGCGGAAAAACTCAAGGATATGCCGGCGACAAACGCACAGGCTGTGAACACAGTCCCGCCTCCCCAAGCAGAACCGGAGACGAACACGGTTCCCGTGCCACCGCCCGCCGAACCGAAAAACACTTCCGCTCCCGCGCCTACGGCCGAGCCTGCCACGGAGGGCGGTTATTGGACGGTGGCGAAAGGTGAAACGCTTTACAGCATTTCCGCCAAGACGGGCATCGATCTCCTGGACCTGTCTAAATGGAATCACCTTGGACGCAATCACGTAATCTATTCGGGGCAGCGCTTGCGCCTGACGCCGCCGGATTCAATGGCAGCGAAGCTCGCTATGCCGGATCACAATAATGAAAGGAATATAGAAACTAAAAAAGCAAACAGAACCGTGGCGTCTGTGAAAAAACCGGCCGCGCTGGACAGTGCGCCGAAAGCTGCTCCAGCATTGTCACCGGGCACAGAGGAGGGTTCCGCGGATAGCGGTGTCATGAATAAAAAGCTCAAGCCGCTCAGTCCGGATGAGCAGGCCGAAAGCGAATACCGTCAGGCGGTGAACCTGTTGCAAAAAGGGCGCGCGGCCGATGCCGAGAAGCGTCTCCAGGCCGCGCTCAATCTCAGCGCGGTACACACGCCGTCGCGTGAGTTGCTCGCCGGTCTGGCGTTGCAGAATGGACGCTGGCAAGAGGCGCAGCAGATTCTGGAACAGGGTATCGAGAAGGTGCCAGCATATTATCCCTTCGCGCTGCTGCTGGCGCGAATCCAGATCGAACATGGAACGGACCAGAAGGCGCTTGCCGTCATGGAAGCCAGCCGTCGGGCCGGCGCAGGCAGCGCCGATTACATGGCGTTCCTCGGAGAACTCTATCGGCGCGCCGGCGATCATGCCGAGGCGATCAAGGCTTATACCGAGGCGATCAAGCTCAATCCGCGGGAAGGCCGGTCATGGATCGGCATGGGCATCTCGCTCGAGGCCGCGCGGGACTGGAAAAACGCCAGTGACGCTTACCAGCGCGCCGTTGAAACCGGCACGCTGGACGACAACTTGTTGAAATACGCCAACCAGCGGCTGGCCATCGTCAAGAATAAATAATTCGAACCGCCAAGTACGTCAAGGGATACGTATTTTAAAAATATTTTCTGGCGTTGGGTAAATTTTTTTCAGGCACGCGCCACGACCCACACCCTCACCTCCACGGCTCCGCTCCGGAGCAGGCTCTCGGCAAGCGCGTTAGCCGTGTGTCCGCTGGTCATCACGTCATCCACGATGGCAACACGCCGGCCCGCGAACGCGCCGCCTGTCATGAACGCGCCGCGGACATTCTTGCGCCGTTGTTCGCGGGGTAACTCCGTCTGCGGTATTGTCGGTCGGATGCGTTGTGCGTCTTTCCAGTTGATCGGCAGCTCCAGGGATTGCGCCACGAATCGGGCGATCTCGAGCGACTGGTTGTAACCGCGTTCACGCAGGCGCGATGAATGCAGCGGCACCGGTACGACCACGTCGGGAAGCGGATCGATGAGGGCCTGCAAATGGTTCGCCAGATATCCACCCAGCAAGCGCGAGAGTTCGAGGCGATCGTGGTATTTCAGATCCTGGATCAGTTTGTCCACCGGCGTGGCATATCGAAATGCCGCGCGTGCGGAGGTGTAAGCCGGCGGGTGTGTCTGACATGCGCCGCACGATACTCCCTCGATTTCCATGGCAGTGCCGTGCGCGGCGCAGCGCGGGCACGCCGATTCCGTGCGCGGTAACGAGCGTTCACACGCCGGGCAAAGATCTTTCCCCGCCGGCGCGCGGGCCGCGCATAGCAGGCAGTTACCTGACCAAAGACCGCGATGTATATTCCCTAGACTAATGTCAACCATATTTGAGATTTATTGTTGACTGGTGACGGCGACCGATTAAACTGCTGGTATTTATACCGCAAGACGAGCGAGCGCTGCGAGCAGGGCTACATTTTTGACATATCCGCGCCCGCGCCTGAATCACATGCCTGCCTGCACCGTTCCACGACAACCACCGCGCGAATTTTCATGAAAACACTGGAACAGGAACTGGCGCTACGTCGCGCCGGACATCTCTATCGCGAGCGTCTGGTGCTGGATTCGCCGCAGGGAGCTGAGGTGCGCGTCGGCGATGAGACGTTGCTGTCGTTCTGCAGCAACGACTACCTGGGGCTGGCGAATCATCCGGCAGTAGTCGCCGCCTTTCGCGCCGGTGCCGAACGCTATGGTGTCGGCGCCGGCGCGTCGCATCTCGTCAGCGGCCACAGCCGCGCCCATCATGCTCTCGAGGAAGAACTGGCGGATTTCGTCGGTGCCGAGCGCGCACTGCTGTTTTCAACCGGCTACATGGCGAATCTCGGCGTGGTGAGCACGCTCACCGATCGCCACGACCATATTTTCGAGGACCGCCTCAACCACGCCTCGCTGATCGACGCCGCGCGCCTGACCCGCGCGAAGGTCAGCCGTTATCCCCATGCCGACACGGAATGGCTGGCGGAGATGCTGGCCAGGGACCAGCGGTCCGGGCTCATCACAACCGACGCCGTCTTCAGCATGGACGGCGACATTACGCCTTTGGTCGATCTCACTCGCCTGGCTACGCAACACGGTCTGCGACTGCTCGCAGATGACGCGCATGGCATCGGGGTCCTGGGAAAAAACGGCCGGGGATCGTTCGAGCATCTGGGGGTACCCTTGGCACCACCGGCGATACTCATGGGCACACTCGGCAAGGCCCTGGGTGTCTTCGGAGCCTTCGTGGCGGGGGAGGCGGCATTGATCGAGACCCTGATACAACGGGCGCGTACTTATATATATACCACGGCGCTGCCGGCGGCGGCGGCCGAGGCCGTGCACGCCAGCCTCGGCATCGTCCGGGAGGAAAGCTGGCGGCGCGAACAGCTGCAAGCACTCGTGGCGCAATTTCGTGCCGGCGCGCAGCAACTCGGGTTTGTTCTGACTTCATCGCCCACGCCCATTCAACCGCTCATGCTCGGGGAGGCTCGGGCGGCCGTCGAGACGAGCCGTCGTTTGCGGGAGCGCGGCATACTGGTTACTGCCATCCGGCCGCCCACGGTGCCGGAAGGCTCGGCACGCCTGCGCATCACGTTTTCCGCTTCGCACACGGCAAAACAGGTGGACCAACTTCTGGAAGCGCTGGCCGAGGCGATATCCGGATGACACTTTATTATGAGCAGCACGGCCAGGGACCCGATGTGGTCCTGGTCCATGGTTGGGCGCAACACGGTGGCATATGGACGGACGTGGCCCGCGCGCTTTCGGCCGACTTTCGCGTGACGGTTCCCGATCTTCCCGGCCACGGGCGCTCGCGCGATTTTCTGCCGCGCGAATTCACCGCCGATATTCTGTCCGAAGAAGTGCGGCGCGTCCTTTCCGGTCCGGCGATCTGGATCGGCTGGTCGCTGGGGGGCTTCGTGGCGCTCGCCGCCGCGCAACGCGACCCGCAGGCGGTGGCGAAACTGGTGTTGGTCGGCGCCACGCCGAAGTACGTCCAGTCGGCCGACTGGCCGCACGCCATGCCGCTCGCAGTGCTGGAGCAATTCGCGCTCAATCTCGAGCAGGACTATGCCGCCACCCTCGATCGCTTCCTGAGCCTGCAAATGGCCGCCGGTGAAGATCGAGGCGTACTGCGCCGGCTACGCGATGAAATGTTCCGTCACGGTGAACCCCCTGCGGCGGCGCTGCACGAGGGGCTGCGGCTGCTCAGGGAGGAGGATCGTCGCGCCGCCCTTCCCGGAATCGCGGTGCCCACGCTGGTGGTGCATGGCGAGCGCGACCGCATCGTGCCGGTCGGCGCGGCGCGGTTTCTGGCCACGCAACTGCCCAACGCGCAGCTGGAACTGGTGCCCGACGCCGGGCACGCGCCGTTTCTGTCGCACTCGCTCTATTTCCTGGAGAAGCTGAAGGATTTCATGCATGGCTGAAGGCTTGATGCTCGACAAGCAGCGCATGCGCGAGTCCTTCGAGCATGCCACGGACACCTATGATGCGGTCGCGGTGCTGCAACGTGAAATCGCCGATCGCCTGCTCGCGCGGCTGGAGGTGGTTCGGCTCAAGCCGAAGGTCATACTCGACATCGGTTGCGGCACAGGCTATGACGCCAGAAAACTGATGAAACGCTATCCCCGCGCGCGCGTGCTGGGTCTGGACATCGTCGAGACGATGACGCACCGGGCGCGCCGCAATGCCGGCTGGTGGCGCCGGCTGACCGGACGCGGCGGCTTTACCTGCGGGGATGCCGAACGCCTGCCGCTGGCCACGGCGTCCGTCGACATGATCGTCTCCAACCTCGCGCTGCAATGGTGCGATCCGCGCACGGTGTTTGCCGAGGCCCGGCGTGTGTTGCGCCCCGGGGGGCTGCTCATGTTCACTACTTTCGGTCCGGATACGTTGCGCGAGTTGCGCGACGCATGGCGCGCGGCGGACGATGCGCCGCATGTGCATGCCTTCATCGACATGCACGACATCGGCGACATGCTGATATACGCCGGTTTCGCCGATCCGGTCATGGACATGGAGTCGTTCACACTGACCTATGCCAGCGTGTTGGACGTGATGCGTGACATCAAGCAACTCGGCGCTCATAACGTGGCGCTGAACCGGACACGCGGACTTACCGGCAAGGCGAGGTTTGCGCGTTTCCGCGCGGCCTACGAATCTCTGGCGCGGGATGGGAAAATTCCGGCGACCTATGAAGCGGTGTATGGCCATGCTTGGGTACCGGAGACCGGGGCGGTTCATGCGCGCGATGGCATCGCCGTGGTTCCCGTTGGCCGCGTCGGACGGAGAGTATGATGAGCGGCGGCTGGTTCATTACCGGAACGGACACCGGCGTGGGCAAGACCCGGGTGGCCTGCCTGCTGCTAGAGGCGCTGGCGCGCGAAGGAAAACGCGCCATCGGCATGAAGCCCGTTGCCAGCGGCTGTCGGGAAACGGCCGCGGGTCTGCGCAGCGAGGACGCCGAACGGCTGCAGGCGGCGAGCGGTGTCGCGGTGGATTACGCGGAGGTTAATCCTTATGCGTTTGCCCCGGGGACGGCGCCGCACCTCGCCGCGCATGAAAGCGGGAAGGAAATCCGGAACGAAAAAATTCTCGAGAGTTTTCAGCGCCTGCGACAAAAAGCACCGTGGATGGTTGTCGAAGGTATTGGCGGCTGGATGGTGCCGCTGGCCGAACACCTGACGATGGCGGATGTCGCGCGCGCCATGCGCCTGCCGGTGATTCTCGTTGTCGGCCTGCGTCTGGGTTGCCTCAATCACGCCTTGCTGACGGCAACGGCGATCCAGCACGATGGCGTGCCGCTTGCCGGGTGGGTTGCGAATCAGATCGATCCGGCTATGACGCACGTGGACGAGAATATCGCCGCCCTGAATGAAAGAATCCCAGCGCCGCTACTGGCGAGTTTCCACTATTGGTCGTCCGGCGATTACGGTGCACTGGCGCCGGTTTTTCCACGCGAAACGATAATGCATCTCACTTCTCTGAAGTAGGGCTACCTTTTTATAGCTGAGTGAAGCGGCCGTGGATCTTGGCGGTATCGCTCAAATCGCCTGAAAAACACCTGTTTTATGCCTGATTCACGTATTGCGGCGATTTGACGCATGTGATAATTTGCGCGCGCCCAAAATGGCTTGATCTAGATCAATATTCTGGATCAGCGGTGAAATCCGGATTGTTACGGCAGGCGTAAGTGAGGATGGACCTGCGATGCGCCTGAAAAGACACCGGCGAAGGCCTGAGTTTTCTCATAATACGGTAAGACGAGCGAGCGACGCGAGCAGGGCTGCTGATCCGCCCGAACCGTTCACTTTCCCGACGAGGAAAGGTGATGTAGTTCGCGGGAATGACTTAATCAGAGCTTCCTTAAGTAATACGACTGCATAAAGTCTAGCGCTGCACGGTCGATCGACCGGGAAATGAATAGCGCGGACACAGTCCGATTGCGGAATATATTGATATTTACGATACGGGAGAAAGGCATGTCCAGAAAACTTATAAGAGAATTCCCAGGCATCGTGTCCCGCCTGATCCTGGGCGTGGGTCTGTGGTTGGCGGCGCCGGCGGTTTTCGCCGAGTACGCGCTCAATTTCCAGAGACCCGTCACCCCTGTCGCTCACAAGATTCTCGAACTGCACAATATGATCCTGCTGATCTGCGTGATCATATTCGTGATCGTCTTCGGCGTGATGTTTTACTCCATCTTCGCGCACCGCAAGAGCCGCGGTTACAAGCCCGCCAAGTTTCACGACAATGCCACCCTTGAAGTCGTCTGGACCGTCATCCCGTTTCTGATCCTGGTGAGCATGGCCATCCCGTCTACCGCGACGCTGCTCGAAATGAGCGACACCAGCAAGTCCGACCTGACCATCAAGATCACCGGTTATCAATGGAAGTGGAAGTACGACTATCCCGATCAGGACGTGGGTTACTTCAGCACGCTCGCGACGCCGCGTGACCAGATCGACAACAAGGCCGCCAAAGGCGAGCACTACCTGCTGGAAGTAGACAACCCGATCGTGGTGCCGGTGGGCAAGAAGGTGCGCTTTCTCGTCACCGCCAACGACGTCATCCACTCCTGGTGGGTGCCGCAACTGGGCGTGAAGAAGGATGCCATACCCGGTTTCATCAACGAATTCTGGGTCCGCGCCGATGAGGCCGGTACCTTCCGTGGACAATGCGCGGAACTGTGCGGCAAGGACCACGGCTTCATGCCCATCGTCGTCAACGCCGTGAGCCCGGAAGATTTCACCAAGTGGGTCGCCATGCAGAAGGACAAGGCCGCGGCGGAATCCGCCGGCGGCGCCAAGACCTGGAGCAAGGATGAGCTGCTGGAGAAGGGCAAGAAAGCTTACGCCGCCACTTGCGCCGCCTGCCATGGCCCTGAAGGCAAGGGGATTCCGGGCGTGTTCCCGGCACTGGAAGGCAGCAAAGTGGCCACCGGTCCCGTCGATGAACATATCAAGACCGTGCTGCACGGCCGCGCCACCGGAAAATTCAGCGCACAGATGCCGGCTTTTGCGGCGCAGCTGAGCGATACGGATGTAGCGGCGATCATCACCTTCGAACGCAACGCACTCGGCAACAAGACCGGCGACGTCGTGCAGCCGTCTCAGGTCAAAGCCCTGCGCAAGTAACGAATCGGATTCCGACAGGAGATACAAAATGTCAGCTGATCATCACGCAGAACATCCCACCGGCATTTCCCGCTGGCTGTTCACCACGAACCACAAGGACATCGGCACCCTGTACCTGGTGTTCGCCTTCATCATGGCCATCATCGGCGGCGCCATGTCGCTGGTGATCCGTTCCGAACTGTGGCAGCCGGGCCTGCAGCTGGTACAGCCGCTCTTTTTCAATCAGATGACCACCGTGCACGCGCTGGTCATGATCTTCGGTTTCGCCATGCCGGCGTTCGTGGGCCTGGCTAACTGGATGATCCCCATGATGATCGGCGCTCCGGACATGGCGCTGCCGCGCATGAACAACTGGTCGTTCTGGATACTCCCGTTCGCGGCAACCCTGATGATCCTCGGCCTGTTCATGCCCGGCGGCGGCCCGGCCGGTGGCTGGACGCTGTATCCTCCGCTCTCCGTGCAGGGCGGTATCGGCACCGATTTCACGCTGCTGTCGATCCATTTGCTCGGCATGTCGTCGATTCTCGGCTCGATCAACATCATCGCCACGATTCTCAACATGCGCGCGCCGGGCATGACGCTCATGAAGATGCCGATGTTCGCGTGGACCTGGCTGATCACCGCGTTCCTGCTGATCGCGGCCATGCCGGTGTTGGCCGGGGCGGTTACCATGCTCATCACTGACCGTCACTTCGGCACGCACTTCTTCGACGCCGCCGGCGGCGGCGACCCGGTGCTGTGGCAGCACGTGTTCTGGTTCTTCGGCCATCCGGAGGTTTACATCCTGGTGCTGCCGGCGTTCGGCGTGTTCTCGCAGATCATCCCGACGTTCGCGCGCAAGCCGCTGTTCGGCTATGCCTCCATGGTCTATGCCACGGCCTCGATCGCGCTACTGTCGTTCATCGTTTGGGCGCATCACATGTACACGGTCGGCATGCCGATGGCCGGCGAACTGTTCTTTATGTACGCCACCATGCTGATCGCAGTGCCGACCGGCGTGAAGATCTTTAACTGGGTGTCCACGATGTGGCGCGGCTCGATGACTTTCGAGACCCCGATGCTGTGGTCCATCGGCGGCGTGTTCACGTTCGCCCTCGGCGGATTCTCCGGCCTGATGCTGGCGATCACGCCGGCCGACTTTCAGTATCAGGATACCTATTTCGTCGTGGCCCACTTCCACTACGTGATCTTCGGCGCCACGATCTACGGCCTGTTCGCCGCGATCTATTTCTGGCTGCCGAAGTGGACCGGGCACATGTACAACGAAACCCTCGGCAAGTGGCACTTCTGGCTCACCACAATTGGTTTTAACCTGACGTTCTTCCCGCAGCACTTCCTCGGGCTCGCCGGCATGCCGCGGCGTATCCCCGATTACGCGCTGCAGTTCGCGGAGTTCAATAAGTGGTCCACGGTCGGCGCGTTCTTCACGATCACGGCGCAGCTCATCTTCTTCTATATCGCGATCCGGGCCATGAAGGGCGGAGCCAAGGCGACCGACAAGGTATGGGAAGGCGCGGACGGCCTGGAGTGGACGCTGTCCTCGCCGCCGCCGTACCACAGCTTCGCCGTGGCACCCAAGATCAAGTAAGCCAGATCCGGACCACGCACAATGGCCGACGCCAAGCATGATGGAAAGCCGCAACCGCGCAATCTCCGCGCGGCCAATCGCCGGCTGGCGCTGAAGCTTGGCGGGGTGACGCTAGCGATGTTCGCATTCGGCTATGCGCTGTCGCCGATGTACGACGTGATGTGCCGGGCCCTGGGGATCAACGGCAAGACCGGCCGTACCGATGTGCAGACCGTGGCCGCGGAGCCGGTCGACATGAGCCGCACGGTCACCGTGGAGTTCACCGGTCTCGCTACCTCGGGCCTGCCCTGGGAATTCAAGCCGCTGACGAAAAAACTGGATCTGCATCCAGGCGAGACCCGCGAAGTGAAATATCTGGTGCGCAACCTGGCCCAGGAGGAAATCACGGGCCAGGCGATCCCCAGCGTCACGCCCGGCGAATCGGCGCCGCACTTCAAGAAGATCGAGTGCTTCTGCTTCACCCGCCAGACCCTGAAGCCGGGCGAGACACGCGAGATGCCGGTGCGGTTCGTCGTCGACGCCGGGCTGGACAAGGATGTGCAGACCATCACCTTGTCGTATTCGTTCTTCAACATCGACAAGGCGTCGGCGGAGAAATACGGCGGGACTTCCCTGGCGCAGGCCGGTGAGCACCACGATCACGTCCATCCGGCGCCCGGCGGCTGAGCGCGACAAACTATTATTTATAAATTGATAAAGAGGATATAAGCATGTCCACTGCCAATTCCAACTACTACCTGCCCAATCCGAGCGCGTGGCCGATCATTACCTCGGTCGGTCTGTTCGCGCTGGCGGTCGGATTCATTCTCCTGATGAATGGCATCGGGGCGGGTCCCTGGGTCATGCTGGTCGGTACCGCCCTGATCGTGTACATGATGTTTCGCTGGTTCGGCCAGGTGATCGGCGAGAGCGAAAGCGGCACCTATAACGAGCAGGTGGATCGCTCCTTCCGTTGGGGCATGGCCTGGTTCATTTTCTCCGAGGTCATGTTCTTCGCCGCCTTTTTCGGCGCGCTGTTCTATGTGCGCCAGTTCGCGGTGCAGTGGCTCGGCGCCGACGATCTGCTCTGGCCCGGTTTTGACGCCACCTGGCCGACCGCGGGCCCGAAAGGACCGGTGCCGGTCCCTCATGACACCGTCCCGGGTTTGAACCAGTTTTCGCCAATGGGCGCCTGGGGCATTCCCGCCATCAATACCCTGATCCTGCTGACCTCGGGCGCCACCGTTACCTGGGCGCACTGGGGTTTGCTCAAGAACAATCGCGCGCAGCTCATCACCGGTCTGTTTCTGACCGTGGCGCTGGGCGTCACCTTCCTGGCGCTGCAAGCATTTGAATATATCCATGCCTACACGGAACTGGGCCTGACGCTCAAGACCGGCGTGTACGGCGCCACCTTCTTCATGCTCACCGGCTTTCACGGCTTCCACGTGACCATGGGCACTATCATGCTGATCGTGATTCTGGCCCGCTCGATCGCCGGTCATTTTCGCCCGGATCATCACTTCGGCTTCGAAGCCGTTGCCTGGTATTGGCACTTCGTGGACGTGGTCTGGCTCGGCCTGTTCATTTTCGTTTACTGGTTCTGATAGCGAATTCCGGACGGTAGAATAAAAAAAGGCGCTGCCGGATGGCAGCGCCTTTTTGCTTTTGACCGTAACCCGGCGTTATCGAAACAGGCCCAGTCCCTGGCGCGGAATGAGGCCGAAATAGAAACTGGCCATCAGCAGCACGAACAGCGTGATCGACAGACCGATGCGCCAGGTCAGCGCCCGGGCGGTGCGATTTCCGCGCCCCTTGTCCTTGTACATAAAAACCAGGGCGGAGAACAGGCTGGCCAGAATGAGCACCAGCATGACGATGACCACGATCTTGATGAACATGCAGGATTCCAGGGAAATGACGAAGCGACATTATACTAGATGAATTCATGAAATTCCCCGACGATTTCCTTGCGCCATGAGACTCCCGCCGCAATTCCGGCCCGCACTGGTCCCGAGCCTGACCGTGGCGGTGCTGTTGCCGCTGTTTCTGTACCTGGGCTACTGGCAGTTGCAGCGCGCGGAGGAGAAACGCGAGTTGCAGTCGGAATACGACGCGCGCGCCACCGGCCCGACGGTCAAGGTCGAGACGCGCGTGCAGCGCCCCGAGGAGTTGCAGTTCTACCGCGTCATCGCCAGGGGTTATTACGAAACCGGCTATCAGGTACTCGTCGACAATCGCGTGCATCAGGGTCAGGCCGGTTATGAGGTGATCACGCCGCTGCGACTGCCGGACAGCGACGTACGCTTGCTGGTCAATCGCGGCTGGGTTCCGCTGGGCGAGGATCGCAGCCATCCGCCGGCGATCGATCCGCCCGGAGGCTTGCAGGAAATCATCGGCGTGGCCACCGTGCCGTCGGAAAAGAATTTCATGCTCGCCAAGCCCGAAGCGCTCGACCGCGGCTGGGAGCTGGTGTGGCAGAACATGGACATGGCGCGTTACCGCGCGGCCGTGCCGTTTCCAGTGCAGCCGGTGGTCGTGTTGCTGGACCCCGAAAGCCCCGCCGGCGGTTTTACCCGCGAGTGGCCCCGACTCAATGCCGGTATCGCGGTGCACAAGGGCTATGCCTTCCAGTGGTTCATGATGGCGGTGGGACTGGTTGTCATTTATTTTTTCATGAGTCTGCGCCGTGACGGCGCGGATCAGCAGGAGGAAGACAAGTCATGACCCCACCCGTCAATCCATCGCGTTCGCGCCGCAAACTGTTATTGATCGCCGCGCTGTTTGCGCTGCCCATGCTCGTCGCCTACGCGCTCTATTACAGCGGCTGGCGTCCGGAAGCCGTGCACCCGCATGGTGAACTGGTGCAGCCGGCGCGTCCCGTCGCGGACGCCGCGCTGGTGCTGCTCGACGGCAAGCCGATGCGCTTCAGCGAACTGCGCGGCAAGTGGACGCTGGTGACGTTCAGCGCCGCGGAATGCCTCAGCCCCTGCGAACGCAATCTCGTGAAGGTGCGCCAGGTCATCGCGGCGCAGGGGAAAGAGGCCGAACGCATTCAAAGCATGTTAATCGTGAAGGACGCCGGGACACGCGACTGGCTGAATTATGCCATCAAGGATTATCCCGGCATGCGCATCGTCACCGGCCCGGCGGATGCAGTTACCGCGCTGGCGCGCGAGTTCACGCTGCCCGCGGGAAGCCCGCTCGACAACCTGAACCGGATTTACCTGGTGGACCCGCTCGGCAATTTCATGATGAGCTATCCGGCCGACGCCGACCCGACCGGCATGCGCAAGGACCTGGCAAGGCTGCTGCGGATATCGCAGATCGGCTGAGGACGGTCCACGCCCGGCAATTTTAGCGATTAACCCCTTGATTCAGGACGAAAACCGACTTGACCTTATACATACCATGTTCGGCAACGATTGCGTAGAATACCGCGCCCAATGGAACCACTAAGCAAAACACATTCGTCCATCGAAGTCGCGGCCCCGCGCCGGCTCGCGAGCCTCGCCCGGGAATACTACGAGCTCACCAAGCCGCGCGTGGTGTCGCTCATTATCTTCACCGCCGTGGTCGGCATGTTCCTGTCCACGCCGGGAGCGTTGCCGCTGTCGGGCTTGCTGCTCGGCACGCTCGGCATCGCGCTCGCCGCCGGTTCGGCGGCCGCGATCAACCAGATTCTCGACCAGCATTTCGACAGAGGCATGCTGCGCACCAGCCGCCGCCCGCTGCCCACGGGCACGCTCACGACGCCCGAGGCGTTGCTGTTCGCGCTCATCATCGGCGTGGTGTCGATGGTGATCCTGGTGTTGTGGGTCAACATGCTTACCGCGGTGCTCACGTTCCTCTCGCTCATCGGCTACTCGATCATCTACACCGTCTACCTCAAGCACGCCACGCCACAGAACATCGTCATCGGCGGCGCCGCCGGTGCCGCGCCGCCGGTACTCGGCTGGACCGCGATCACCGGTCATGTCGCGCCGGACGCGTTGCTGCTGTTCCTGATCATCTTCCTGTGGACGCCGCCGCATTTCTGGTCGCTCGCGCTGTACCGCGAAAAGGAATACGCCAAGGTCGGCATCCCGATGCTGCCGGTCACCCACGGGCGCGCGTTCACCCAGCTCCAGATCCTGCTGTACACCGTGCTGCTGGTGGCGGTGACGATCATGCCGTTCGCCACGCACATGAGCGGCTGGCTGTATTTCCTCGGCGCGGCGATCCTGAATGCGGGATTCCTGTATTACGCCGTGCGGCTGTACCGGAACTACAGCGACGAGCTGGCGCGCAAGACCTTCCGTTACTCGATCAATTACCTCGCGCTGCTGTTCGCGCTGCTGCTGATCGATCACTACCGCGTCTATATTCACGAGGCGCTGCAATCCGCGCTGTATTGATGTTGCCGCCACACCTTTTCTCCCGGGTATTTTTTCTGCTGTTGGCGTTGTTCGTCGCTGCGTGTACGCCACCCGCGCCAACGTTCAAGGCCACGGACATCAGCGGCGTGGATTGGGGCAGCGGCGATTTTGAACTGACCGCGCACACCGGCAAGCCAGCGAAGGCGGCGGATTTCAAGGGCAAGGTCGTGATCATGTTCTTCGGCTTCACCCACTGTCCTGATATCTGCCCGCCGACGATGGCGAAACTCGCCGTGCTCATGCAGCGGCTCGGCGACGATGCCAAGCGCGTGCAGGTATTGTTCATCACCGTTGACCCGGAAAACGACACGGTCAAGCAGCTTGCGGGTTTTGTCCCGCAGTTCAATCCCACTTTCATCGGCCTCACCGGCAGCGACAAGGAAATCGCTGCTGTGGCCAGCGAATATAAAGTTGCCTATGGCAAGAATCCCAAGAACTCCACGCTCGTCGATCATTCCACCGGGATTCTGGTCAAGGATGCCAAGGGGAAATTACGGTTGCTGGTGAAGAATGATGTTCCGGTGGAGGATTTGGAGCATGATGTGAGGGTGTTGTTGAAAGAGAAGAATTAAATCCCGTCGTTGTCATTCCCGCGAATGCCGCCAAACCTATGGTTGTCATCCCCGCGAAGGCGGGGATCCAGGCCTTGAATGACCAAAAGCCGCCGAAAGGCGGCTTTTGACTTTGAAAAGCTACTTGTGGGTGGCTGACCCACGGCAGGTCGCTTTTCTTTGCTTGCCCAAAGAAAAGCGACCAAAAGAAAGGGCGCCCCGGAGCCGCCGACTGCTTCCTGCGCTTCTCGCCGGAATCGGCGCTCGCCTAACTCGCCGGGCGCCAGATACGCGCCACGGGCTCAAACACGAGGCTCGCTGTTCCCGATTCCGGCTGCGATGCTCGGCGGCGGCTACGGGGGCCTGAAAACCTCTCTCGCATGGCATCCCGGTGCCTGAAAGGTGCTCAGCTTGCCCCGACAGGGTTTTTAAAACCCCCTTGGTCAAGCCGAGCCCCGCGTGCCGCCGAAGGGCAGGCCCGAAGGGACGAGCGAGGGATCGCGAGCGTGCGCATCCGCGACAGGGATGTCGCGTATGCGCACCCGCTGAG
>NZ_JBAVEJ010000153.1:0-7849 GCF_049587675.1 Sulfuricaulis sp. | reverse complement strand
GTATTGGTGCATGCAGTGGTGATCGGCCTTGTTGTCATCGGGTTCCGCTGGACCATGGCTCCGTCCACCGATCAGGTGATTCAGGCCGTGGTTGTGCCGGATCAGGCAGCGCGCAAGTCCGAGGTGGCAGACAAGCGCGGGCAGGAAGAGGAAGAGGCACGCAAAAAGGCCGAGGCGGAAAAACGCCGTCAAGCGGAGTTGAAGAAAACGCAGGACGAGGAACAGGCGCAGCAACGTCTCATCGTGGAACGCAAGAAGAAAGAAGCCGAGGAGAAGGAACAGCAGAAACGCGCCGCCGAGCTTGAGCGCAAGAATGAAGATAAGCGCCGGCAGAAACTGACCGAACAGTCACTGCAGGAGCAGCTGGCGGCGGAGGAAAAACAGCGTGCCGACGCTGCGAAAGCAGTGCATGCGGCCACCATCGTCGACAAGTATATTCCGCTGATCCGACAACGGGTCAGCCGCAGCTGGAATAGTCCGGTCGGTATCGCCAAAGGGCTGAAATGCGTGGTGCATGTACGCCTCACGCCGGCTGGCGAGGTGCTATCGGCCGCCGTGGTGCGTTCCAGCGGCAACGAGATATTCGACCGCTCGGTTGAATACGCGGTGTACAAGGCCGCGCCGTTGCCGTTGCCGGAGGACCCGACCTTGTTCGATAATTTCCGTGAAATCGAGTTTGTATTTGATCCGGATAAGGAGCTGAAAAGATAATGCTTATTTCCTTGAAATGGATTGCCATGACGGTAATGTTGCTGTGGTCCTTCAGCGCGAGCGCGGTGCTGACCATCGAGATCACGCGCGGAGTGGACACCGGCACGCCCATTGCCATCGTGCCGTTCAGCTGGGAAGGACCGGCCAAACCGAGCCAGAATGTATCTGACATCGTCGAAGCTGATCTCGCGCGCAGCGGACGGTTTGCCGTGCTGCCCCGCAAGGATTTCATTTCCACGCCGCACGAGGACAAGGACGTTGTATTCAAGGACTGGCGCATCCTCAAGGCCGAGGCGCTGACGATCGGCAGCGTGCGCTTGGCGACGCCGGGCAAGTTTCAGGTGCAGTTCCGGTTGTTTGACGTTTTCAAGGAGACACAGATCGCCGGTTTCCGCTACAACGTAAGCGCCGATCTGTTACGTTCGGTCGCGCACCAGATCAGCGACATCATCTACGAAAAAATCACCGGCGAGCCCGGCGCCTTCAGTACCCGCATCGCCTATGTCACGCGCGAGGAACCGCCCCGGGGTTTGCCGCCGGTCTACAAGCTGCAAGTGGCGGATTCTGATGGCTTCAACGCCCAGACTGTGGTCCGCTCCGCCGAACCGTTGATGTCGCCAGCGTGGTCGCCCGACGGTAATCGTCTGGCTTATGTTTCGTTTGAAGACAGGCGCTCGAAGGTGTATGTCCAGAACCTGACAGACGGGCGCCGCGAATTGCTGGCTGAATTCACCGGCATCAACAGCGCGCCGGCCTGGTCGCCCGACGGCACCCGGCTGGCGTTGACCCTGTCACGGGATGGCAATGCCGAAATTTACGTGATGCTTCTCAACTCACGGGCACTGAAGCGGCTGACATTCGATCCGGCCATCGATACCGAGCCTTCCTGGTCGCCTGACGGGCGTGATATAATTTTTACTTCTGACCGCGCCGGATCGCCGCAAATCTATCGCATGAACGCTTCCGGCGGGTCGACCGAGCGCTTGACCTTTGACGGCGATTACAACGCACGTGCCTCATATGCGGCAGATGGCAAATCGATCACGTTTGTCAGTCGCAACCAGGGAGCTTTTCGTATCGCTGTTATGCGCCTCGACAACAAAACGCAGCAGGTGTTGACCGATACTTCGCTTGACGAATCGCCCAGTTTTGCCCCCAATGGGCGTATGATTATCTATGCCACCGAGGTCCGGGGGCGGGGGGTACTGGCCTCGGTCTCCGCTGACGGGCGAGTACGCCAGCTGTTTAAATTCGAGGAGGGCGATATCCGCGAGCCCGCCTGGTCGCCTTACAACCGTGAACTGCAATATAAGGAGTGAAACATGAAGAAAAGGAAATATCTCGCCGTATCGTTGCTCATCGCATTGGCCCTGGCCGGTTGCGCTGGAGAGGAGGCGACCAAACCCACCGCCGGGGATGAAAAAGGCGCCGCGTCGGCGGAGACCGCGCCCGCGACGGACAAATCCGCGACCGGTGCTGCGCTTTCTGACCAGGAAAAACAGCGCCGCGCCGAGCTGCTGGCGCAGCGCCGCGTGCACTTTGCCTTTGACAGCAGCACCATCGATGACGAGGCGCGCGCGATCATTGAGGCCCATGCCGCCCATCTCGTGGCCAACCCGCAGATCAAGCTGAGTCTCGAAGGTAACTGCGACGAGCGCGGCACGCGCGAGTACAACCTGGCACTGGGCGAGCGTCGCGCGCAGGCCGTCGAGAAGATGATGAAAGTGCTAGGCGTGGCCGGCAACCGTATCAAGACGGTGTCCTACGGCGAGGAAAAGCCGCTGTGCCAGGAGCACAACGAATCCTGCTGGCGCCAGAATCGCCGCGCAGAGATCGTCTATAAATAACGCCGATGCCGCTTTCCCGGCGTTTCATCGCTTTGGCCGGGATACTGGCGGCCGGCGTGTCGATTCCGGCCTTGCCAACCGCAGGCGCGGCTGAGGGTTCACGCAACCTGCCGCCGGTGGTTGAGCTGGGGGCCGGTTCGACGCCGACCTCGTCGACACCCTCGCGAGAGGTGCTGGCCGACCTCCTGCAGCAGCTGGAGACGACGCAGGCGGAAGTGCGGAACCTGCGTGGCCAGGTGGAAGTGCAGGCGAACGAGATCGAGCGCCTGAAGGTACGTCAGCGCGAATTGCTCGCCGATATTGACCGGCGGGTGAGTGAGCTTGAACGTCGCGGCACTGCGGCTCCTTCACCCGATGCCAATGCCGCTCCCGTGGCGTCAGGTTCAGCGGCGTCGGCCGGTTCGGCCCAGGAGCAGCAGGATTACGACGCAGCGTTCAACCTGATGAAGCAGGGCTTCTATGAACGCGCCGCCAAGGGTTTTCGCGACTTTCTTGCGAAATATCCGCAAAGCGCTTTGCGTGACAACGCCCGCTACTGGCTGGGCGAGGCTTATTACGTGGCGCGCAATTTCCGTCAGGCGCTGGAGGAATTCGGCAAGCTCATGAGTGATCATCCGAAAAGCCCAAAAGTGCCGGACGCGATGTTGAAAACCGGCTACTGCCATTACGACCTGGGTGAATGGGCCAAGGCGCGCGAGAGCCTCAATCAGGTGATGGCGCGCTATCCCGGTACGCCGGCGGCGAAATCGGCGGAACAGCGTTTGGCGAAAATGAAAAAAGAGAAGCGTTAACTTGTGTCGCAAACCGACACATCAACCGCTAACACCCGGCCGGCGTCTTCCGCCGGCGACCGGCTGCGCATCACCGAAATATTTTTTTCCCTTCAGGGTGAAGCACGCACGGTAGGTTGTCCCACGGTATTCGTCCGGTTGACCGGTTGCCCCCTGCGCTGCTCCTACTGCGATACGGAATATGCATTCTACGGCGGGCAATGGATGGAGTTTGACGATATCCTGCGCCGCGTTGCCGAGTATGCCCCGCGTTATGTCACCGTCACCGGCGGCGAGCCGCTGGCGCAACGCCCTTGCCGCGAACTGCTTACCGCCCTGTGCGATCAGGGCTATGAAGTGTCGCTCGAGACCGGCGGTGCGCTCGATGTCGCCGGTATCGATCCCCGGGTGAGCATCGTGATGGATCTCAAAACGCCAGGGTCCGGGGAGGAAAAGCGCAACCTGTACGCCAACATCGCGCAGCTGGCGAAAAAAGATCAGATCAAGTTCGTGATCTGCGACCGCACGGATTACGAATGGAGCCGCACGCAGCTCGCCGAACACAAGCTCGACCGGATCGGCGAGGTGCTGTTTTCTCCCTGTCACGGGCAGTTGAATCCGACCGATCTCGCCGAATGGATTCTCGCCGACCGCTTGCCGGTGCGCCTGCAGATTCAACTGCACAAAATTCTGTGGAACGATGCCCGCGGACACTGACGCCGGCGGAAAAGCCGTGGTACTGGTCTCCGGCGGGCTCGATTCGGCCACGGTGCTCGCGCTCGCCGCGGCCACGGGCGCGCGCTGTTACGCGCTCACTTTCGACTACGGCCAGCGACACCGCGCGGAACTCGATGCCGCACGCCACGTGACGCAGGCACAGGGGGCGGCCGATCATCGCGTGGTCAAACTCGACATCGGCTGGATGGGCGGCTCGGCACTGACCGACGCGGCGATCCCCGTGCCACAGGAATTTTCCGCCGGCATTCCGGTGACCTACGTGCCGGCGCGCAACACGGTGTTTCTTTCCATCGCGCTCGGCTGGGCCGAGGTGCTCGGCGCCGCCGATATCTATATTGGCGCCAATGTCGTGGACTACTCCGGCTATCCCGACTGCCGTCCGGAATTCATCCAGGCGTTCGAACGGCTCGCGAACCTGGCCACGCGCGCCGGGGTCGAGGGACGCGGGTTCCGCGTGCGTGCGCCACTGATGAAGCTGCGCAAGCATGAAATCATTCGCGAGGGGGTGCGCCTGGGCGTGGATTATTCGCTGACATTGTCGTGCTACGACCCGGATGCGGCCGGCCTCGCCTGCGGACGTTGCGATTCCTGCCGCCTGCGCGCTCAGGGCTTCGCCGAGGCCGGTGTCACGGACCCCACTCGTTACCGGAGATAAGGCCCGCCAGGACTGGAAATTTTCCCCCATCTTGGCAATATTGGACTATTCTTCAAGGGGACGAACTTTCGGAACGGCACGACCAGAACACCCAGGAATTTTGGAGAAATAATAATGATAATTTCAATTCTGGTTCTGGAAGGCCCTTATAATCACGAAGCCTCCGACAGCGCTTACCACTTTATCCAGGCTGCCCTCGCCAAGGGCCACACTATCCGGGGCATCTTTTTCTACGACGATGGCGTGTATAACGCCACCAAACTCATGGACCCGCCACAGGATGACCGGCATATTTCCAAGCGCTGGTCGGAACTGGGCGCGACCGGCATCGACATGGTGGTATGCGTAGCCGCGGCCAAGCGCCGCGGCATCACCAACGAGGTGCTGGCGCCGAATATCCGCATCTCGGGACTGGGGCAGCTCGCGAGCATGATCCATGAGTCCGACCGGATGGTGACGTTCGGCGATTGATTTTTCAGGCATCAAGACACAGGCGGGGCTCATGACAGAGAAAGGCAAGAAGGTCATGGTGACGGTGCGCAAGCCACCGCACGGCAGCATTTACGTGCAGGAGTCCATCGAGGTCATGTTCATTTTCGCGACCTACGAGATGGATCTTTCCGTGGTGTTCCTCGACGATGGTGTCCTCGCGCTGCACGCGGGCCAGGACACGAAGGGGCTCGGCATCAAGGGTTTCATGGCTTCGCTTGGCGCGCTCGTGGACTGGGAAGTCACGAAGGTCTACGTGGACCGGCAATCGCTGAAAGACCGTGGAATTCCCGAAGACGCGATTATTGCGATCGGCAAGGACGATGACAGCGGTGCACCGATCCGTCCCAAGGTGCTGGATACCGCTGACATTGCCGCGATGATGGCCGAACAGCACAGCATTGTCTCATTCTAGGATTTGCCCATGCTCCATACCATCAATAAGTCACCGTTCCAGAACAGCGCGCTGGAAAATTGCCTGCGGCTGGCGCGCGAGGGCGATGTCATTCTGTTGCTGGAAGACGGCGTGTACGCGTGTGTCACGGGCACCATCAAATCGTCCCTGATCGAACAGGCTGTGAGGCGGCACGCGGTTTATGCCATCGAGGCGGATTTGAAGGCCCGCGGCCTGGACAATCTCGTGAAAGAGGTTCGCGTCGCGAGTTATGGCGATTTCGTGGATCTGGTGGAAAAGCACCCGGTCCACGCCTGGCTGTAAGATAATAATCCAGGGGCGGGTTTTACCCCCCCTTCTTGATATAGTAGTGAAACTTTCCGTTCGCTTCGCTGGATTCCACGATCTGATCGCCGGTCTTGCTCACCAGGGCAGGAATATCGCTCTTGGTGCCGACGTCGGTGGCCAGCAGATGCAGTACCTGTCCGGGCGCCAGTGATTGCAACATTTTTTTGCACTTCATGACGGGCATGGGACAGTTAAGCCCGCTGGTGTCCAGTTCTTTGTCAAAGGTCGGCATCGGTTGTACCTCATGGTGAATACTGGGTAGTTATTCTAACGCCCCCGGTATCTTCGGGTAAGCCCTGTTGCGTACGTCGAAATGTCATGGCGAGCGCCGGGATTCAGTGACCGGTGGCTATGGCGCTAGACGTCAAAGCCGCGCAAAATAATCCATGGGGGGTCCAGGAATAAAGCCCCGGATATTTGCGTCTAGAGCGGTCATGTGTTTTTTCGCCTTAAGGCAGTAAGCGGGGGAATATGGAACTCAGTAATGTTCATAACGTAGCCATGTGGGGATTTCTGGTGGCCGTGGCATTCGGCGCCATCGCCAACAAGACAAACTTCTGCACCATGGGCGCGGTGAGCGATTGGGTGAACATGGGCGACAAGAATCGTCTGCGCGCCTGGTTTCTGGCGATCGGTGTCGCCATCCTCGGCTCGCAATTGTTACAGGCGCTGGGTTACATCGATCTCAACAAATCCATTTATCTTTCCGCCAACTTCGGCTGGCTCGGGCATCTCCTCGGCGGGTTTCTCTTCGGCGTGGGCATGACGCTGGGCGGCGGATGCGGGCAGCGCACGCTGGTACGCACCGGCGGCGGCAATCTTAAGTCCCTGGTGGTGATGCTGCTGATGGGTATCACGGCCTACATGACCCTGCGCGGGCTGCTGGCGCTGGTGCGCCTGAATGTCATCGAGGTCACGAATATCGACTTGGCGGTACGCAACATCGCGGACCAGAGCATGGCGACGCTGATCCAGGCGGCCACCGGCGCCGCGGATGCAAATACGGTGCGCTGGATCGTAGCAGGCATTACCGGTCTGGGATTCACAATCTACGCTCTGGCCAGCGCCGAGTTTCTCAAAAGTTTTAAAAACCTGTTCGCCGGTGTCAGCATCGGGCTGTTCATCGTCGCGGGCTGGTATATCACCGGCAAGATCGGTTTCGATGAGTTCGAACCGGTACGGCTCGAATCCTATACCTTCGTCGCGCCGGTCGCGGAAAACGTGAATTACCTGATGACTTTCACCGGATCCACGATCAACTTCGGCATCGCCGCGGTTTTCGGAATCATCGCCGGTTCGTTTCTCTATGCCGTGCTTTCTGGAAATTTCCACATTGAAACTTTCAGTTCACGCGGAGACATGGTTAACCACGTGATTGGCGGCGTGCTCATGGGATTTGGCGGCGTCATCGCCCTGGGTTGTACCATCGGCCAGGGCGTCACCGGCATGTCCACGCTGGCGCTGGGCGCGGTCATCACGCTGACCATGATCATCTTCGGCGCCGCGTTGACCATGAAGATGGAATACTACTTGATGGATGAGAAGGGTTTCTTTTGGGCGCTGCGACTGGCGCTGGCGGACATGAGGTTGCTGCCCGCCGCCCGTTAGCCTGGATCAGGCTGATTTTGCGTTTCTCCGGACCGAGTCATTCGGTTTGACAGGCCTGTGTAGCCTCTGGATAATGCCGCCTCCCGTTTTTCCCCACTTTGGCACACGCGGGCCGTTAGCTCAGTCGGTAGAGCAGCTGGCTTTTAACCAGTTGGTCGGTGGTTCAAGTCCACCACGGCCCACCAATAATCAATAGGTTACGGACATTCCATCCGCCGCACTCAAAATTCTCTCAAAAAACTCTCAAAACTATTGGACGCCGAACGCAGATTTCCGGAGACCGGAAGGT
>NZ_JBAVEJ010000152.1:0-2369 GCF_049587675.1 Sulfuricaulis sp. | reverse complement strand
GATTGGCGGACGGACATGCCTACTTTAACATTCACACGTCTATGTTCACCGGGGGAGAGATTCGGGGATTCCTGGCGCCCGTGCCGATACCGGCCGCGGCGTGGCTGTTCGGCTCGGGGTTGTTGGGCCTGATGGGTATCGCGCGGCAACGCCGCCAGCTGCCGGTTTAACAGGGGGTCGCCCAAAGTTTTATCGGATAGCCACCAATCCAATCACTGATCAAGGAGGATCACTATGAACATATCGCGTGATGGCGCCGGGAGAAGCGACATAACCAAGGCGGCACGGAGCCTGTGGCTGGCTGGCTTGCTGATGTTGGCGAGTGTCTTCGAGATTGTCGAAGCCAGGGCCGACCTTTTGGTGGGGAACTTCTTCAGCCCGGACTTGAATGTGCTCCGGTACGACGGCACGACCGGTGCCTTCAAGGGCATCTTTGTGCCCACGGGAAGCGGCGGTCTCAGTTTTCCGTTAGGCGGCGCGTTCGGGCCTGACGGCAATCTTTATGTGAGCAATTCCGATGGTGACAACGTGCTGCGCTATAACGGCACGACGGGAGCATTCATCGATGAGTTCATACCCGATGGAAGTGGAGGTCTGGAAGACTCGGCGGGCCTGACTTTTCGAGGCGGCTTTCTCCATGTGGCAAACAGTGCCGACCCTGGCGCGGTGACGCGTTACGATGCGGCAACCGGAGCACCGGCGGGTGCCTTCGTAACCCCTGGCAGCGGCGGCTTGAGCAACCCCGAAGGTTTAACTTTTGGGCCGGACGGGAATCTCTATGTCACTACGGATGGCGGCGGCGTCCTCCGCTATGACGGAACCACGGGATCGTTCATCGCTACCTTTGTGCCGGGGACCCTTTTGAGCGCCCGGGGTGTGGCCTTCGGGCCCGATGGCAACCTCTATGTCACCAACTTCGGAGGCGGAACCGTGGCGCGCTTTGACGGCACCACCGGGACGTTCATCGATGATTTCGTAACCGCGGGAAGCGGCGGATTGAGCACGCTTCCCCGACCTCTGACTTTCGGGCCCGACGGCAATCTGTATGTTGGTGATTACGGCAACGGCAGCGTCCTTCGCTATGACGGGACTACCGGCGCCTTTATCGACGCCTTTGTGCCAGCGGGAGGCGCCTTGGGAGCCCCAACTTTCCTGGTCTTCAATGGCGCCGCGTCGCCGGTTCCCGTGCCCGCCGCGGCATGGTTGTTCGGCTGGGGGTTGTTGGGGCTGTTCGGTGTGGCGCGGCGTAGGGCGGCGGGTTCTTAGTGGCGGAGCAGAGGAGCCGGTAGCTGTTCGGCGCAAGCGGCAACGTGAGTTTGGGAATGACGATGGAGCGAACGGTATGAAGACGCCACAGGATGGAAGAAGCCGTCATGCGATGAGATATGCGCTCATGTTGCGCACCATGGCAATGTGTTTGTGGTTCCCCGCGGCCGCAGCGTTTTCGGCCTACAGCGACTTGGTTGTTTTTGGCGACAGCCTTTCTGACACGGGCATTCTTTTCAGCAAAATCGGGCAGCCGCCCAGCCCGCCGTATTACGCCGGCCGTGCCTCGAACGGTCCGCTTGCGGTGGAGTATCTCGCCTCGAGCTTGAACGCAGGTCTGACCAACTTCGCGGAAGGGGGCGCCACGACCGGTCTCACCAATATCTACGATCCCGGTGGATCGGTCGGCTTGGTTGGGATGCTGAGCGAAGTCAACAATTACCAATCGACGGTTTCTACGGCTGACCCGACCGCGTTGTATATTCTCTGGGGAGGCGCCGATGATTTCGCAAACATCACTGGTCTGGGCGCCGGTCAGAACGCGGCGACCACGGCCGCCAACAATTTGGCCGGCGAGGTATCCACTCTAGCCTCACTGGGTGCAAAGAATTTTCTGGTCCCGAATCTTCCGGACTTGGCATTGATACCCTGGGTCAGTTCTCAAGGATCGGCAGCCATGTTCCTGGCCCATGCCATCACGCTCGATTTCAACGGGAAGCTGGCGAACGCTCTGGCCGATGTGCGCAGTCAGACGAACGCGAACATCATCGCGTTCGATACCTTTTTGGCCGTCAATGCGGTGGTGGCCAATCCCAGCGGTTTCGGGTTTACGAACGTCACCGACAGCTGTCTGAGCGTCTCCTTGGTCCCCTGCGCCAATCCGGATCAGTATTTATTCTGGGATCAAAATCACCCCACAACGTATGCACATCAGCTTTTGGGAGACCAGTTTGCAGCGACCGTCGTGCCTCTGCCTGCCGCCATATGGCTGTTCGGTTCGGGGCTGCTGGGACTGATCGGCGTGGCGCGGCGCAAAACGATTTGAGTTGAGTTTAGTAGAGCTGCGAAGAGGAAATGGTGAGTTCTACCAAAATTATAAATAT
>NZ_JBAVEJ010000151.1:0-3579 GCF_049587675.1 Sulfuricaulis sp. | reverse complement strand
GGAGCATGACAGCCCTCAAGGCGGCCGTAGATAACGGCGCCGACGCCGTTTATATGGGCTTTCGTGACGGCACCAACGCGCGCAATTTTCCCGGCCTCAATTTCGATATCAACGAAGCAAGCCAGGGCATTGCCTATGCGCGCAACCACAATGCGCGCGTGTTTCTGGCGATCAATACCTACCCGCGCCCGCACCAGTGGGAAAAATGGCGCGTGGCCGTGGATCAGGCTGCGAGTCTCGGCGTCGACGCGCTGATCCTCGCCGATCCCGGACTAATGGATTACTGCGTACAAAGGCATCCCGGCCTGAGGCTACATCTGTCGGTGCAGGGTTCGGCCACCAACCACGAGGCCATCGATTTTTACGTGCGGCATTTCGGCGTGCAGCGCGTGGTGTTGCCGCGCGTGCTGTCGCTGACGCAGGTGCAGAATGTCATGAAGCGCGTGAACGCGGAGGTGGAAGTATTCGGTTATGGGAGCCTGTGCGTGATGGTCGAGGGGCGTTGCACCCTGTCGTCCTATGTCACCGGCGATTCGCCGAACTCGAGCGGTGTCTGTTCGCCGGCGAAAGCCGTCAAGTGGGAAGAGTCGGCTGCTGGCCGCCGCTCGCGACTGAACGGCGTGCTGATCGACGTATACGCACCCGAGGAACCCGCCGGCTATCCGACGCTTTGCAAGGGGCGGTTCGAGGTCGGCGGCAAGGTGTACTACGCCATGGAAGAACCGACCAGTCTCAATGTGCTCGATATTCTTCCGGATCTTTTCCGCGCCGGCGTGGCTGCGATCAAGGTCGAAGGCCGTCAGCGCAGTCCGGCCTACGTGGCGCAGGTTACGCGAACGCTGCGGGAGGCCATTGACGCGTGCGCAGCCGGGCCGGAGAAATTTTCTCCCCAAGGCGCCTGGGTCGAGCAACTCGACAAGGTCGCTGAAGGGCGTTGCCATACCCTCGGCGCGTATACCCGGCCATGGCAATAAAAAATTCCGGATTCCGGATTTCGAATTCCAGATTCCAATCTGAAATCAGTAATTATTACTCATGAGAATCTCCCTCGGACCTATTCCGTATTTCTGGGAGCGTGAGCGCGTATTCGATTTTTATGCGCACGTTCTCGAGGCGCCGGTGGACATCGTTTATCTCGGTGAGACGGTCTGTTCCAAGCGCCGTGCGCTGCGGCTGCCGGACTGGCTGGATATTGCCGAACGCTTGACCGCCGACGGCAAGGAGGCGGTGCTGTCGACGCTTACTCTTATCGAGGCCGAATCGGAAGCCGCGTACATGCGCACCATCGCGGAAAACGGGCGCTTCGCGGTCGAGGCCAATGACATGGCCGCGGTCAATATGCTGGAGGGCGCGACACCTTTTGTTGTCGGTCCCCACATCAACGTCTACAACAGCGGCACGCTGGCGCTGATGGCGCGCGCCGGCGCCAGGCGCTGGGTCATGCCGATGGAGCTGGATCGCGACACACTGGCCGCGATCCAGGCGCAGCGTCCCGCGGGGATGGAGACCGAGGTGTTCGTCTTTGGCCGCCTGCCGCTGTCCTTCTCCGCGCGTTGTTTCACCGCCCGCGCGCATAATCTGTCCAAGGATGAATGCGGATTCCGCTGCGCTGATTATCCCGACGGCATGCCGCTGCGCACGCGTGAGGGACAGTCGTTTCTCAGCCTCAACGGCATCCAGGTGCAATCAGGCGAGACATACAATCTGGTGAACGAAATCGACGACCTTCGGGCGCTCGGGGTGGATGTCTTGCGGCTTGCGCCGCAGGCTCAGGGGATGTTCGAGATCGTGGACGCGTTCCGTAGCGTCATGGACGGACATCGGGAATCGTCCGCGGCGGCCGCGATACTTGAGCCCTATCAGGTGTACGGATCCTGCGACGGGTACTGGTATGGGGCCCCCGGAATGAATCGGGAACACGCATGACCACGCACACCGGTCTTGTGGTGGGTACCACAACGCTATCCGGCGCAGCGGAGAGTTAGCGCGCGGCGAAGCGCTGACCGACGGTGCGCCGGAGAAGTGTAAAGGCCGCGCCGCCGAGAGTTTCGCCCAGCACGGCGCGGAAATGCGATTCCCAGTCGTAATCGAGAGCGTCCAGCAGATTCTTGATGTGCACGCCGGTATCGGTGTCGCCCTCGATGCACAGGCGGCGGCTGAAGAAGAGCGTATCCGGGTCTTCGCGCCGGGTGGCAAGCAGCCAGAAATCCTGCACCGTGCCGCTGATGCGGACATCGGCGCGGCCCGGCACGGCGGGCTGCAGACGCCCGTGCCCGATCCGGAAATGAATCTCGCTCGATGCATCCTTGATATGGATGCATACGGTTTTGCCTTCGATCTCCGGGAGTCGAGTCGCAAGCGGCTGGCCGCGCAGCAGGTGATTTAACACGCGTGCCAGCACCTCGGCGTGTACCGCGCCGGGAATGATTCGCAGCGGCAAGAGCAGGGGGTGGGGCAGCATGCCTGTCGGGACGTATGAGGTGACCGTCTTTATATCAGGCCCCGATGTCGTGCGATATTGATCTGGATCAAATCATGCACGCCGTCCGCCCCCTATGCTTCCTTGGCTCCATAAGCGCGCCATCCTTGGCGCATTTCTCGTGAGTGTTCCATGAAATACAAGAACCTGCGGGATTTCATCGCGCACCTGGAAAACCTGGGCGAACTCAAGCGCGTTGCCACGCCGGTGGACCCGCGCCTGGAAATCACCGAGGTATGTAGTCGTACGCTGCGCGCCGGCGGTCCGGCGTTGCTGTTTGAAAAGCCGGGAGGCTTCGATATTCCGCTGCTCGGCAATCTGTTCGGCACCACGCGGCGCGTGGCGCTCGCCATGGGGCACGAGTCCATCGAGGAACTGCGCGAGGTCGGCAAACTGCTTTCCTTTTTGAAGGAGCCGCAACTCCCGCGCGGAATCGGCGATGCGATGGAGAAACTTCCCGGCTTCAAGCAGCTTTTTCACGTATTACCGCGCGTGGTGAGCGATGCGCCGTGCCGGCAGCATGTCATCGAAGGCGCGGACGTGGACTTGTCCATGCTGCCCATCCAGACCTGCTGGCCGGAAGATGCCGGCCCGCTGATTACTTTCGGTCTTGTCATCACCAAGGGGCCGTACAAGGAACGCGAGAACATCGGTATCTACCGTCAGCAAGTGATTGGTCGGAACAAGGTCATCATGCGCTGGTTGCCGCATCGCGGCGGCGCGATCGATTTCCGGGAGTGGAAAGAGGCGCATCCAGGTCAGCGTTTTCCCGTGGTGGTTGTCATCGGCGCCGACCCCGCGACGCTGGTCGCTGCTGTCACCCCCATTCCCGACACGCTGTCGGAATTCCAGTACGCGGGACTGCTGCGCGGCGCGCGCAGCGAGGTGGTGGCGTGTCGCGACGGCGCGCTGCACGTTCCTGCCTCGGCCGAGATAGTGCTGGAAGGCTATATCGAGCCGGACGAAGAGGCGCTCGAGGGACCATTCGGCGATCACACCGGCTATTACAATTCTCAGGAAAAATTTCCGGTGTTCACCATCGAGCGCATCACGCATCGAGACCAGCCCATCTATCACAGCGCCTACATGGGGCGTTCTCC
>NZ_JBAVEJ010000150.1:0-2185 GCF_049587675.1 Sulfuricaulis sp. | reverse complement strand
CAGCCCATGGCGCGACGGTGCCGTCGTCCGGTCCGTACGGTACTCCGCGCCCCAGGTAATCGAAGAAGTGCCTCTCGATGCCGTTCACCTTGATGGTTTCGGGGCCGGGTCCGTCGCTTGCGGTGATCCCCCAGCAGTCTTTGCCATAACCCGCGAACTTGAGCGGATTGTCGATCGCGTATTGTTGCTGCGCATAGGTTGCGCGGCGGGTATTCTCGAAATAATCGATGCCTTTTTCTCGCATGAACGCGTCCTGAATGCCACGAAAATCTATCCAGACATGCGAAATCTGATGCGTGAACAACGGTCCCGCGTAAAGATAATCGTATCCGCAACTATTTTTCCACTCGTAAGTGGAAGCCCAAGCTGCGTAGCTGCTCTCCGGCAACGGGTGGGTGGGTGAGCCGAGTCCCAGGATATACAGCACAAGCGCCTCGTCGTAGCCTTCCCAACGGTATGCGAGAAATCCGCTTTCGGGTTTCCAGCCGTGCGTAACCGTTAGGCCACCGTTTTGAGCCCACGGCCAGTCGGCACGGCGATAAAGGGCGTCAGCGACGGCGCGTATTTCCTGTTCCTCAGTCGTATCCGCGTCAAAATACGCGCCAGCCGTCAACGCACCGGCAAGCAGAATGGCGCTATCCACGGTCGACAATTCGCATTGCCACGCGCGCCGTCCGGTCTGCATGTCGAGAAAATGATAATAAAAGCCATAGTAACCGGTAGCATCCGGCTCGGGCCCTTGCGGGCTGCTCCAAAAGAATCTCAGTGTGGCGAGGATTGTCGCGATCGCCGCTGCACGCGTAATTAAACCGCGCTCGACCGCAACCGGATACGCCGCCAAGGCGAGGCCAGTGGCGGCAATGCTGGCGGGCCAATCGGGCGTGGTCTTGTCAAGCACAAGTCCATTTTGCGGATTGGTCCACAGCAGAAAGTATTTAAAGGTATCGCGCTGAAGTGATTCCAGTTCAGCGTCGACCGTGGGTTTGCCGGTGTTCATGGTTTCACTGGGTCTCCGGCTCCGACATCAGCTCAATCGTTACTAAAGCGACCGCGTGCGGCGGTCGCGCGACATCAAGCGCGCTTTTAAGTTCGATCATGTTCTTTCCTCAAACCAATTCCCGGCGACGCCCCTACCGCAATAGCATCGTTGACGATGGCCTGTGCTTCCGCCAGGATACGGCGCAGATGATCCGCTCGACGGAAACTCTCTGCATAGATTTTGTAAATGTCTTCGGTACCGGACGGACGCGCCGCAAACCACCCGTTCTCCGCCACCACTTTCAGCCCGCCGATGGGCGCGCCGTTGCCCGGCGCGCGGGTGAGGATGGTCTGGATTGTTTCACCAGCCAGGTCTGTGGAGCGGACCTGCTGCGGCGAGAGTCTCTCCAGCATTTCCTTTTGCACTGGAGTAGCCGGCGCGTCAACACGTTCGTAAACAGGATCGCCTAACTCGCGCGTCAGCTCACGGTAGATTTCACCGGGATCGCGGCTCATGCGCGCGGTGATCTCCGCCGATAACAACGCCGGGACAATGCCGTCCTTGTCCGTCGTCCAGACGCTGCCATCCAGGCGGCTGAACGTGGCGCCTGCGCTCTCCTCGCCGGCAAAGCCGAGCGAGCCGTCGAGCAGGCCATCCACAAACCACTTGAAACCGACCGGCACCTCGTAGAGCGTGCGGCCAAGCTTCGCCGTCACGCGGTCGATCATCTGGCTGCTGACCACCGTCTTGCCAACCATCGCAGCCTTGCTCCACTTCGGCCGGTGCTGGAAGAGATAGAAAATGGCGACGGAAAGATAATGGTTGGGCGGCAGCAATCCCGCGTTGCGGGTGACGATCCCATGGCGGTCGTGATCGGTGTCGCAGGCGAAGGCGATGTCGAAGCGATCCTTGAGCTCGATCAAGCGCTGCATCGCATAGGGCGAGGACGGATCCATGCGAATCCGACCGTCCCAATCCACCGTCATGAAGCGGAAAGTGGGATCGACCGCTTCATTGACGACCGTGAGATTCAAGCCATAGCGCTCGGCAATCGGGCCCCAATAGTGCACCCCGGCGCCGCCGAGCGGGTCCACCCCCATGCGGATGTCCGCGCCGCGTATAGCATCCATGTCGAGCACATTGCCGAGGTCGCTGATGTAGGCATTGAGAAAATCGGGCCGGTGCGTGGTCGCGGCGCGCAGGGCC
>NZ_JBAVEJ010000149.1:0-1563 GCF_049587675.1 Sulfuricaulis sp. | reverse complement strand
CGCTCGGGCCTCGGCCGAGGCGTCGGCTGATCGAGGACGTCATGACAGCACTGCCTGACGTGCTGGACCGATTCCCTACGGGCACTACCGTGGCCCTGCTGTTGACACGGCCTGGCAAAGGCCCTATCTCGGAGGCCGACAGGCAGTGGGCCACGTTGCTCACAGAGGTCGCGGCATACGTCGGTATCTCCATCGAGCCGGTCTTCCGGGCCCATGACGAGTCACTCGTGCAGGTGGATCCCGCCTTCAGAGCAGCCAGTTAGTGCTACCATGTGCTACATGACGCGAATCGGCCTACGCGAACTACGACAGAACGCGAGCCGCTACATCGCCCGTGTGGCGCAGGGGGAAACCGTAGAGGTGACCCAGCGCGGCCGCTTGGTGGCGCGCATCGTGCCGGCTGTCGAAGACCCGTGGCAGGACTTGATTCTCCGTGGCGAGGTCATACCTGCCGAGTCACCTGACGACCTCCTGCACATCCGCCCAGTGGATTATGGCTTCAACGCATCGGAGGACCTGCAGCGACTGCGAGCTGAGGAGCGTTGACGCATCTGTACCTCGATACATCAGCATTGGTGAAACTGATCGTCGAGGAATCGGAATCCGTTGCGCTGCAACAATTTCTGCATGACCACGCAACGGATGTCCGATTTAGCGCAGCACTCTCCCGAACGGAACTCATTCGGGCTGTCGTTCGACGCGGGCCCGTCGAGATCGTTGAAGACGCACGTCGCCTCCTTGACGCGGTGGATACGGTCGCGATGACAAGCCGGCTCCTCGACGAAGCCGCGGCGATCCGGCCGTCCGATCTTCGGACCCTCGACGCGATTCATCTGGCTTCGGCACTGACGGCGCCGGCGCTTCGCGCATTGATCACGTATGACAGTCGCCTGGCCGCCGCCGCAACGTCACAGGGAATAACGGTCGTCGCTCCGCGCTAGGCACTACGGGTTGATGAGGTACCGGTACGCCGGCGAGTGCGGCGCGAGCACCTCGACTTCCATGTCGGAGAACTCCATGCGCGCGAGCAACCCGTCGTAGTCCTCGGCCGAGCCGAGCTCGACACCGACGAGCGCCGCACCCGTCTCGCGGTTGTTGCGCTTGACGTACTCGAACAACGTGATGTCGTCGTTGGGGCCGAGCACCTGGTCGAGGAAGCGGCGCAACGCACCCGGCTCCTGCGGGAAGTTGACCAAGAAGTAGTGCTTGAGGCCGAGGTGCACCAGAGACCGCTCCAGGATCTCGCCGTAGCGGGACACGTCGTTGTTGCCGCCGGAGATCAGGCACACCACCGTCGAACCCGGCTCCACGACATCGTTTTCCCGCAGCGCAGTCACCGACAGCGCGCCCGCAGGCTCGGCGATGATGCCCTCGTTTTGGTACAGGTCCAACATGGCGGTGCAGACCGCGCCCTCGTCGACCGTCGTCACCGACACCATGTCGCCGGCCGCCGCCAGCGCCGCGTAGGTCAGCGTGCCCGCCCGGTTGACTGCGGCACCGTCGACGAACTGGTCGACGTGCTCCAGGGTCACCGGCTCGCCGGCCGCCAACGCAGCCATCATC
>NZ_JBAVEJ010000148.1:0-1796 GCF_049587675.1 Sulfuricaulis sp. | reverse complement strand
GAATTGAATGCCTTTCGGCGTCAGGTTGCGGGCGCGCACGTCGGTATCTTTGAAGTAGGAGTTGCCGCCGTCAATGATGAGATCGCCCGGTTGGAGGTGCGCGAGCAGATCGTTGATGACCGAATCCACCGGAGCGCCGGCGGGCACGAGCATCATGACCGCGCGCGGTCGGCGGAGCATGCCGATGAACTCCTTGATATCCGCCGCGCCGCGGATGTCCCGGTCCTCCGCCTCCTGGCGAAGCGCCGCCACCTTGGCCGCATCCTTGTCGTAGCCGGCCACGGAATTTCCGTGGTCGGCCATGTTCAGCAAGAGATTGCGCCCCATGACGCCCAACCCGACCATGCCGATCTCATATTGTTGTTGTGGTTGCTTATTGGCCATGGTTTTGTCTCCAGAGTGGTTTGCGGAACTTGGTGGAATCGGATTTCCTGTTTATTTATTCATCCATGGCAGCCGCGTTGTTCGAGTATGTTTATTGATGGGGTTCGTCTTTCCGAATCTCCCGCTCCGCCTGCCCCCAGTCCTGAACCGTTCGACCGTCCTGGCGTCCCCGCTGTTCGTATCGTTCGCAGGCACGCTTGGCGATCTGCAGCGTCGCATCGACAGGTTCCCTGGCCAACAGGGGCGCCATAAACAGCCCTCAAACCGAGATCAACGTCGCCCGCACGCCGGACACCTTGTTAGCCGCAACGCAAGCCCCTACCCGCTGCCCCAGATGGCCAAGCCCCGGGTGACCTCACCCCTCGCCACCGCCCTGGCCAGGGGCACCACAAAAACCGGGCAGTCATCTCCTGTAACCAACTCAGGGCGATGAAGTCCGGTACCTCATATCCGAGGGTTTTAAGGGTCGCAGTCAGTTGCACTTACCACTCAACCCCACCATGTTCTGCAGCTAGGCCAATGCGCATCATTTCTCCTCTACGCTCAACGCTTCGAAGTCGGAGATGACTTCGAACAGTTCCTCGTCGATTCCACTCTGGCGCAAACGATGGAATGTCCTGTTTAGGTCCTCCAGCAATTCGCCGATGTTTTTGTCGGCGCGTTGCATCGCCGCCAGGCGGCTAGCGTTCTCGCTCGCGAGGGATTCGGCGCACGCCCGGAAGAGCGAAACGAAAAGATATTCGCGGATGAGCGCCCGCAAGGTCGCGGTGCCGCCACCCAGGACCTCGGGCAAGTTTCGCGTCGGCCAAGGAAGTTCGGCCAGCTTGCGCCGCCAGTTTTCGTCCAGCGGCAGCAGTCGCTGACTGACGGGCGCATAAACCGCCCCGGACGTGGGACGGTTGTAGAAGAGGTGGAGTTCGGTGACTTTATCCTGACTGCGGTGCGTCTCGCTCTCAACGAGAATCTGCCCGACAAGCGGGGTGATGGCCTTGACGGAATTCGGCACGGTGAAGAGTCCTATCAACGGCAGTCCCGCATCGGCAAGGCGAGCATGAACGCGCTCACCGACGGCCCAGAACTCGGCCCTGGCCGGCAGAGCCGCCAGCGTCTTGACCGCATAATCGGCCACCACTTCATTAAACTGACCCACCAGTCCCTGGTCTGAACCGAACACGACCGCGCCAATCGCACCCGCAACTGTTTGTCTTTCCCGTTCTGCAATCAAGGGCTCCCGCCCGCTTTCCCGGAGGCATGCGCGCAACCCCAGATCCACAGTGCGAGAGTAGTCGGCCAACGCGCGCACCGAGTTCTCGTATTGTCCGATGCTCGAGGCGGCCACGGCCTTCATCGTGCGGACAACGGATTGGAGATCCCCGGCTCCGCCGATCTTCCGGCGCAGACTCTCCGTGGTA
>NZ_JBAVEJ010000147.1:0-21062 GCF_049587675.1 Sulfuricaulis sp. | reverse complement strand
CCTGTTGCTGCCCGGGGTGCAACAGAACCCGTTGCACCCGTTCGACGGCGTGAACACACGTTAAGTGTGTTAACGAAGACTCCGCCTCACCCCGCTTTCGCGGGGATGACGGCAACAAGACTACTTGGCCTTCGCGTCGTATTTCTCAATCACCTTCTGCGTCAAATCCATCCCCTCCTCGGCATAGAGCACGTTCCCCGCGGAGGCATCGAGCACGAGATGGAGCTTCATTTCCTTGGCGATATCGGCGACGATAACCTTGATGTCCGCGACCGATTTGCTGGCGAATTCGTTGTCCTTCTTGCTGACAGCCTGCTTGGCCTCACCGACCATCTTCTGGTAGGCCTCGGCTTTTTCCTGGAACGCTTTCTGCTTTTCCAGCTTCTGTGCATCGGTCAACAGCAGCTGCTCCTTCTGGAACGCCTGCTGCAACGCCTGAAGCTTGGCCTCCTCGCCGGTAATCATGCTCTCCTTCTCCTTGATCAGCTTGTCGAGCTCAGCCTTGTTGCGCTTGCCGACCTTGCTCTCCAGAAGCACCTTATGGAGGTTTACATAACCGACGGTCGGTTTTTCCGCGGCCGAGACAACGCCGGCAAAAAACATGATCAGCAGTGTTAATAAAGCGAATTTTTTCATTGCTCTTTCCTTGAAATGATTATCTGACCCACGGTTCGCGGGGCGGGCCGCATCATATCATTCCATAACGTGGCATGCAGCCGGGCGCTAACGGCAAGTACAGTCAGGCGGGAAACGGAGAATAGGATTCAGCCCGTGGCCAGGCGCGCTCCGCATTCGAGAAAGCTTTCAAACTGTTCCGCCGGCAGAGGTTTGCTGAGGAAGTAGCCTTGCATAGAGTCGCAACCGTGCTCACGCATGAAATTCAGCTGCTCCCTGGTCTCCACGCCTTCGGCAACCACCTTGAGCCCGAGACTGTGCGCCATGGTGATGATGGTGCTCGCGATCGCCGCATCGTCGGCATCGCCGGGAATATCGCGCACGAACGACTGGTCGATTTTCAGCACGTCGATCGGGAACCGCTTGAGATAGCTCAGACTGGAATATCCGGTGCCGAAATCGTCGACGGATATCCGCATACCCATGGCCTTGAGCTCGCTCAGGGTATTAATGGAAGATTCCGCCTGCTGCATGACGAGGCCTTCGGTAATTTCCAGGTCCAGATAATGGGGGTTGAGGCCGGTTTCCTGCAGGATATTATGGATCGATGCCGGCAAATCCTTTTGATGAAACTGCCGCGAGGAAAGATTCACCGCCACGTAGAGCGAGGAGAATCCCTGCTTTTGCCAGGCACGGCATTGCCGGCATGCGGTACGCAACACCCATTCGCCGATGGGGATGATGAAGCCGGTTTCCTCGGCGAGGGGGATGAACTGTGCCGGTGAAATCATCCCGCGCACGGGATGTTTCCAGCGCAGCAACGCCTCCATGCCGACGATGCGCCCCGATTTTCCTTCCGCGATCGGCTGGTAGTGCAGTGACAACTCGCCCCGGTCGAGGGCGGACCGCAGGTCGGTTTCGAGCGACAAGCGCTCGGTGGCGCTGGCGGTCATTTCCGCGACGTAAAACTGATAGTTGTTCTTGCCGACTTCCTTGGCGCGGTACATGGCCACGTCGGCGTTGCGCAGCAGCTCTTGGGCGCCCTGGTCGTCGAAGGGATACAGGGTGATCCCCATGCTCGCCGTCACGAAAAGTTCATGTCCAGCGATGAGAAAGGGCTGCTTGAACACATCGAGGATTTTCTGGGTGACATGGATGGCGTCATTGATGTGCCCCATGTCGGCCAGCACCAGCGCGAATTCATCACCGCTCAGACGCGCGACGGTATCGCCGCGGCGTATCGAGTCATTCAGGCGCATGGCGACTTCCCGGAGGAGCATGTCTCCCTTTCCATGGCCGAGGCTGTCATTGATGTACTTGAAACGGTCCAGATCGAGGAAGACAACGCCCACCAGCCGCTCATTGCGGTCCGCGTCGGCCATGGTCTGCTCCAGGCGCTCGATGAACTGCACGCGGTTGGGAAGCTCCGTGAGGCTGTCGAAATGGGCGAGCTGTTTCAGGCGACTTTCGCTGTTTTTAAGTTCGGTGATATCGCGCGTGATGCTCAGCATGACCGGAGGCCCGCCCCGGTCACCGGACATGGCGACGGAGTGCGTTTCCATCCACCGATGCGTGCCCTTAAATCCGATCATCTCGAATTCCATTTTACCCTTGTTGCCGCGCAGGACATTTTCTATAAAGTCGCGAAAAGGTTCACGGTACTCCGGCAGCAACAGACCGAATATCGACTTGCCGATCACCTGCTCGGGCCGGCTGGCCTCGATCATGGCCAGCCCCGCCGCGTTCATTTGCAACAACGTGCCGTCCGCGGTGACGATTTTGACGCATTCCGGTTCTGCGTCGACGATGGCACGCAGCTGGTTCTCGCTGCGGCGCAACGCCGCTTCCGCGTGTTTGCGCTGGATCATAGAACCCAATTGCGTCGCGATGCTGGAGACAATGCCGGTCAGGTGTTCGTCTTCATCCCGCGGCGCGCGCACGAAGAACTCGAGCACTGCGATCATCTCGTCGCCAGCCAGTACCGGAATCCCCAGTCCTGCGCGGAGTCCGGCCTCCGTCGCCGCGCTGGCGCGATGAAATTTTCCATCGCGGATCACATCGTTCACCCACACCGGTTTTTTTGATGTCCACACCCGACCCGGCAACCCGGTTCCCTGCATGCACATCATCTCAAGGCTGGTCTTGCGGAAGCGTTCGAGGCCCGCGGTGTTTCCGTACCAGGCCGGCACACACTCGAGGCGGCCGGTTTCCCCGGGCATCCACGCCTGTCCCACGAGCCAGCCGGTGGATTCGCAGACCTTGCGTAACACCACTTCGAGCGCGGAGTACAGATCGGGCGCCTCGCCGACCGCCACCGTCATGGCCTGCAACAAGCGCACCTCGTCTTCGGCGCGCCGGCGCTCGATCATCTGCGCTTTCAGGGTCGTGTTGATGGTCCCCAGGTCTGATACATGCATGACGCGGCTCTTCAGAACGCCGATCAGCAGCGCCATCGCCGGTGTCGTCACCGCCCACATTGCGACACGCACAAAATTCTCTCCAGCATATTGGAAAGGTTGACCGGGGATGGAAAAGAAATACGCGAAATACAACCATGCCATCGCGGCGCTCGCCATGCCGGATGCCATTCCGCCGTAGAACGCGGAAAATGCCACGATGAGCAGGAGTATGGCCGGCGGATTGGGGATTCTGAATCCTTTCAGTTTCAGAATTTCGATGGACGCCACGGCGGTCAAAACCAAAAACGGCCCGATGAGATTCCGCCAAATAGTAAACTTGGCTGAACGCAGTTCCTGCCCGGTGATGGCCATGTCCGCTCCGGCAACCGTTCTCATGCTGATGCTGCCTTGTTATCTAATAATAGGTCAGTCAGAAAGGTCAGCAAGAACCGTGCCCGCTCGCGGGCGTTAATCATTAGGCCATTAAAATCAGCGCATTTTTGTCAGCCGTTTTTGGGCACGAACCGCCATCGCGGCGGCGATTGTGAGAAACACCCACAATACGATGGGCCAATTCCCGAACCGCACATAGGGGGTTGCCCCCTGCATGGGCTGCACCGACGCCGTCAGCGCATGGATCTGAAACTGCGGTGCGCGCGCCATGACATCGCCATGATGATCGATAACAACGGACGGTCCGGTATTGGCGGCGCGTAACATGGGACGGCCGGTTTCGAGCGCGCGCATGCGCGCCATCTCGATGCGCTGGTGCGGCGCCAGCGAATCGCCGAACCAGGCATCTTCACTCACGTTCACCAGCATGGTCGCGGACGGCAGGGTGCGGATCACTTCTTCGCCAAACGCATCTTCATAACAGACCGACACGCCGATCTTCTGGCCGGCGGCGAACAATGGCGGCTGATTCGGCGCGCCGGCGCTGAAGTCCGACATGGGTATCTGGAAGTTCCGCATCAGCCAGGAAAATACCGGCTCCACAGGCGGATACTCGCCGAAGGGGACGAGATGCTGCTTGCGGTAAATACCCGGTTGCGGGCTGATGCTCACCACGCTGTTGTAGTAATGCCGCCGGTCCCTGTCACGCTCCACCACGCCGAGCAGAAAATCCACGCGTGCCGCCTGACTGATGCGACGCAAATCTCCGAGAAAGCCCGAATCGATTTCATCCAGATACGCCGGCACCGCCGACTCCGGCCAGATGATCAGATCCGATTTCGGCGCCGCGGCACTCAGCGACGCGTAACGGCTCATGATGGCGGCACGGCTTTCCGGGCGCCACTTGCTGTCGAGCGAGACATTCCCCTGAATGAGCGTGACTTGCAGAGGATTACCGGCAGGTTGCACCCATTCGATCTTCCCGGCAAGCCAGCCGCCGATCCAGATGGCAGTGAATAGCGGCAGGCCGAATTTGAGAAATTTTTCCGGTGCGCGCACGCCCCAGGCGAGCACGCCGGCGCTCAGCGCGCAGAAAAAACTCACGCCATACACACCCAACCACGACGCATAACCGGCGAGCGGACTGCTCACCTGACTGTAACCCAGATTGAGCCAGGGAAAACCGGTGAGAAACCAGCCACGAATCCATTCGAACAGCACCCAGAGCGAGGGCAACAAAACCAGCGCATGCCAGGCGCCACGCACCGAAAAAAAACGCGCCTGCCACCATCCGAACAAGGCCGGATAAAGTGCGAGCCCGGCGACAAACAACAGCACCGCCAGACCGGCGAGCGGCGCGGTCATGTTTCCATAATGGTGCATGCTGACATAGACCCACGACACACCGAGGCCGAACATTCCCGCTCCGTACAGAAAACCGCGGAAGGCCGCGCGCCCCGGAGAGGCGTCCGACCATAATACAAACAGCAAGGCGGGAGACAGCACGGCAAGCGGGAACAAGTCGAACGGCGAGAACGCGAGCGGCAGCAACAGCCCGGCGACAAACGCCACCATGTCAGCCGCTGCCGGCGGAAAACGGAAAGTCCTGCTACTTGGCTTTTTGCCGGTCTGCTTGTTCAACCGGAGTCACTTTCAGGAGATAAACGCGGCGGCTGTCGGCACGCAGCACCTCGAAACGCCAGTTATCGATGTCGATTTTCTCGCCGCGGCGCGGGACATGTCCGAGACGGTTCATGACCAGACCGCCCACGGTATCGATTTCCTCGTGTGCGAGCTGACTGTTGAGGCGCGTATTGAAATCGGCCAGTGTCACCAGCGCCTTGATCACGTATTCACCGCCGTCGCGCGGCATGATCATGACGTCGTCCTCGATATCGTACTCGTCCGCGATCTCGCCCACAATCTGCTCCAGCACATCCTCGATGGTCACCAGTCCCGCCACCCCGCCGTATTCGTCCACGACGATCGCCATGTGGTTACGGCTGGTGCGGAATTCGCGCAACAGCACGTTCAGGCGCTTGCTTTCCGGCACGAACACCGCCGGCCGCAGCATGTCGTGGACGTTGAATTGGGCGCGTTTCTTCTTGTCGAGGAACAAATAACGCAAAAGGTCCTTGGCGAGCAGAATGCCGATCACCTTGTCCTTGTCACCGTCCACCATGGGGAAGCGCGAGTGGCCGGACTCGATCAGCATCGGCAGGTAGCCCTCGGGCGGGCTGTTCTTGTCCACGACGTCCATCTGCGAACGCGGCACCATGATGTCCCGGACCTTCATCTCGGAGACTTGGAGCACGCCTTCGATCATGTCGAGCGAATCGCGATCGAGCAGATCGCGCTTGGCGGAATCGCGCAGAACATCGATCAGGTCGTTGCGCGTGGCCGGTTCGCCGAGCAGCGCATGACTCAATCGGTCAAGCAGCGAGCGCGGCGCAGCCGTCGTATCGCCGGTGGCGCCCGGCTTGTCTTCGTTTTTATCGTTCATTGAATATAGGGGTTGGCGTAGCCCAGCTCCTTGAGCAGGCGGATTTCCTTTTTTTCCATCACCACGGCGTCCTGCCGTTTCAGGTGATTATACCCGCGCAAATGCAGTATACCGTGAACCACCATGTGTGCCCAATGGGCATTCACGGTTTTACGCTGGATGCGCGCCTCGCGCCGCACCACCGGCGCACAGATAACCAAATCGCCGAGGATGTCGCTGCGCGTGCCGGGCGGCGCCTCGAAAGGAAACGACAGGACATTGGTCGGATAAGACTTGCGCCGGAATCGGCCATTGAGCGCCGCCGACTCCGCGTTGCCCACGATGCGCAGTCCCAGCGTCACGCGCCGACGTCGCAGACCCTTCAGGGCGGCGTGTGCCCAGCGACGCAGGACGGAATCCGTGGGCAGTCCGGCGCGCGTCACGCCGTACTGCACGCTCAATTGCAATTTCATGCTTCGTTTTTCTTGCTGCGCAATTTCTCGGCAGCGCTCTCGTGCGTTTCGTAGGCCTCGACAATTTTCTGCACCAGCGCATGGCGCACGACGTCCTGCGGGGTGAAATGGGTAAAAGTAATGCCTTCGACATTGCGCAGGATTTCCATCGCCTGCTTGAGGCCGGACAGCTGCGTGCGGCGCAGGTCGATCTGGGTGATATCGCCGGTAATCACCGCGGTGGTGCCGAAACCGATACGCGTGAGGAACATTTTCATCTGCTCCGCGGTGGTATTCTGCGCCTCATCCAGGATGATGAAGGATTCGTTGAGCGTGCGGCCACGCATGTAGGCGAGCGGCGCGAGTTCAATAATATTTTTCTCCAGCAGCCGCGCTACCTTTTCGAAACCCAGCATTTCGTGCAACGCGTCATACAACGGTCGCAGATAGGGGTCGATTTTCTGCTCGAGGTCGCCGGGCAGGAATCCCAGGCGTTCGCCAGCCTCCACCACCGGCCGCACCAGCAGAATCCGTTGCACGCGGTTGGTCTCGAGCGCCTCGACGGCGCAGGCCACGGCCAGATAGGTCTTGCCGGTGCCGGCCGGGCCGATGCCGAAATTGATGTCGTGGGTCAGGATATGGCGGATGTACTGGCGCTGACGCGGACCGCGCCCACGGACGATGCGCTTGGGCGTGCGCAACGTGGTTTCGCGATCGTCTTCTTCCTCCGGCCCGCGCAGCGCAAATTTCTGCAGCATGACATGCACGCCGGCCAGCGTCAGGGCCTCGTCTCCCTGGGTGGCGTCATAGAGATCTTTCAGCAGTTGCGACGCGGCGCTGCTTTCCTCCGGCGCACCGGTCACGCGAAAGACATGACCGCGATTGGCGATCTCGACGCCCATGTATTCTTCGATCTGCTTGAGGTGTTCGTCGTGACTGCCGCACAGGCTGGCGAGCCGGCGATTGTCCGCGGGGGTGAGGCTGAATTCAATGTGACTGGGTTTCGGTTTCAAACGCGTGCTGCCATCCTGGAATGATTCAGAGAATAATTAAGACGCAAAACCGATGAACAAATCAAGCGCGGCGCGCCAAAACTTCGTTAAGCAGCCGCCCGCGCAGGGAATTGGTCATCGCTTCGGTGATTTCCACATCCACAAACCGGCCGATCAGGCTCTGGTCAGAGGCATCCGCCGCTCCCGGCGTCCTGCCTTCCGCGGCATTTGTACTTCCCTGTACATCAAAGTTTACGACACGGTTGTTCTCCGTGCGCCCGCACAGTTGCTGCGGGGACTTGCGCGCCGGGCCCTCGACGAGAATTCGCTGTGTCGTGCCCACCATGCGCCGGCTGATGGCAGCGGCCATTTCGATATTGCGGCTCTGCAACCGGGCCAGCCGCGCTTCCCTGACTTCTTGCGGCGTGTCGTCGGTCAGCTCCGCCGCCGGCGTGCCGGGACGCGGGCTGTAAAGAAAACTGAATGAAGTGTCGAAACCGACTTCCTCCATGAGACTCATGCTCGCGGCGAAATCCGTTTCGGTCTCGCCCGGGAAACCAACAATGAAATCCGTCGTTACGCTGATGTCCGGACGCACTTCGCGCAGCTTGCGAATCTTCGATTTGTATTCGAGCACGGTATGACCGCGCTTCATCAGCGTGAGAATGCGGTCGCTGCCGCTCTGCACCGGGAGATGCAGGTGACCGGCGAGTTTCAGCACATTGGCATAAGCGCCGATCAGCCGCTCGTTGAACACCTGCGGGTGCGAAGTGGTGAAACGCAGGCGGCCGATGCCGTCGATCTCGGCGAGATAACGGATCAGGAGGGCGAGATCGGCGAATTCGCCGGTGTGCATCGCCCCGCGATAGGCATTGACGTTCTGCCCGAGCAGAATAACCTCGCGCACGCCGTGCTCGGTCAGATGCACCACTTCCGCGATCACGTCATCGAACGGCCGGCTGAATTCCTCGCCACGTGTGTAAGGCACAACGCAGAAACTGCAATACTTGCTGCAACCTTCCATGACCGAGACCAGCGCCCGCACGCCATCCACCCGCGGTTCGGGCAGGCGATCGAATTTCTCGATTTCGGGAAACGCAATATCCACCGCCGGCTTGTGGTTGACCAGGACGCTGTCCAGCATCTGCGGCAGGCGGTGCAGGGTCTGCGGGCCGAATACCATGTCCACGTAAGGCGCGCGCCTTATGATTGCCGCGCCTTCCTGGCTGGCAACGCAGCCGCCGACGCCAATAACCAGGCCGGGACGCGCGTCCTTCAGCTCGCGCCACAGGCCCAGCTGCGAGAACACCTTCTCCTGCGCCTTCTCGCGAATGGAGCAGGTATTGAGGAGCAATACGTCGGCCTGGGCCGGGTCGTCCGTGGTTTCCAGCCCGTGGCTGGCCGCGAGCGCGTCCGCCATGCGTGCGGAGTCGTACTCGTTCATCTGACAGCCGAAGGTTTTGATATGCAGCTTGCGGGACATGTACCGGGAAAAGCTACGGGATCAGGTACTTAATCTACCGACAGGGGGACAAAATTACCAGCCGGCAATAAAAAACGCGGGTGGCACAAGCCACCCGCGTTCGGAGGATTACCGATATCACCTAGGGCCTGGACTTCTCGCTGATCTGCGACAGGATCGCCACCACCAGCGCTGCGATCGACAAAGCGAAGATATAGTAGATATTTTCCAGGAGCTGAGAATTCGTCGACGCCAGATAAGTGATTATAGTCGGGGTACCAATCCAGAAACTCAGCTTCAACATGACATTCTCCTCCTCAGGATTAAGTCTGCGGGAGGGGCCGCTAGCCCGTCATTCCTTTCTGCCCACAGATCGTCCCTTGAATTGAGACTTGGTCAGAAGCCCCTAAACCACAAGCTGCGACCGACGCGTGGCGGCTCGATGGAGATGAGTGGAGATCATAAATGAATGACTAATGAGACAGTGTTTTAATGCGGTTGAGGAGCAGGCGCGTCATCTGAGCCGATAGAAGGCGTAAAAATTGATACCCATTAAGCAGTTACAAGATGAAATTCTTGTTATTACTGATGTAGCCAGAGCGTCTGGACAGATATACATAAGTATTTCCTAATTTTGCGGTACACACTAAACCTGCACCGGCGAGGAAATTCAGGTCATTAAGTTCTCAACAAGTTATGCGCATCTGGCCCGAGCGCTTTGGCCGAAAATGTCAGAAATTGCCTCATCCTGACGGATGTCAGTCACAATTTGGTTACGCTGGCATGAGCTTGTTCTTAGTAACTATGGCCAGAGAAAGTCTGTGCGCTAGAGTACGGAACCCGTGTGTATACGGACCCACAAAAAAGACCGTCTCGCGACGGTATTTTCATTAGTCTCTCATGCTGCATCTCCCCACTTCAGGGGGCAAGAACGTTTACAGTGGTATCCAAGTATGAAACGGCAGAAACCAGGGACAAGGCTCTGCCGTCTAGTGTGGCGCCGCCGCCCGGGAAAGTGACACCCGAATTAGCGATGATGGTTCCCACCATATGAGCACCGCCATTAATCGTCGCGGCACTGCCAACATTCCAAAAGACATTCTTCGCCTGAGCGCCGCCTGCCAAGATGACGCTGCGACCGGTTCCCACACGATATGCGTGCTCGCTGTCTGGAAAACCGTAACCGCTTTCTGCCACTTAAGCGGCTAACGCTAACACTAGCAACCATTTCGTGGTTTAGAATAATTTTCGAATCTGTTCATGTTCCACTCCTGCGTTATTCAATACCGAAATAGGCATCGATGTAATCGGACAGGTGGACTTTCAGTTAAATTGGCTTTGACAAGAATCAGGCCAACGGGTTGTGAAGCCATCCATCGCTAAACCTCTTGTACTCGCTACACCCTCCGGCGCACTGTGCGCTGGCAAACATAACGGATTTTATTGCGCTAACTTTTAGGTCCCAGTTCTCGTTATCTTGACGGCCAATGCCCCTACGTACCCCAAGTGATGCTGTGCGCTATCGCACATACACAGATTAGCATTCACTATAACCTCGCTTGCCCCACAAGAATGTCGCACAGACCGTGATCTCGCCACATAGCGAAGCTGACTCCGGAGTCGTGGATGTGTCGTCCGCCGTGGGCGCCGACCCAGTATTGGTCGCGGCGCACGTGGGCCGCCTCTCGCGCACGGACGCGGCGGTCGTTGTACTTGCGGTTTTCGTGCTCGTTGCGGCGCTGTATCTCGCGCGCGCCTTCTTTGTGCCGTTGCTGATCGGAATCCTCGCCAGCTACATGCTGCGCCCGGTGGTGGACTGGCTGAAGGCGCTTCACGTACCGCGGCCTGTGGCGGCGGCGCTGGTTCTCGTGGTGCTCGTCGGCAGCCTGTCCTGGATCGCCTTCTCGTTGCGCGACGAGACCATAACGATGATCGAGAAGCTTCCCGAGGCCGCCCACAAGCTGCGCCAGAACTTGAGCGCCGCTCGCGCCGGCAGCCCGACGGCGCTGCAAAATATGCAAATAGCCGCCAACGAGCTTCAAGGGGCTGCCGCCGACGCGGGCTTGAAGCCGGGAGCTCGCGCGGTCGCGGCTCGCGAGCCCGAGCCTACCGCCTGGCTGCGCGATTACGCGCTCGCGCAGTCAGCGCTGGTGATCGCGGTTGTCGCTCAGGCACCGATCGTGTTGCTGCTCACCTATTTCCTGCTCGCCTCGGGACAGCACTTCCGGCGCAAGCTGGTGCAGTTCGTCGGGCCGTCGCACCATAAAGAGGCCGTGAACATCCTCGAAGAGATCAACGTGCAGATTCAGCGCTACTTGCTCGTCACGCTCGTGTCGAACACCCTGATTGGCGTCTGTACCTGGCTCGTGTTCCGAGCGCTGGGAATGGAGCAGGCCGGCGTATGGGGCTTCGCCGCCGGCGTTCTGCACTTCATGCCATACCTGGGCCCGGCGTTGATCGCACTCGCCAGCGGCGTAGCCGCGTTTATGCAATTCGGTTCGTCGCTCAATGCGCTCGCCGTCGCGGGTGCGTCGCTTCTGGTGGCAGGCATGATCGGGGTGGTGTTCATGACCTGGCTGCAAAGCCACTTCGCGCACATGAACGCCGCGGTGCTGTTTATCGCCTTGCTGTTCTTCGGCTGGATGTGGGGTGTATGGGGCCTGCTGCTCAGTGCACCGCTGGTCACCATCGCCAAGGTGATTTGTGATCGCGTCGACTCACTCAAACCGGTGGGCGATCTGCTGGGGCGTTAGCAGGTTGCTGAAACAATCCATCGCATGCGCATGGTTCAGGCTGCGTGTCACGCAACGTGAATTTAATCTCTTGCGTCCTGCCTGGTTCTGAAGGCCATCCATGGATGTGGATGTGCGGGAATCTTCCCCACTGAGTGTGCGGGAATCTTCCCCATTTAAGTTGCACTCCGTATGCCAACGTACATACGGCGATAAATATTCAATATAAAGTCCGACATCGTCCACCGTCACTTTTCATCCATCACTCACTTTAAAGAAGAGAAAAAACTATGAGCAAATTCACTACCACTGCGATCGCGGTTGCGATCGGCCTCACGTTCAGCGTCGGCGCGATGGCGCAAACCATGTCCAAGAGCGATTACAAGTCCGGCATGGACAGCATTGCGGCTGAGTACAAGTCCGACAAGACCATTTGCGAATCGTTGTCCGGTAATGCCAACGACGTATGCATGGCCGAGACCAAGGGCAAAGAAAATATCGCAAAGGCCGATCTCGACGCCCGCAACAAGAACACCAACGAGTCCCGCTACGAAGCGCTCGTCACCAAAGCGGAAGCCGATTACTCAGTCGCCAAGGAAAAATGCGATGACCAGGCCGGCAACGCCAAGGACGTATGCCTGAAGGAAGCGAAGGCCGCGGAGACTGCCGCTAAGGCCGACGCCAAATCGCAGAAGAAGATCTCGAAGGCGAACAAGAAAGTCAACAAGGAATCTGCCGAAGTGCGCAAAGAGGCAACGGATGAATCTACCGATGCACGTCGGGATGCCGCCACGGATAAACGCGACGCCAACTACGCGGTGGCGAAGGAAAAGTGTGACGCCCTCGCAGGCGGCGCCAAGGACAGCTGCATGAACGAAGCGAAGCTGCACTACGGCAAGATGTAAATCGAAATCCGGCAGGCGTCGGGCTGTTTACCTGACGTCTGCCGGAGTGTTTGACGAGCACCCCACCTCCACACTCTGTCAAGCGGTGGGATCGGTGGTACGTCTTTGCGCTGTGACTTCACCGCTATAAGTGAATATTCCTGGCGGCCGTGAAGTATCGAATGTCGCTGTAGAAAGGCCCACGACCACAATCTGATCAACAAAGGAGTAACATATGGAACAATCCCCGCTGAAAACCTTATCGAAGGAAAAGCCTTCGCTGTCTGATATTCAGACCCTGCGTAAACGTGCGCGTCAGCACATCGAAGGCGGTGCCGTCACTTCGGGCTACGCGGCAGACCGCAAGGCTGTGATCAAACTGCTGAACGAAGCACTGGCAACCGAGATCGTCTGTGTGCTGCGCTACAAGCGCCACTACTTCATGGCCACCGGCATCCACGCCGAGCCCGTGGCGGCTGAGTTTCTCGAGCACGCCAACGAAGAACTGCTGCACGCCGACCGCATCGCCGAGCGCATCGTGCAGCTGCGCGGTGAACCGAATTTTTCCCCCGACGGCCTGTCGCAGCGCAGCCACGCCGAATACGTCGAGGGCGATTCGCTCAAGCAGATGATCAAGGAAGACCTGGTCGCCGAACGGATCGCGATCGAGAGCTATCGCGAGATGGTTGCGTATATCTCTGAAAAGGACCCGACGACGCGCCGCGTACTCGAGGAGATCCTCGCCAGTGAAGAGGAACATGCCGACGATCTGGTCTCGCTCCTCGAGGGGTTGAAAGAATGATGCTTTCGGCGCCCCAGCGTCGTAGGTCCGGGATCGCTTTTGTACCCCGCTCCCCTGGGAAAGTCTCTGCATAATTTGGCTATTGCCAGGAGTAATTTCCTATGATTATCGAAACCAAAAAACCGCTCACTTATCCGTTTGTCCTGACGCCGCTGCCCTTCGCTTACGACGCGCTCGAGCCCTACATCGACGCGGCGACCATGCGAATCCATCACGACAAACATCACCAGGCATACATCACCCACCTTAATGCGGCGCTCAAGGGTTATCCCGAATTGCATGACTTCAGCATCGAAGAACTGCTGCGGCGAAGCAATGAGCTGCCCGTCACGATCCGGCAGACGGTGCACGACCAGGGCGGGGGCCACTTCCATCATCAGTATTTTTGGAAAATTCTAAAGCCCGGTGCAGCAGGCGCTAAACCCATCGGCGCGCTGGCGCAAGCAATCGCTCGCGACTTCGGCTCCGTCGACGCGTTTAAGACCAAGTTCGTCGAGACGGGCACAAAGCATTTCGCCTCCGGCTGGGTGTTCCTGGTGGTGAATCAGGCGGATGGAAAGCTGGAAGTTCTTTCTCGCCCCGACCACGACAGCGTCCTGCTGGAAAAAAAGACCGCCCTCCTCATCAACGATCTGTGGGAACACGCCTATTACCTAAAATATCAGAGCGACCGCGCTGACTATCTCAATGCATTTTGGAACGTCATTAATTGGGAGTATGTAAATCAACGACTTGAAAGCCTACACACCACCAAAGAGCAGTATCAGTTGGTAACCTGAGAATCGAAAGAATTATGTACGCTATCGCACTGAATATCTTAGGGGGAGGAGCATAATTGTTTTGATGATGGATAACCCTCCGAACCTCTCTTACAAGTAGGGTTCTCCCAAGTTCGACACGGTGTGGAAAATTTCATTCCGTAAATCACTGTCTCAGGTCATGCTGACATTGTTATAGCATCGGTCTGGACAGTACAGCATGAAGGAGAATTAACATGTTATACACTATCGCTGTTGTTTTGGTCGTCTTGTGGCTCCTGGGACTCGTCTCCTCCTATACCATGGGTGGCTTTATTCACATTCTGCTGGTGCTCGCCATCGTGGTGGTCCTGCTTAGCGTCATCGGTGGAAGAAAAGTTCTCTGACCCACGCGTAAGGCGATCTTGAATATCACGTAGCAGGGAACAAAGGGCCATTGGCCCTTTCCCGTAGACTTTGTCCTGAGCAGGAGAAGTGTCATGTTGAAGCTGAGTATTTTTATTGGTACACCGTCGGCAATCACATACCTGGCATCGACCAGTTCTCAGCAGACAGATAGTATTTTATTTATTTTCGCGCTGTCCGCAGCAGCACTATTGGTAGCGATTCTGTCGCAGATCGGTCATATGTCCAGACCGTAGCGATTATTTTTAATTTAAGGAGATTTTCCGATGGACAAAACAATCTCGCTCGCGATGCTTGCCGGGGGTATCCTGCTGGTGATCTTCGGTGTCAACGCATCGAATTCAGTCAGCTCCGACATTTCCCGGGTTTTCACCGACGCGCCTACCGACAAGGCGATCTGGATGCTGGTCGGCGGTATTGTCGTGACTGTTATCGGCGCGATGGGACTGCTGCGTGGTTCGAAAAACTGAAAAGATTGGTCAGATTTTTCATCTGCATCGGCTGTCGCTGATAACAACGGGTACCTGAAATATCTCTAGAATGCCAAGATCACTGCCTCGCTGATTTCAATGGCGACCGGAGAAGGTGCTCCCGCCGTACTTAACATCGAGATCTTGGCTTATTCGCACTCTGGCTAGATCGTGGTCAGCCCCAGGTTTTCCCAATCCTGCATACCGCCGCGATACGAGAATAATTTGTGTGCCGGGTAGCCGACGGAATATTCATCGCCCCGGGAATGATTCCCTTTTCCACCCAGTCGGGTGTACGCGAATCGACCACCATGATCGATGCATCGGCCGTTATATATTTTCTTGACGAATCCACTACCGTGGAACACCGCCAAAAACAGTTTCGTCAAACCGGAAATACAATGAACCGACCGAACAATGACTAACGCACAATGGTTTCTGCTCGTGGGCGGCCTGTTGCTCGCCAGGGGCATTACTTCTTCGATGCTCAAGCGCCTGCCGGTCACACCAGCCATTATCTATCTGGCGGTGGGACTGCTGGTCGGACCTATGGTGCTCAATGTATTTCACTTCAATCCGCTCAAAGAATCGGCACTGTTGGAAGTGCTGACCGAAGTGGCTGTGCTGATTTCGTTGTTTTCTGCCGGCATCAAAATGCCTGTGCCGGTAAGCTTCGCCCGCTGGCGCACACCGATTCTACTGGCGTCTGTATCCATGGCGGTCAGCGTCGGGATGGTCGCTGCTTTCGCTTATTATCTACTCGGTCTGCCACTGGGCGCTGGCGTCTTGCTGGGCGCGATCCTGGCACCCACCGATCCGGTGTTGGCGACCGATGTCCAGATCCGTCATCCCGGTGACCGCGACCAGCTCCGCTTCACCTTGACCTGCGAGGCGGGCATGAATGACGGCAGTGCTTTTCCGTTTGTGATGCTGGGGATGGGATTGCTCGGACTGCACGAGCTCGGTGAATTCGGCCTGCGCTGGGCGCTGGTCGATGTGCTGTGGGCCACGGTGGCAGGAATCACCATCGGGGCAATTTCGGGCGCCGCACTGGGCCGTTTGGGATGGAAGCTGCGTGGCGAGCCGCCCGAGCACAAGCTCATGGACGACTTCCTCGGACTCGGCCTGATCGGTGTGGTATACGGCTTGAGCGTCCTAGTCGATGCGTGGGGATTTCTGGCGGTATTTTTCGCTGCCGTCGCGCTGCGCCAGACCGAAATAAAACTCGCCGGCGCCGGTCGAGATTACCCGGATCGGCCGCGAACCTACGGAATCGAACCGGAAGCTGCAAACGCAAGCCCTGATAACGAGCCGCCGCCGACCGTCAGCGGAGGATCGCTGATATTCAAGGAACATCTGGAGAGGCTCTCGGAATTGATGCTCATCCTGCTGATCGGTGGCACGCTGTTTCTCGACTCCTGGAACTGGCGGGCGGTGGGACTTGCGCTGTTTTTGTTTATAGTGGCGCGCCCAGTCAGTGTTCTCGCCAGCCTGTTGGGTACCCATACTTCGTGGCCGATACGCGGCATGGTGGGCTGGTTTGGGGTACGCGGCATAGGTTCACTGTACTACCTGATGTATGCCATACAACACGGTCTCCCTGAAGATCTGGCCTTGGAGCTTATCCAATTGACGCTGATTGCGGTATCGCTTTCCATTCTCGTCCACGGAACCAGTGTCAAGCCGCTGATGAGCCGCTTTTGGCGTCACCGCAAGCGTCTGCCAACGCCATAAGTGTTCTCCCAACCGCCACTCAAAGAGCCTTTATAATATAGTTCCTAATGCCTGGACGATGTCGTTGCGCGAGTGAATACCGGCACTTAACCCTTTCAGGATCAAGCACGGTAACCGCGTACCGGCGCTCCACCGATCACGGCAGTTACACAGAAATATTTACAGGCCTTCCCTGGGCGCTACCAGCGTCCAGAAATTTAACTTGCAGCAAACTTTTCTACCGACCTTTAGCAGCATCTTTGAGACCTTCTTTGGCGTTGCCAACAGCCTTTTGCGACTTGCCTTCAATCTGTTTTCCAAGACCTTTGACTTGCTGTTTTTCGCTGCCTATTGCTTTGCCAACTTTTTGTTGCACTTTACCGGCAGCTACTTTCGCTGCACCCTTCACTTGATCTTTGTTCATAATAAGTTTCCTCTAAATAATAAATATTCTCGTTATAGTTAAAACTATGGCGTTATCTATCAGCCCTGATTACGATTTCGCTCTGAACAGAGCTAACTCTTTGCAAAAGTTTATAATCCCACTCATTCCTGCAGGCTGTCTGTGCGCTGGCACGCACAAGTTGGAGCAACCATGACCTCGCACCATTATCTGCATACCGGCCAACGCACCTGCCATGCCGACGATGGACGCGAGGTTCCATGCGAAGGTTCTGGCCAGGACGCGTCATTTGCCGTCGGCACGTACTGGCCGGAACCGCGCTTCGACTTGCACAACGACGAGGTCTTGGACCGGTTGACCGGTCTGATCTGGTGTCGTAGCGCCAATCTTGCGGAATTTCCACTCACCTGGCAGGAAGCACTGGATTTCGTCGCGGCCATGAATCGTGAAAAGCGTTTCGGCCAGCGCGACTGGCGTCTGCCCAATCGCCGCGAATTGCGCAGCTTGCTCAGTCTGCAAGCCAAATTGCCTGCCCTGCCCGAGCACCACCCGTTCACCAATGTGTTCAACGGCTGGTACTGGACTGCAACGACGGCGGCCATCAGTCCGGCGCACGCCTGGTACGTGGCGCTCGATGGCGCGCGCATGTTTTATGGCGGCAAAGATCAATCCTTCATGCTATGGCCGGTACGCGGTGAAGGTCTGAATGTTGTCCCGCGCACCGGCCAATGCCTGTGCTTTGATGCCGCCGGCAATGTTATTTCATGCACCGGTTCCGGTCAGGACGGCGAATGGCGTTACGGCGCCCCGTGGCCTGAACCCCGCTTCGAAATGCTTCAGGAAGGCGTGCTGGATCGTCTCACACGTCTGCTCTGGCGCCGCAGCGCAAACCTTACACCGCAACCGGTGGTCTTGCGCGAGGCATTGGCCGCAGTGGCCAAGCTTAACCACGAAGGCGCGGGAAGTGCCTGGCGGCTGCCAACGATCAACGAACTGGAATCGTTGGTGGATTGCGCCACCCACAGCCCGGCCTTGCCGTCCGGGCATCCTTTCACCGACGTGCAGGACATTTACTGGTCATCGACCACCAGCCTGTACGAGCCCGATTGGGCTTGGGCCTTGTACTTGGAAAAAGGCGCGACGGGCGTCGGACAAAAGCGGTCCGCACAATTTTCGGTGTGGGCCACCAGATCCTCATAAATGACTCCCAGACAGATACTTTGTGGGTGCCGTTGAATTTCCTGGGATGGGGCCGGAGTCGCTGCTGTCCCACTTAACTTTTTAATCACAGACCGCTGGCTCAAAACTGAACGGATATTGGCAGAATATACCGGATTTATTGGGTCCGCCAGTTTCGCCCTTGCTAGCTATCGTGCCTCATTCAGGCAGCGATTCCACTTTTCCAACTATTGAGATTTCATGGGCCACTTCTTAATGTTCGATAACGCACAGAAATGGAAATTAAGAGGTTTTATTGTGTATTGCAATATTCTGATTATTTCACGATTGAGTTAAGTGCATTTTCATATTAATTTTCTAGAAAATCAGACGGCATGCAACCGCATTTTTATAAGGAGAAGCCAGATGGGAAAATATCTGATTGCCTGGCTGCTGGGTGTCCCTGTTATCGTTTTAGTGATTATTTATTTCTTCTTTAACTGACGATCTGCTAACGAAGCCAGAGAATGGCCATCCAGCAGCAGGAGAAATGCAAACTGCTTGATCCGGGACGCCCTGCCAGAATCGCGTGGTGCCAATAAACACCAACGCATCAGAACACGACAATAGCCGGCAAGTCGACGTTACTCACCAAGGAAATAGATCATGAGCAAAAAAAGGACAGCAAATAATTCTGGAAACCGTAAACAGGAAAAGGGCTCGGCACCGAACGTAGGCTCACAACGGATAGCCGGCGGCGAACTGCACCAGATCGCCGGTGGAAAGCACCCCGTGCTTACCACCAACCAGGGCGTCGCACTTTCCGACAATCAGAACTCGCTCAGGGCCAATTCGCGCGGCCCTACATTGCTGGAGGATTTCATCCTCCGCGAAAAAATCACTCATTTCGATCACGAGCGTATCGTGCATGCGCGTGCGACCGGCGTGCTTGGATTTTTCGAGTTGACCGCCTCATTGAAGCGCTACACCAGTGCCCGGATACTCACTGAAGTCGGTGAAAAAACACCGGTGTTTACTCGTATATCGACTGTCGCCGGCGGCGCGGGCTCGGTCGACACCCCGCGGGACGTACGCGGGTTTGCCGTTAAGTTTTATACCAAGGAAGGCAACTGGGATCTGGTTGGCAACAACATCCCGGTTTTCTTTTTTCAGGATGCCATCAAATTCCCCGACCTCATCCATGCCGTAAAAATGGAGCCCGACCGCGGCTTTCCGCAATCGGCGACCGCGCATGACACGTTCTGGGACTTCATTTCGCTCACGCCGGAATCCATGCACATGGTGATGTGGATCATGTCGGACCGTACCCTGCCCCGTTCGCTGCGCATGATCGAGGGCTTTGGCGTGCATAGTTTCCGGCTCATCAACGCCGCCGGCGAATCAACTTTCGTCAAATTCCACTGGCGTCCCAAACTCGGCTTGCAGTCCACCATTTGGGACGAGACCGTCAAGATTTGCGGCGCGGATCAGGACTTCCATCGGCGCGATATGTTCGACGCCATCGCGGCGGGTAATTTCCCCGAGTGGGAATTCGCGGTGCAGCTTTTTACGCAGGAGGAAGCGGACGAATTCCCGTTCGATCATCTGGATGCGACCAAGCTCATTCCCGAAGAACTGGTGCCCTTGAAAGTCATCGGCCGCATGGTCCTGAATCGCTGGCCGAACAATTTCTTCGCTGAAACCGAACAAGTGGCTTACTGTCCTTCGCATGTCGTGCCAGGCATCGATTTTTCCAATGATCCACTGTTACAAGGCCGTTTATTCTCCTATCTCGACACGCAGCTGTCGCGCCTTGGTTCAGCCAATTTTCACCAAATCCCGGTCAACGCGCCCAAGTGCCCGTTCGCCAACCATCAGCGCGATGGACACATGCAGATGTCTCAACCGGTGGGCCGGGTTGCCTATGAGCCCAACTCTTTGTCTAAAAACTCGCCGCGCGAAACGCCAGCTGAGGGCTTTCATAGCGCCGTGGTAACTGAAACGGGTGAGAAAGACCGCATCCGTGCCGAGGCCTTTGCCGACCACTAAAGCCAGGCGCGGCAGTTCTATCTCAGTCAAACCGCGTATGAGCAGGCGCACATCGCCTCGGCGTTGGTGTTTGAGCTTTCCAAGCTCGAACATGTGCATGTGCGTGAGGCGATGGTCGGTCACCTCCTACATATCGATAAAGACCTGGCCAAACGCGTCGCCGCGGGACTTGGGTTCGACAAAATGCCCGATGCGCCCAAGGCTGCCGTGTCCGTGCAACAGATGGAACCTTCACCGGCCTTGCAAATCATCGGCAAGATGAAAGACACGCTCAAAGGGCGCGCGGTTGGCATCCTGATCACGGATGGTTCAGATGGTGCTGTCATCAAGAAGATTAAAAAGGCCGCCACCGATGCGGGTGCCAGCGTGAAGATCGTCGCCCCCAAAGTGGGTGGCGCGAAGCTTGCCGATGGCTCGATGCTGGCGGCTGACGGACAACTGGCGGGTACACCTTCTGTGCTATTTGACGCCGTCGCCGTCATTCTCTCCGACGCAGGCGCCAAGACACTGTCGATGGAAGGCGCCGCGATCGATTTCGTGCGTGATGCTTTTGGTCATCTCAAGGCAATCGCCGTCGACCAAGGCGGCCGGGCGCTTTTGAAAATGGCCAATGTCGAACAAGATGCGGGCGTCGTGGATACCAACGACAAAAACGCATTTATTGCTGCGGCAAAAACACGCCAATGGGATCGGGAAGAGTCCGTTCGAACATTGGCATAGATGAGCACATTCGTTATTACTACAAAAAACCCGGCGTCGTGCTGCGGCCCTCAATTTTTGTAAACCGCTGGCGGATACGGCACAGCGCGTTACGCTGTGCCGTGCGTGTCCTTACATGCCTTACATGCTTTTCATGCCGCTATCCATCTTACCGCCCTTAACAATATCGCTCA
>NZ_JBAVEJ010000146.1:0-9420 GCF_049587675.1 Sulfuricaulis sp. | reverse complement strand
TCCCAGATTCAAATCACGCGGCCGAAGGCCGCTCGACATAGTCGAAAACGAAAGCGAAACTCCTAATATTTATTCGTCTTTCAGTTTAATATTTGCGCGACATGTTTCATCTACTGCGTATTCTGATTTTTCTGATCGCGGTTCTGCCGCTCACGAGTTGGGCGGCAGAACCGCGCCCACCGGCCGCTGGTATCGCCAGCGCGCATCCCCTGGCCACGCAGGCCGGACACGAAATCCTCGCGCGTGGCGGCAATGCCTTTGATGCGGCGGTCGCCGTGGCGGCTGCGCTGGCTGTCGTCGAGCCCTACAATTCCGGCCTGGGCGGCGGCGGTTTTTTTCTGCTGCATCGGGCGCGTGACGGCTTCGAGGTCATGATCGATGCGCGTGAGCGCGCGCCGCTAGCCGCGACCCGGGACATGTACCTCGACCGCGACGGTCGTCCCATTCCCGGCCGGTCCATCGACGGCGCGCTGGCAGCCGGCATTCCCGGCACACCCGCGGGACTGACATACCTCGCGGAAAAATACGGCAAGCTCGCGCTGAAGCAAAGTCTCGTACCCGCCATCCGGCTTGCACGCGACGGATTTCCCGTGACTTTGCACTACGGCAAGATGACCTTGCGCCAACATGACCGGCTGGAACATTTTCCGGAAACGGCGCGCGTTTTTTTCCACAACGGCTTTATCTATGGCGCAGGAGAAAAGCTGCGTCAACCGGAACTCGCGCGCACTCTTGAGCGCCTTGCCGCCAAAGGCCGTGATGGATTTTACCGCGGCGATATCGCCAAACGTCTGGTAGACGGTGTGCGTGCCGCCGGCGGCATCTGGAGCATGAAGGATCTGGCTGACTACCGCGTGATCGAGCGCGAGCCGGTGCGCGGAGTTTATCGTAGCGTTCGCATCACTTCGGCGCCGCTGCCTTCGTCGGGCGGTATTGTCCTGATGGAAACGTTGAATATCTTGCAGGGATTCGATCTGGACTCGATAGGCAAGGTTCAGCGCGATGAAACCATCATCGAGGCGATGCGACTCGCCTATCGCGACCGCGCGCGCTATCTCGGCGACCCGGATTACGTGCGCGTGGATGTTCCGCGCCAGATCGATTCCGCCTATGCCGCGAAACTTCGACAGGAAATGCGTGTCCGGGAGAAGGCTCCTGTCGTGGAACCCGCCAGGTCCGCGGGCGAGGGCGCCAATACCACGCACTTTTCCGTGATTGATCGCGATGGCAACCGCGTGGCAGCAACCTTGAGTCTCAATACGCCCTTCGGTTCTGGTTTCATGCCACCCGGCACCGGTGTCGTGCTCAACAACGAAATGGATGACTTCGTGGTCAAACCGGACGTGCCCAATAACTACGGCCTTGTGGGGTCTGATGCCAATGCCGTCGCACCTGGCAAGCGGCCGCTGTCCAGCATGACCCCGACGTTTCTGGAGAATGACGACGCGGTGGTGGTGCTAGGCACGCCCGGCGGCAGCCGCATCATCAGCATGGTGTTGCTGGCAACCCTTGAATTCGCGCACGGGCACGGTGGTCCCATGGAATGGGTCAGCTTGCCGCGTTTTCATCACCAGTATCTGCCCGATATCGTGGCGCACGAGCCACGCGCCTTCGACGATGCGGAGACGCGGACATTGGAGCAGCACGGGTACCGGCTCGAAGCCGTGCGCGGCGGATATGGCAATATGCAACTGGTAACGTGGTACAAGAAAACCGGGCGCGTGGAAGCGGCGTCAGATCCGCGCGGTGAGGGTCTTGGTTTGGTGAAGTAAACCGGCGGCTAGCCGAGGGTGGCGAGGGTTTGGAGCGGGAATCAGGCCGATTTGTTTGCGGCCGCGGACTTGCCCTGGTCGAAATTGAGGACTTTCAGGACCGCCTCGACGCGGCTTTCCAGATTACGTTCCTGGTCGCGGATGCCATCGCGGATCTGTTCAAGTTCGCTAACGCGCTCCTCCAGCGTGTCGCTGGCCTGATGAATGCGTTTGATGGACTCCAGGCGCCGGCGCAGCTGCACCTGATGCTCGCGTACCTGGGATTCCATCGGCGACATGATGGTCTTGAGCCAGTTGTCGGCGTCGCGGTTGGCCATCTTGTAAATGGCGCGGATCTTGGCCACGGAGGACTCGAAGAATTTGCGCGTGAGCACCCGCTGCTCGGTGAAAACGAGCGACACGCCCTTCATGTACTGATCGTGCTTGTCCTGGAGCCGCTTGATCTCGCGCAAATACCGCGTGACCGAAAAACTGCTTGGCTTGATGTCCGAGAGCCCGTGCTCTTCCTGGAATTTCTTGTACACGCCCTCCATCATCGCCTTGATTTCCTGGGCCTGCTTGGCGGCCTCTTCCATGGTGGCGTAAGCGTGCTTGAAGAAGTTATCCATGGAGGTCTTCAGACCCGCCGTGGTCATGCTCGTTTCCATGTCCTTCTTGGTGTGGGCAATGGTCGAATCCAGGTTTTTCAGGTTCAGGTGCGTGTACAGCACGTTGGTCTGCTGGGAGAAAATGCTGCGAGTCGCCTGGAAACGCTGCAGGCTTTTCTCGAAAACTTCCTTGTCCGCCTTGACCTTCTTCATCATGTGTTCGATGACGTCCATGTTCTTGCCGGACAGGCCGCCGAGTTCGTCCATGTGTTCGTAGGCGTTTTTCAGGCGTTGCGTGATGATCAGGCGCATGGCCGTGATGATGTCTTCCATGTCGCCGCTGATGTTGTCGCGCACGATTTCACGCTTGGCCGGTACGATCTCGTTGCCCAGCGCCTCTTCCAGCGCCAGGATGCGGGAGCGTTCGAGGACCTTACTGTCCTTTCTTACTTTTCCGAGCAACGCCTTCTGTGCCGAAACCGGATAAATATTATGCTCGGGGATGGCAAGATGCTTCGCGGTGTCTCGGATCTGCCGTTCGATCTCACGGTTAACTTCTTCGGCGTTGCGCAGCTCGTCCCACAGACCGTCGATCTTGTTGAGCACCACGAGCCGGCCCTTGTTCGGGCTGTCCTTGCGCACGCCGATATGGTCGTGCCAGACGTCGATGTCCGATTTCGTCACGCCGGCGTCCGCCGCGAGGATGAACAGCACCGCGTGGGCGGAGGGCAGCATGTTGAGCGTCAGTTCCGGCTCGGCACCGAGGGCATTGAGGCCCGGGGTGTCGAGAATCACCAGTCCCTGCTCCAGCAACGGATGCGGGATGTTGATGATCGCGTGGCGCCACTTCGGTATTTCCACCAGGCCGTCTTCGGCGATGCGCATGCCGTTCTGAGATTCTTCCTCGGCGATGTGGAATCCCATGGTTTGGGCTTCCTCGCGCGCGACGTGCTTGACCTCGGTGATATGCTGCAGCATCTCGATCATGGTGTCCGGCGACTGCGTATCCAGCGGCAGGGTCTGCCATTCCTCGGGGAAGCCGCGGAACTCGGTGATGGTAGTCCCGCTCTTGCGGGTTTCGATCGGCAGCAGCCGCAGCGATGGCTTGCTTCCCGGCTCGTACTGGACTTCAGTCGGACACATGGTAGTGCGCCCGGCGCTTGACGGCAGGATGCGTTGCCCGAAGTTGGCGAAGAAGATGGCGTTGATCAGTTCGGATTTGCCGCGCGAGAACTCGGCGACAAAGGCGACGTACAGCTTGTCGTCGCGCAGCGTCGAGAGCACGTGTTCAAGGCGCTGGTCGACCTGGGTGTCGCTCAATTCCTGCTGTTGCAGCCAGGATTTGAGTTCGGTGACCCCCGAGGCGAGCGTAGTGCGCCATTCGCTGTAGGCTTCGAAATACTGCTCGAGGTTCTGATTCTTCGCGGCGAGTTGCATCTCTTATGAAATATAGTTTCCCTTCAGGAAAACTCCTCCCTGTCAGCCAACTTTTTGCACAAAATTCTTTGCTTGTTTTTGAGACTCTGAAGCAAAATCCATGTGCGATCAACGGCTTCGATAAGTTACATCCGCCGATACCTTAAGTCTAGCTTAGCGCTGGCATTTTGGGCAGCAAAAAGCACTCCGCTGACCCAGGCGCCGGGCGCGGATGGGCGTGCCGCAACTCCGGCAGGGCTGGTTTTCGCGGCCGTAGACATTGAGGGAAAGCTGGAAATAACCGGGTCGGCCCCGGCTATCGCGGAAGTCGCGCAGCGTAGTGCCGCCGGCGCGCAATGCACGTTCCAGTGTTTCGTGGATCGCCTTGGCCAGCCGGTCACATACAGCCCGGGAGATTTTCCCGGCGTGGCGCGTGGGGCGTATACCCGCCGCGAACAATGCTTCATTCGCATAAATATTGCCGATGCCGGCCACGAGATGACTGTCGAGCAGGGAATCGCGAATGTTGCGCTGGCGACCGTGTAATTTCTTATACAGGTATTGGCCGCTGAAATCCGGCCCCAGCGGCTCCGGTCCGAGATGCTTGAGAAGTTTATGGCGCAGGGGATCGTCGCGGGTCCACAGCAGCGCGCCGAAGCGGCGTGGGTCGCGCAGCCGCAGGCAGTCGCCGCTGTCGAGCACAATGTCCACGTGATCGTATTTATCCGCCGGAAGCGTGCGGGCGACCACGCGCAGACTCCCGGACATGCCGAGATGCAGAATCGCCGTGCCCGTGGCGGTGGCAAGGAGCAGGTATTTTCCGCGCCGCGTGACGGATTCGATGATTTGTCCGGCCAATTCCTTTTCCAGTTTTGCCGGAACGCGCCAGCGCAGTCGCGGGTTGCGCACGATGAGGCGCGTGACGGTTCGGCCGAGCACGTGCGGCTCGATACCGCGGCGGGTGGTTTCGACTTCGGGAAGTTCCGGCATGGTTTAGTCGAAAATTATTGTCAGGCGTCAGGTGAAAACGCCGGACGCTCGCGCCTTACTCTTTACCGGAGAGGTTCAGCAGGCGCTTGCCGGTCTCTTCGGTGAAATGATATTCCAGGTTCTCATCCTGCCGGTAGAGGATGAAATCTGGTTTGTAGGCGAGGATACCCAACGGCAGTTTTTCGTTCTTGCCGTCGCGTGTGCTGTCGATGTCGATATGATCGACCGACTCCTTGCCGGAGTACTTGTCCACGCTCAGCGCGCTCGCGTTCTGCCATTCCGACGCAAAATCGTTGATCCGGTCCGAGGTCAGGTTCTTATCCACCGGGTTTCGTCGCCAGACGCCGTCTTTCAGGCTGAGCATAAAGCCGGGCAGCCTGATCGAGGTGAGCTTGCGGTCCTCCTCGAACAGACGGCTGTTGATAAAATTGGTATAAGGATAAGTCGCGGCAGAAAGATGATAACTGGGGATCAGCGCCACCTCGTTGTTGTGCAGAACGTAAATCTGGTTCTTGAGCGGATGCAGCGCGCCAAAGGCGATTTCCTCGTTCTCCAGCCGCACGCGTGCCGAGGGTTTCTCGAGGCCGTACTGGGTGAGCTCCGCGGGAACAGCTGGAAAGCGCGTCTCAACCGGAGCCGACAGCACGCGCAGCAGGGTTTCGACGTTTAAACGATTGGCGCGCGCCGGCAACGGCGCGGTGAGTTTCCATTCATTGCCGGTTTTCTCGATCGCGATGGCTGGCTGTTCGGGGCGTTCGATGCGCACATGCGACATGGTCGCAGCCGACAGGCCGGTCAATGGCGGGCCTGGAATATCTTTTTCCTGGCCCATCCGCTGTGCCATGATCCAGGCAAGCGCGGCGATAAATCCCAGCAAGCCGGCATTGAGCAGCCAGCGGCGTTTGAGGCCGGAGACAGCCTGTTTGCCGGATGTCTCAGATTTATCGTTTTTTTCAGCTTCGGGCATCCATGCCTCCGTTCAGCGTTTGCGCCGGCGCAGCCAGATGAACACCCCGCTGCCGATCATGAACAACGGCAGAGCCACGAGGAATCCGGTGGCGATGGCGATCTGGACGCCGCGCGACAGATTGAGCGTGCGGTCACGCGCGGTCTTGACCGGGATGTTGACGTAAGCGTCGTCCTGCGACAACCAGTTGACGAGGCTCATGCCGAGATCGAGGTTGCCGGCGTTGGCAATGTAGCTGTTCGCCACAAAGTCCCCGTCACCGAACACGATGACGCGTTGCTCGCGCTTGTCCAGCGGGTGCGACAGTGCCACTGCGAGATTGAGTGGACCGCGAATGTCTTTGCCCTTGTCGAACTGGATTGGCCCGTTGAGTACACCGGTTTCCGACCAGCTGGAAGCGCGCGTATCCATCAGTACCGATCCCTGCCAGCTCTCGGGCGCCCTCAGACTGATGCCACCGGCTTGGGGGAAAAGCGTGTTGTCGGCGAAATTGCGCACTACCGGATGCGCGCCGTATTTGGCGATCACGATCGCCGCGGCATTGCCGGTGATGGCCTCCGAGGCCGGGTCCACAATCACGCCCGGCTGGAATTCGATACCAAGCGATTCCGCGAGCGGCTCCAGTCCGAACAGCGGACCCGGGTCGTGCAGCCACAAAAGATTGCCGCCGCGGTCGAGATGGTTCTGAATTTCCTTGACCTCGCCCGGCAGCAGGTGCGTGCGCGGACCGGCGATCACCAGCACCGTGGTGTTGCCCGGAATCTGCGGATGCTCGCCGAGCGAAAGCGTCCTGGTCTTGAAGCCGCGCTTGTGCAGTTGCGATGCCCAGGTCGAGAGATCGAAGTTCGCCTGCCGGTCGGGGCTGCGCTCGCCGTGACCGCTCAGGAACACCACCCAGCGTTCGCCGCGATGTCCCAGACGGGTGAGCGCATTGGTGAAATTCTCCTCGTTGAATTGCGCGGGCGGGATATTTTCCTTGGCGTCGCCGTACTCGAGCACCAATTCGCCGTCGAATTGCACGCCGGCCGTGCGCACCCGCTCCGGGGCGGTATCCGGATTGACGAACTCGATTTGAATATCCGGTTTGTATTTCTGGTAGCGCGAGACCATGTCCTGGATCACGCGCCGGGTTTCGCCACGCGGGCTGGCAAAGGCGGTGATCTTGAGCGGTTCCTTGAGCCGCTCGATCACCGCGACGCTCGCCGGCGAGAGCGAATGGCGGCGCGCCTGGGTCCAGTCGAACTGCAGGTGGTATTCGCGCGCCAGCCACTGCAGCAGTCCGACGGCGACCAGAAACAGCACCACGAAGCTCACGTTCATGAGCCGTAGTTGCCATTTCGCCTGTGAGGTATGGCGCATAACTGTAGCCCTACTTCGTTCGTCTTGACATGTGACTGGTAGCCCTACTTCGCTTCGCTCGTTCGTCCTGACATAAGATAGTTATCCTCCGAGCCGGTCGGCATCCAGGCGGTGGATGCTGAGTACGAGAAAGGTGGTGATAAGCAACACGTGGTAGACCGCGTCCGCGCTGTCGAAAATCCCGTCGAGAAACGGCTTGTAATGATTGAAAAGCGAGAGATACGCGAGCCAGTTGCCGCCGGCAAATCCCTGGCCTGACCAGTCGAGTATCCAGAACAGCAGCAGGGCGCCGAAGGTGCTGATGGCCGCCACCGTCGTATATTGCGTCAGTGTCGACATGAAAAGCCCGACGGCGGCGAAGCCAGCTAGCAGCAGCGCCAGCCCCAGGAAGCCGGCCGCCAGCAGGCCGAAATCCAGCCTGGCCCCGGCGAGCAGGGACAGCGGCATGAGCGCGATCAGCACCAGCAGCACGAGCAGGAACAGCAGGATGCCGAGGTATTTTCCGAGCACGATTTCGGTCATCGACAGCGGCGAGCTGAAAAGCAGCGAGAGTGTGCGATTGCGCCGCTCCTCGGCGACAAGACGCATGGTCAGTAACGGTACCACCAGCAGCAGAATGATCGCCGCATTGCCGAGCAGATCGGGCAGGATGATTTCGGTCACGCCGGGCGCGCCGTCCATCGCCATGAGTTGCGCCTGATACATCTGGATGATCTCAATCCGGCCCAGGAACAGGTATGCGAGGATTAGTTGCACCACGGCGAGGATGGACCACGCGAGCGGCGAGAGAAACAGCGACTTCAGTTCACGCAGTCCGATGGTGAATATCACGCGTGGCCCTCCAGTGAATCCGTGATTGCCGGCGATTCCGTCGTGACGGCCTCGCCCGCGGCCGAGGTCAAGTCCAGAAACACCTGCTCGAGCGAAAGCCGTCCGGGGCGTATTTCATACAAGCCCCAGTTCTTTTCCACTGCCATGCGCAGGATATCGTCCGTAGGGTTGAGTCCGGTTTCATGGAAAACGTGCATGCGTCCGTCCTGTTTCGCCTGCACCGTTGTTACACCCTTTAGTTGCTGCAGTGTTTCAATCGCAGGCGGATGACGGAAGGCAACGGTGATAGACGAGGATTTCATGTGATGCTCAAGGCCCTCGATGCTCTCGTTTAGCACCAGTTCGCCCTTGTTGATGATCTGCACGTGGTCGCAGGTGGTCTGCACCTCGGGCAGGATATGTGTGGACAGGATCACGCCGTGCTCCCGGCCAAGTTCGCGGATGAGCGCGCGGATTTCGCGGATCTGGATCGGGTCGAGCCCGACCGTGGGTTCGTCCAGAATCACCACCGGCGGCAGATGGATGATCGCCTGCGCGATGCCGACGCGTTGCTGAAAGCCCTTGGACAGGTTGCCAATGAGCCGGCGGCCGGTGTCCTGCAGGCCACAGCGCTCCTTGGCGGTCTCGCGCGCGCGGCGGCGTTGTGCGCGCGGGAGGCGGTTCAGCGCCGCGCAGTAATCAAGGTATTCGTCCACCGTGAGTTCGCGGTAGAGCGGCGGTTGTTCCGGTAGGTAACCGATCTGGCTTTTGGCGGCGCGCGGATCGTCGAGGAGATCGTGGCCGGCGATGGTCACACTCCCGCCCGAGGGCGCGAGATTGCCGCTGATGATCTGCATGGTAGTGGTTTTGCCGGCACCGTTGGGGCCGAGGAAGCCGAGCACTTCGCCCTTGCGGATCGTAAAGCTGACGTCCTTGACTGCCTGCAGCGTGCCGTAGAAGCGCGTGAGATTTTTGACTTCAACCAGAATCGGACCGTTCATTTCACGCTGAAATTCCGACACTGGGCTTGTTCGCGCATGGGCTGCCATTTAAGGGAGCAGGGGGATGAATGTCAAATGCAGCGCGGTCGACAGGCCGAACGCGATTTCCCCAGGTGACGCCACTGGCAAATGTCGTGAAATTCTGCGCCTATCCCGGCACCCAATGCACCCGTCAGCCATGGTCTAATCCGCTGTAAGTTATGGATTTTTCAGAGTACGCCATTCTGGCATGGATTATGCCTCTATTCATGCAAGAGACAAGCAAAGAACCATGAATAAAGCCCTGACATTGTTGAGCGCACTGATCGCCGGTTTCGCCGCCCTCATCTGGACCGGCACCGGCGAGACGTCCGACCCGGTGCTCGCCGACCGTGAGATTCCGGCGGATATCGCCAGCGGTTGCGCGGTTTCCGTGACCGGGGAATTAGAGGTTTGCCACCAGCCGGAGTTCACCCGTCGCTGGGTAGCCAAGACCGGAAGAGGTGACCTGTTCATGGTCACGAATGAATTGTGCCAAG
>NZ_JBAVEJ010000145.1:0-3196 GCF_049587675.1 Sulfuricaulis sp. | reverse complement strand
GGGAGAACCTGGTGCGCGCCATGTTCACCGGACGCAAACCGCGTCTAGCCGGTTCCTGGAGAAAAATCAAAACGGGTCAACGCGCGCGTTGACACATCGAGTCCGAGGCGAGCGTTTCGCTCGCCTCGGTATCGCAGCGCCATGTGGCGTTTAACCTCTGAAGAAGCCCACCGTTACCAGGATCAGCAGCACCAGACCAATCGTGATCAAGGTAATGCCCAATATCTTCGATCCGTGCGTCATGGGCCGCGACGGGGCGTCCACCAGGTACTTCTCCAGTTGTCCGCTGTCGACCAGACGCTGGTACTGCAGCCCATGTTCGCGCCGGAACTCTTCCAGCGACTGGGTGCCGGTGAACATCACGACATCCGGCGGCGGCAACTTGTCCGGCCGGAAGTGGTTGTTGAAGAAGTGCACCGTGAACAGGAACACGGCGGCCAGGAAGGCTTCCTCGCCGTGTACCAGTGTGGCCACGTTGAACACCCATCCCGGAAGGATCGAAGCGGTTATGTGCGGGAAGGCCAGCAGCATGCCGGTGCCGCCAATCGCGGCCATGCCCCAGAACACCGCCCAATAGTCGAATTTCTCCCAGTAAGTCCAGCGGTCGAATATCGGCCGTGGCCCTCTGCCGACGAACCACTTGAACATGCCCACGGCATCTTGCAAGTCTTTCCAGTTGGGCACCAGCGAATCGGGCCCGAACCAGCGGAAGGTTTTGCGGTGGCGGTAGAGGCTGATAGCGACACCGATCAGATGCAGGAAGAAGATACCGAGCATGATCGCCGCGCTGACCCGGTGGATAATCCCCGTTACCTGCGGGCCACCGAACGCTTTCATGACGACCGGCGCCCAGGAGATGTCCGAGTAAAACAGGCCCATGCCGGTCAGAATCAGCGTCATGACGCTCACGGCGAACAGCAAGTGAGCGATCCGCCAGAGTAACCCGAACCGCCGGACATGCTTGGTTTCTCCGTGCAGCAATTCGTCCGTTCGAATATGCCGCTCGGCCATGCGATCGTTGCGATGCTTGTATTCGCGATACCACCACAGCAGCGAATGCGCCCAGAAGTAGGCAAACACGAACACAAGCAGCCAGTGCATGAATTTTGCGGCGAGCCACACCTGGGGATAGCGCGCGAAGTCATGGTCATTGGCATGCGGACTGTAGGTCACGAATCCCGCCGTCGCTTCCTTGCGCTGTTTTCCGTCATGGCATTGCCTGCAAGTCTTCAGGCGATTCTTGGGGGACACTGTCGATTCCGGATCATCCACCTTCATGATCGTATGACTGCCGTGGCAGTCGAAACACTTGGCCGTATACGTATAGCCCAGCTTGCCAACCTGGCCGTGATAGGTGTCGCGGTAGCTCTCGAGGTTCTCCTTGTGGCAACCTCCGCAATTCTCGACGATCAGGAGCATGGTGGCGTCATCCGTCGTTTTCGCGATGCTGTGGGTGGTGTGGCAATCCGTGCACACAGCCGCTTTCGGATTGTGCTTTTCCATGACCTCCATCCCATGCACTGACGTCTCATACTCTTCCAGCACTTCGGTATGGCACTTCGCGCCACAAACGTTGGGTACGGTCAGGTGCCATTCCGTGCGTTTGGAAGTGCCTCGCGGTGGAACATTGAAATAATGAGTGTCGTGACAGTCGTCGCAGTATGCTTTGACACTTGTCTCGCTCTTGGGCCGGGCATGGAAAGATTTCTTGTACGCCTCGATGTTCTGTACCACTACTCCGAGCCTGGTTTTTTCTGCCGTCAAATTCTCCTTCTTGACGGTTTCCCACAGCTCCTCGTGACAGGTCACACAATTGGCTTTGGGCGCGGCGACTTTTTTGTGCGGCGCTTTGTTATCGGCAATATCCCGATGACACGCCACACAAGTCAGTTCTCCGTGGATGCCTTTTACATACTTGTCTTGTTGAATCGATCGCAGCGGGCGGATTTTTCCGTCTGCAGAGGGCAATGCAAATACCTGTTTTTTTCCGTCATGGCAGGTCATGCAGCCTGCGTCACTCAGTTTCGAGGTGGCTTGTCCGGCGTCAGGGTTCTTGGTGACTTCCGCGGCCTTTGCTGGCGTCTGCCAAATTACCTGGGCTGTTGTCAGGCAGATAGCCCCCACCATTGTCCACGTTACAAGTTTAGGTACGTGCATGCCATTATTCCCCTGTTCGACATTGCGCCACTGTTGCGTCCTATCTTAAGACAGGACGAACTTATCGTGCAGTTTTGTACAGTCAGGATAGATCAGTGTTCATCATGTTATAGCTTCTGCCTTAAAGCGATATACTAATCTCCGTGGGTTTTGCCCTAGTTGATGTATATCAATGTTGGCATAGCCGGATCGGTCCTCTACTATACAGCGTGCGTCGCCGTTATTTATCAAAAGCAGATTTTGACGCAAATCAAAAGTCTTGATTCGAATTCGCCTAATACTTTACCGATTACTTTACCGATTATTTTGCGAGTTTGCTAAGATAACTTCCAGAGCAGCATAATTTTTGGAGGGTCAAATGAAATCGACAACAGTCGCTTCAGCGTTCCTGGGGACAATCCTGGTTTTCTTTGCCGGGGCCGGATACACCGCGGATAAAGCTGACACCCGCAAAATTGATATCGGCAAAGCCGAGTATGAACAAAAGTGCATCATTTGCCATGGCATACTGGGCAAGGGGGACGGTGCATACAGCAAGATGTTGAATAAACCCGCGACTGACTTAACGCTGCTTTCCAAGAAAAATGGCGGGGTGTTTCCTTTCGCGCGGGTGTTTGAAACCATCGAAGGCACGCATGAATTGATGGCGCACGGAACGCGAGATATGCCCATTTGGGGCAAAGAATACAGAAGCAGCAAGTATTATGACGAATATTTGCACGAGGAAAACATAGATAGATCATACTTTGCACGTTCACGTATTCTGGCGCTGACCGAGTACATCTATCGGTTGCAAGCAAAGTAAGAAATTTACGAGCCGTAAATCAACCCCGCTCAAGTAACGTGGTTTCGTGTCCCCGACCGCTCCCGGCGTTTTCTCGCGCATATCATCGGATGCTCCGCGGTATACGCTGTCGCCCCCCCGCCATTACCCGCGCGTATCAGGTTTCGTTCGCCAGAACCATGAGGCTAGGCGCCAAGGCTGACATCATCTGCTGTCAGTCGCGCTCCTTCGCCAATACGGCCACTGATGCAATGC
>NZ_JBAVEJ010000144.1:0-14964 GCF_049587675.1 Sulfuricaulis sp. | reverse complement strand
GTCCATCCCAGCAATAACATGGCGGGAATCACTGCGGATCAGGCGGCGGATATCTACCTCGGCAAGTCGGGTGTGTTTCCCAACGGGCAGCGGGTCACGCCCGTCGATCAGGCGCCGAGCAGTCCCGCGCGTCAGAAGTTTTACAAAACGGTGGTAAAGAAAGATGGTTCCGTGCTCAAGGTGTATTGGTCCAAGATTCTTTTCACCGGAAAGGGTCAACCCCCCCGTGAAATCGGCGATGATGCCGAAATGAAAAGTTGGATCGCTTCCAATCCCGATGCCATCGGGTACGTGGATGGAAAGTTCGTCGATAGCACGGTGAAGGTGCTACTGATCGTTCCTTGAAGTAACATCCAAACAGAAATAAAAAACCCGGCATCTGCCGGGTTTTTTTTTGGGTTGTGGCAGCCAAAATCCGACTCCATGTCTGCGTCAAACGGAAGCAGGACAGGCTATCTCGACGGTTAATATTGTTTAGAATTAACAAGTTGAGTCGCTGCCGCCAATCCATGATTGATTTTTGGCGCCGAGAGAGAACACAATGAATAAAAATATTGAAACCACCGGACGCAGATCCGGCATGAACGGTTTCCGATGGTCGGAGTAATGCCTCGAGAAACCAGCTTCATCACGAGGGGAAGAGAGTACCAACCATGTACAAGTCCTTTTACGGGCTTAAGGAAAAGCCATTTTCCTTGCTGCCAGACCCGGCCTATCTCTATCTGAGCAAGCAACATGAGATGGCCATGACGCTGCTTGAGTACAGCCTAGAAAACCAGGCCGGCTTTTGTGTCGTTAGCGGCAAGGCCGGCACGGGTAAGACCACCTTGTTACGCCGATTGTTGAACCGGATCGGTAACGATGTTTCGATTGGCCTTATCTCCAACACCCATCATTCTTTTGGCGAATTGCTGCGCTGGATACTGCAAGCGTTTAGCCTGGAAGACACTGGCAAAACCAGGGCCCAGTTGCACCAGATTTTTGTGGATTACCTGATTGGGCAATATGCGAAAAATCGGCGAACGATGCTGATCATCGATGAGGCGCAAAACATGTCTTCCGATGCACTGGAAGAATTGCGCATGCTGTCAAATATCAACTCCGAAAAAGATCTGCTGCTGCAAGTGATTCTTGTCGGCCAGTCCCCATTGCGCGAAATCTTGCGGCGACCCGAATTGGAGCAGTTCGCCCAGAGAATTGCCGTGGACTATCATCTGGAATCGCTCAGCCAAGAAGAAACGCGGGGATATATTCGTCACCGCATCATCGTGGCGGGTGGCGAGCATGATCTTTTCAGCGAAGATGCCTGCGATGTGGTTTTCGAACATTGCGGCGGTATCCCGAGGCTTATTAATCTCTTGTGTGATTATGCTCTGGTCTATGCTTATGCATCGCAGGCCGCGGTAGTCACCGGTGAGCTGGTGGAACAGGTTCTGAGGGAACGTGAGAAATATGGCGCCTTGCCGGTTTTTGCCGTTACCCAGGAAGACCGTGTGAAGCAAAACCTGCCGGTGAAGGAAACGCGTCCTTTGAAAGCGGCGAAATTGCCCGCTGCCAGCGTGGCGCATGCAACTCGCAAGATGGTGTCCGCCAGAGCAACGACCGTTGCAGGCAGCGCGATGCTTATGGAGGGATACGGAAAGTCAATTAACACTCTCCCGCCAGGAGCGAAGTACGAGTCCGATGTCGAAACCAAAATAAGGGCGGGCACGATAGATGCCACTCATACCAAGACATCTGTAACATCCCTGGTGGAAGATGCCAGTGTCGTGACACCGGTGCGAAAAAGAGTTGTGACACCACTCAATGGCGCGGGATCTGACAAGACACGTGGCGGGATCGAGACGGAAAGACTGCCGCTGCAAACTTTACCTTCGAAACGACAGGTGGAGAAGCCTGATCTTCAGCCAGATGAATCAGCACAGGCTGAGAGGAACAGGCAGACAAAGGCTGTTGTCCCGCCGTCTGATTGCTCGGGCGATGCGCAGCGCGCGAAACTTACTGACACGGGTATTGCAAAGAGTTCCAGTGAGCTTGGCGCGCTAGCGGCGCGAAATGGGGCGCCAATGGCAAAGCGATACATTCCTTTCGCCGTTGTTGGTGGGGTGTTGCTGTCCATTGCGCTTATCTGGTTCTTCGCTAATCATCAATTGAGGTCTACACAGGCAGCAACGGATAAAGTCGCGCCGCCTTCTGTGGCTGCGGTGGCACCGGTGGCGAATGTGACAACGGTGACCGATGTGTCGCCGGCGAGAGCCGTACCGGTGAATGATCGCATTCCAGATACCCAACCGCTGGAGAGAATATCTCCGGTTCCCCCGGGGGACACCGTAAACGCCGTGGTCGAAACGGATCCGGAGCGGGAGGCTAGGCTGAAATCAATTGAACGTGAGCGTGATTCTGCTCTGGCTTCAGCCAAAGCGGCTAAGCGTGAGGCCATGCGAAATGTCGCGTTGGCACGGGAACGTGCACTGGTCGCGGAACGTGAGATGGTTCTCGCCCGGGAGCGGGAGAGAGCAAATCAGTCAGCGCTTGCGGCAGAGAAGGCCAATCATGAGGCTCGCGCCGTTGAGGCAGCGGCGGTGGTCCAGGAAAGAAATCCTGAACCTGTGTTGCCCCCTCAGACAAAAACTACTGCTGATACGGCTGTTCATAAGTCGAGCGGGTTTGATGTTCCATCTCAAAATGCGGACCCGGTGGCTGGTAACGACGAAATAGCCAACGAACCGACCATGTTTACCGCAAACCCCTGCAAAGGCCCGTCAGCAAGATTTCTTTCGACCTGCGAATGAATTACAGCCATTACGCATGATTCCGTGTGGTCAGACCGAGCCTGGCACTCTTGCCAGGCTATATTACTGACAAGTTGAGGTGAATTTCGCAGTCGGCGTTTTGCACGGGTTGGCTTTGAATTCGACGTCACTTTTCTCGGCGGTTTTCTCGGTCGTGCCTCTAGACTTGTCTTTCGGCCGATTGGTTTCGAGCTGTTTTTCCATAGCGGCGGGCGCTGTTTCAGTTGCCTGAACTGCTTTTACTGTAGTTGTGGCCGCTGCCGCTGCGACTTCGGCCTGACGGCGCTTCTGTTCTTCGGCGCGTTCACGCGTGGCCTTGGCCGTGGCCGCCGCCGCTGCGGCGGCTTCGGCCTGACGGCGCTTCTGTTCTTCGGCGCGTTCACGCGTGGCCTTGGCCGTGGCCGCCGCCGCTGCGGCGACTTCGGCCTGACGGCGCTTCTGTTCTTCGGCGCGTTCACGCGCGGCGTCAGTTTGCTGCGTTTCGCTTCCCCAGCTGGCAAGTTTTGTAATCGCTGGAGCGTATTTCTGGTTCGCTGACTTGGTATACCACAGATGGGCCATCCTGAGATTTTGTGGAGTGCCCACACCCTGTTCATACATTTCAGCTACCAGGAATTGCGCCTTGGGGTCGTTGTTCAGCGCCGATGTCATCTGAATACTGAATTTCAGTTCTGCGTCCTGACTATCTTTGCTATCGGATTGGCCGTATGCCGCCGGGCAGAGGCAAAGTATTGCCAGAAAGACCAATGCGCCATGAAATGATTTATTCATAATTCACCTTGTTCCCCGTTTCCTTACCTGCATGACAGATATTCATACGAGCATTCTCGGCACTATCGAAAGACGTCCTGTTGAAGCAGGGGCTAATCGCGTACGAATTGATAAGCCATTTTTCGATCGGCGCGAGTACAGGTAAGCGAACGCTCGTCACGCATGCGGCACTCCATACTGACACCGGGCTCCTGCCAGCCGGTTTTCACGGCCATATCATTGACTTCATTGCGCATGCCGTTTGTTTGTTCATGAGGTTTACCGGCAATGTGCACGACATTGTAGGTATAGCGCAGGTTGAATTTAGCTTCTTTGTTGTTAATGCCGGAAATGACGGATTTGACGTTATATGTCAGGCCATTATTTTCCAGGTTGCGAGTAAGCTCCGCGGAAAAACACACCACCTCCGCGTTGCTACTTTGTAGACAGGCGGCATTCGCAGAAGGAAGGAAATCCGCATCCTGCAGGTTTCGTTTCCATTTTCCGGTCAGGAGCGCTTGTATCACGTTGATGTTGGACGCGGGGGGCTCCACGACTACCGGCGCTTTGGCAACGACTACCACAGCCGGTAGTTTGGCTTCCTGCTTTACCTCTTCGTGACGGACTACCGGTTCCGCAGGCTTGGCTTTGCTAGCCTGAACCGGCGGTGCTTTCACCGCAACGACAGGGACGACGTCCGGTTTCACCTTTGGTTTGGCAACCGTTTCCCTGGGAGCCGCCGGAGGTTTTTTTTCCGGTTCTTTCTGTGCCTTTTCGGTCAGGACTGGCTCAGCTGTCACCTGTTCTTTTTTGTAACCATCGAGTTTGACGACAGCAAGCGGGTAGCTCTGTTTGGCTGCCATCTCGTACCAGTACATTGCCCTTTCCTGATTTTTAGCTGTGCCTTTGCCGGTCTCATAGCGCTGCGCCACGACGTACTGCGCCACCGCATCGCCTCCACTGGCAAGCTTGAGATAGGCATCAAAAATGCCCTGTTGGATGTCGTCGTTATCGGCATTCGCATTGAAGGCCACCACGAAACTGAGAAATACAAGCGCAACAAGCTGTCGCATGATAGTTAAGCCTCGGTTTAGTTAATGGACTAAACATAGATATAGAATAGACGCCCACGTGCGGGCATAAGTGTTTGTATAAGAAAACCAATGCCTTAGGGGTTCCCTAAGCTATTAGTCCATTGATTTATATGCAATTTTAGTGCCGTAATCGGAGGCTTTTTTGTCGCAAATTTCCCGGCAAATGTTTCAGATAACCCGCGGCGGCAGTCATTTTTTTGCATGACTGCCAGGAATGGGCAATAAAGCTTTGGGATTAGTCACTGTAGTTCGTCCATTTCAGGAGATTTACAGGCCTGCTGACGTAGCCGGTTGGCGCCGGGGGGCTAATTTGTGCAAAAAAAAGGTCGGCGCATGTTCTGCCGCGCATGGCAGACACACGCCGACCCTTGGGTTAGTTTGATTAGGCCGCGAGTTTCTTTTTGATTGCAGCGATTACCGCTTCACTTGACGTGGCGCTGACCGTAATCAGCATGCCCTCTTTTTCATAAAATCCAATGAGCGGGGCGGTTTTCTTATTATAAGTATCGAGCCGGTGGCTGATCGCTGCTTCGGTCTCGTCCTCGCGCTGCACCACCGGGCTGCCGCATTTGTCGCAGATGCCTTCTTTCTTCGGGGGCATACTCTTGACGTTGTAGATTGCCTGGCACTTGGAATTGGAGCAGGTGCGTCGGGTGCTGAGGCGGTCGAGGATCACGTTGCGCGGCACGTCGATATTCACCGCCATGTCGAGTTTGATCCCGAGTTTCACCAGCAGTTTTTTCAGAGCTTCGGCCTGGGGAATGGTGCGCGGGAAGCCGTCGAGCAGAAAACCCTTCTTGCAATCGGGGTCCTGCAGGCGTTTTTCCATGATGCCCATGATGAGTTCATCGGGCACGAGGTCGCCGCGGTCCATGAAGGCCTTGGCTTGTTTACCAAGGTCGCTGCCAGCCTGCACGGCGCCACGCAGGATGTCGCCGGTGGAAATTTGCACGGAACCGTCCAATTGAGTCAACTGTTTCGCGACCGTTCCCTTGCCAGCGCCTGGGGCGCCCAACAGAATCAACTTCATGGTATTTTCCTCTCTTTTTGAATGATTAAACCCGATGCCTGCATTTGCAGGTCGGCGCGTGCAGACACCCTGCCGTGACCCGAAACGAAGAGGCGCATTTTGCCCTCTGGATGCCGTCTAGATCAACAAGAATGATCAGGTCAGCGCTAGAGAAGCCCCGGGGCGGGCGGTACGTAACTATCAATATTGTAGATTTGTCAGACAGATGCGCTGCCCCAGCGTCATATAGCGTTAATAATAATTATTTCGATACAGTCTGCGCCCGTATTCTAACGAGCCGGTTGTGTCGGTAGTCATCGAAAGCCTGCCGGATTTCCGGTTCGGTGTTCATGACAAACGGTCCGTACTGCACAATGGGTTCGTGCAGTGGGCGCCCGCTAAGCAGGATAAAACGCGCGCCCTTTGGCCCGGCGGATACCGCTATCTCGTTTCCCGAACCGAGCACCGCCAGGGCGTGGGTTTCTACCGCCGTGCCGCCTGTCTGCAGGCTACCTTCGAATAAATAGAGAAAGGCCGTGGCGCTACCGTCCAAGCGGTGGGTGAAAGCGGTTTCGGGCGCTAAAGATATGTCGAAGTATTGAATCGCCGTGTGGGGATCGTGGATCGGTCCGCGCTGGCCCGCGAATTCGCCGCTGATGATTTTGACCCGCGCCCCATCGAGCTTGACCACCGGTATGCGTTCGGCAGAGAACTCCTGGTACTGCGGGTCGCTCATCTTTTCGTAGGCCGGCAGGTTGATCCAGAGCTGAAAGCCGCGCATCAGACCGTTGGTCTGTTGCGGCATTTCGGAATGAATGACGCCGCTCGCCGCTTTCATCCACTGAATCCCGCCGGCACGCAGGTCACCGCGATTGCCCATGCTGTCCCGATGTTCCATGTGTCCGTCGAGCATGTAGGTGAGGGTGATAAAACCACGGTGCGGGTGATCCGGAAAGCCGGCGATGTAGTCGTCCGGATCGTTGCTCGCGAAATGATCCAACATCAGAAAAGGGTCAAGATGCCGCACTCGCGGCGTACCGATGGTGCGATGCACGGTCACGCCGGCGCCCTCGGTAATCGCTAACGCGTGAACCAGTTGCCGTATCGAACGCGACGTCATTGCGGTATTCCCCTGAGCTAGAGGACAAGTCACTTCCAGGCATTATCTAACCATGAACGCTGGAAGCGGACAAACGGCGCCATGCCCTGACAGAAATGGGTTAATTCAGGTCTCCAGTGCCTTGATTAGCGACTTGATTCTCGCTTCGTTCCGTTCAATGGAGGTGGTCAGCGCGAACTGCACCAAAGCGCGATGCAGGTTCTGGTCCGGCCAGTCGACCTTGAAGTAATGGTTGCCTTCCAGATGATCGGTGAGAAAACGCAGACCCAGCTCGAAGGGGATGAGGCGAATGGCGTCATATATATAGCGATGGTCATGCGGTGTCAGGAAGGCGCCTGCTTCGAAAAAATAATGCTTGATAACCGCATGGCAGATGTCGAGATCGAAATGGACGGCCGTTATGTCCTCGGGTGACTCGCCCGCGGAATTGGCACAGGAGCGCAGGCAGTCGCCGATGTCGAAGTGAAACAGCCCCGGCTGGACGGTGTCAAGATCGATCAGGCTGACCGCGCGGCCGCTTTCGACGGCGAAAAGAAAATTATTGAGTTTGGTGTCGCCGTGGATCGGACGGCTCAAAAGCTTTCCTTCACGCCGGGGAGCTTCAAGCGCGTCAGCCAGGTTTCGGCGTGTTTCGACGAATGAAAGACAATTGCGCAGCTCGGCGTTGTCGGGTGTCTCCCGGCGGCGGATGGAGGCTGCGGCAAAACGCGCCAGATAGTTGGGCGCGTTGTGGAAGCCGGGCAAGGTTTCATGAAGCCGTGACGGATCGAGATCGTGAATCAGCGCGTGGAAGCGGCCTAGCGCGAAACCCACTTCTTCAGCCTGGCTTGTGTCGGTGATGGTTTCCAGCGTGTGAGTATTCTCGATAAAGCCCATGGCACGCCAGAATCCGCCGTGCGCATCCACCACGGAATCCTCACCGTTGCGGGTGGAGAATATTCGGGGCCATTGTAATTCTCGCGCGGCGGCTTTGTCGCTGGTTTGGCGCCGACGAATATGATCCGTCAGGGCGCGCAGGTTATCCATGATTTGCTCGGGCCTTGGAAACACATGCCGGTTGATGCGTTGAAGAATGGCCCGATGGCCCGTGTCGATGGATACCACAAAGGTGTCGTTGATCAATCCATGACCGTAGGGGCGTACATCGACAATCCTCCCACCCAGGTCGAATGCGGCGGCGATATCCTGTTCGAGTGTCATGGTGTTGGAGAGAATCGGGCAATATTTTTTTCATACGTCACTGAAGCCAGGCGCCGGGTGACAATCGCTGCGTCGACAAACAGCGATGTTTGACCGGCGCACCACCGCGGTATTAGGCTGAGCTTTGCAGCCGTTTCGACAGAAACGCCTGGGACGGGATCCCTGAGCAAAAATAAGGCAAGGAGTTTTATCATGAGAAGGCTGATATTAGCTATTGTACTGGCATTTGGCGGTTTGGCGGCGGTCCAGGCGGCCATCAAGGAAGGGCCGGTCGAATACAAGGCGGGCGATACCGTGCTCAAAGGCTATCTGGTTTATGACGACGCCACGCAGGAGCGCCGCCCCGGGGTGCTGGTGGTGCATGAATGGTGGGGCCATGACCAGCATGCGCGCAACAGCGCCCGCAAACTTGCCGAGGCCGGTTATGTGGCGCTCGCCGTGGATATGTATGGTGGTGGCAAGCAGGCGGATCATCCGGACAACGCCGGGAAATTCTCGGGCGAAGTGCGCAAGAACCTGCCGCTCATGAAATCGCGCTTCGAGGCGGGCATGCAGCTGCTCCGCAAACAGCCGCAGGTGGATGAGAAGCGGCTGGCGGCGATCGGTTACTGTTTCGGCGGCAGCGTGGTGCTCGAAATGGCGCGCGCGGGCGAGGAGTTGCGCGGTGTGGCCAGTTTTCACGGCGGTCTGGCGACCGAGCATCCAGCGCAACCCGGCAAAACCAAGGCCAGGGTGCTGGTCATGAACGGTGCGGAAGATCCCTTCGTGCCGCCGGAGCAGATCGCGGCTTTTAAAAAGGAAATGGAGAGCGCCAAGGTGAATTACAAGTTCGTGAACTATCCGGGCGCCAAGCATAGTTTCACCAATCCGGACGCGGATGCCAATGGCGCCAAATTCAATCTACCGCTGAACTATAATGCCGTCGCCGATAAAGAATCTTGGCTTGAGTTGCAATCGTTCCTGAAACAGATATTCAAGCAATAACGATGGCGATCGCGCTGGTTTGCTGGAAGTGCGGTGCTTCGGCGGCGGAATTACCCTTGCCGTTAAGCCGTCTGGCAGAATGCCCGAAATGTCGCGCCTACCTGCATGCCTGCCGTATGTGCCAGTTCTTCGATCCGCGCCTGACCGGTCAATGCCAGGAGGAACGGGCCGAAGAAGTGCGCGACAAGGAACACGCGAATTTCTGCGACTGGTTCAAGCCGCGGCCGAACGCGCATCGTCCGCCCGGTGAAGGCAAAACGCAGGCCGCCAAGGCCAAGCTCGATAACCTGTTCGGCGACGTTCAAACTTCGGACGGTAAGCCAGATGCAGCGCGGGATAAACTCAGTGATCTTTTCGCGCCCAACGAAAAATCCCGAAAATAATGTACATCCGGTGCTGTATCAAATCGGTGAGTGTCAGGATTGCGACGCACTGAATGCGACTCTGCGCGCACGCATTGAGTTGCTGCCGCAGAGCGATATTGTCGGTCAACATCACTATCTGGGCGGGCGTTATGAAAACCTCTACGTGGCATTCGAATCGATACCGGAAATCCGTGTGATTCTGGATTTGGCGACAACCCACGCAGCATACATCTTGAATTGCCCGAAAAAAGATCTGCGCATGGGTTGGTGGCTCAATATCATGCGTCCCGGCGACATCACGTTTGCGCACACGCATGACGAGGATGACGAGATTCTCTCCGGCGTCTATTACATCGATGTTCCGCCCGATTCGGGAAAGCTCGTGCTGATTGACGGTATGCGGCGGGAGGAGGTCCAGCCTCACGCCGGTATGTTTATTTTCTTTGCGCCTGAAACCCTGCATGAGATCACACGTAATGAATCCGGGCGTCCGCGGATGTCCATCGGTTTCAATTTTGGCCCGGCAAAATCGCCGTGAAGCAGGCGACATGCACACCCCGTTTCAATTCTGTTTGCCTGAGCAAAGGTTTTCAGAACTAATCACCGGCGGCTGGTATAATGGCGCCTGGAGTTGGCCAGACAGCCGCTGCCCGGCCACGTTCGCGTGGCCGAGTGGAGGAAAGTCCGGGCTCCGCAGGGCAGGGTGCCAGGTAACGCCTGGGCGGCGTGAGCCGATGGAAAGCGCCACAGAAAATATACCGCCGAAGTTGCCTGATTTATTTCAGGGGACTGGTAAGGGTGAAATGGTGCGGTAAGAGCGCACCGCGCGGGTGGCAACATCCCGTGGCAGGGCAAGCCCCACCCGGAGTAAGGCCAAATAGGGGAACGATAGTGCTGCCCGCACTGTTCCCGGGTAGGCCGCATGAGGCGCCTGGCGACAGGCGTCCCAGATGAATGGCTGTCCACGACAGAACCCGGCTTAACGGCTGACTCCTTTTTTACTTTAACATGATTCTATAATTTCATGTTTCTTTTGTAGTTTTTTGTTGCGATTTCTACGACAAATGGTATCGCTTTGAGCCCCAAAAGCACCTTGCGATTGATTCACCCCGGTTTGATTCATCTTCCCTCCCTAAGCTGCTGACCTGCAAAGAAGAAATCTTGCAGGATTCGCTGTTTTCGCTTGACACCCCGCGCCACGCCTATCTATAGTGTCATTAAGTGGTGAATTGTGGTTTTTTGTGGAATAGAGCGGGAAAAAGCGGGGAAAAATGTTTCGTGGTGTCAACGCAGTGACGCTGGACAGCAAGGGTCGCATGGCGATCCCGACACGCTATCGCGAACAGCTAACGCGCGTCTGCAGCGGACAGATGGTGCTCACCGTCGACCGCGATCATTGCCTGCTGCTGTACCCGCAACCGGAGTGGGAGGAGATCGAGCGCAAGATCATGAAGCTCTCGAGCTTCAACAAGCAGACGCGCAAGCTGCAACGCCTGCTGGTCGGTCACGCCACCGAATGCGAGCTCGACGGCAACGGCCGCATTCTCCTGGCGCCGCTGCTACGCGAGTTCGCCGGTCTGAACAAGGACGTCATGCTGATCGGGCAGGGAAATAAATTTGAAATCTGGGACGACGGCGCGTGGAACGCGCGTCGTGCCGAATGGCTCGAGAGCGAAGGCGAGGACGATGGCAAGCTGCCGCCGGATCTCGAATCGTTCTCGCTTTAGAAAGAACGCGTGAATGAGCATCACCACGTTCCGGTACTGCTGGAGGAGGCGTTGCAGGCACTGCATGTAAAAGAAGACGGTGTGTATGTGGATGCCACGTACGGGCGAGGCGGGCACGCGCAGGAAATATTGAAACGACTGGGGACGCACGGACAGCTGCTGGTGTTCGATCGCGATCCGCAGGCCTGCGAGGATGCGCGCCGCAAGTTCGGTGCCGACGCACGCGTCAAAATCACTCAAGGACCGTTTTCGCTGTTGGACCGCACGATAGACATCTTGGGTCTGGCAGGAAAAATCAATGGGATACTTTTCGACCTCGGTGTGTCATCGCCGCAACTCGACGATGCGTGCCGCGGATTCAGTTTTCGCGCCGACGGATCGCTCGACATGCGCATGGACCCGCAGGCGGGCAAGTCCGCCGCCGATTGGATCCGGCGTGCGGAGGAAAATGAAATCGCGCAGGTCATCCGTGAATATGGCGAGGAGCGTTTCGCCAAACGCATTGCGCGCGCCATCGTGAGCGAGCGCGAAATCGATCCGATCACGACGACGCGCCGTCTCGCAGAAATTGTCACGCGCGCCGTACCATCACGCGAAAAAAACAAGGACCCGGCCACACGCACGTTTCAGGCCATTCGTATCCACATCAATCGTGAACTCGATGAACTTCGGGAGGCGCTTCCGCAGACGATACGCTTGCTCGCCACCGGTGGACGGCTGGTCGCGATCAGCTTCCATTCGCTCGAGGACCGGATAGTGAAACATTTTCTGCGTGCCGAAGCGAAAGGCGATGATCTACCGCCCGATTTTCCGGTGCGGCACGATCAGTTCCATCCACGGCTGAAAACCATCGGCAAGGCGATTCGGGCTAGTGAGACGGAAGCCAGACACAATCCACGCGCTCGCAGCGCTGTGTTGCGTGTCGCCGAACGAACAGGAGAAATAACCAGTGCCTAAACGATTGCTGGTGCTGCTCGCGGCGGTAATGGCCACCTCGATCGCCGTGGTGCAGACGCGTCATGAAAGTCGTCAACGGTTTTCAGAATTGCAGACGCGACAGGCGGAACGTGATGCGCTCAATGTCGAGTGGGGAAAATTGTTGCTCGAGGAGGGCGCCTGGTCGCAACACCGACGTGTCGAAGCCATGGCGCGGAGCCGTCTTAACATGAACACGCCCGATGCCGCGCATATCCGCGTCGTGCGGGTCACGCGGGATTCCGCGCCATGAGCCGCGGCGCCAAAACCCGTCATCCGGTGCGTAACGCCATCGTACTGCTGTTCTTTTTCGCCGGCATGATGTTGCTGGCGGCACGCGCGGTGTATCTGCAGGCCCTCAACACCGATTTCCTGCAAAGTCAGGGCAATGCCCGGCACTCGCGCCTCGTCAAGGACAATTCGCATCGCGGCATGATTCTCGATCGCAACGGCTCTCCGCTTGCGGTTAGCACCCCGGTGGATTCGGTCTGGGCACATCCGCCGACCCTGGCGGAAGAACGCCGGAAGTGGCCGCGCCTGGCGGCGCTGCTCGGCATGAGCACGCACGAGCTGGCTCAGCTCCTGGGCAGGCACGACGACCGCGAGTTTATGTATCTCAAGCGGCACGTGCCGCCGGCGCTCGCCGAGCGCGTGATGGCGCTAAAAGTCCCGGGTGTCGCGCTGCAGCGTGAATACCGGCGCTACTATCCACTCGGTTCTGTCGCTGGGCACGTGGTCGGATTCACCAACGTGGACGATCAGGGCCAAGAGGGCACGGAGCTCGCCTTCGATTCCTGGTTGCGTGCGGTGCCGGGAGCCAAGCGACTGTTGCGCGATCTTCAGGGTAACGCCGTGGAAGTGGCCGAGAGCGTGGTGTTGCCCAAACCGGGCAAAGACCTAGTGCTTTCCATAGACCGGCGCATCCAGTATCTCGCCTACCGCGAATTGAAGGCGGCAGTCACAGAACATAATGCACGTGCCGGCAGTGCTATCGTGCTGGATGCGCATACAGGTGAAGTGTTGGCGCTGGTCAACGAGCCGGATTTCAATCCCAACAACCGTGCCGGGTTACGTAGTGGCACGTTCCGCAATCGCGCCGTCACTGATCTGTTCGAGCCCGGTTCCACCCTTAAGCCGTTCACGGTTGCTTGCGCGCTGGAAAGCGGGAAATTTACCGCCGGCACCTTGATCGACACCACGCCCGGATCGCTGCAGATCGGCGACCGCATCATCCATGATGTGCACAATTATGGCATGCTCACGGTGGCGGGTGTCATCGAGAAATCGAGCAATGTCGGCGCTTCCAAAATTGCGCTGGCGCTCGACAAAAAAAGCCTCTGGGAGATGTTGCGGCACGTAGGCTTCGGCGATACGACTGGCGCGCGGCTGCCGGGTGAAGTGCCGGGACTGATTAATCCATCATCGCGCTGGGTAGCGGTCGATCAGGCGAGCATTTCCTACGGTTACGGAATTTCCGTCACACCGCTGCAACTGGCGCGCGCCTATCTCGTGCTGGCCAATGACGGCGAAGCGCTGCCGTTGACAATGTTGCATACAGATAGTCCGCCGCAGGGAGAACGCGTCATGTCCGTGACGACCGCGCGCCGTTTGCAATCGATGTTGGAGCTGGCTGTCAGCGACGCAGGGACGGGCAAGGCCGCGCAGGTCGCCGACTATCGCGTGGCTGGCAAAACCGGCACGGTGCGCAAGCTCACCAGCAGTGGCTATTCCGAGGAAAAATATATCTCCTGGTTCGCCGGTTTCGCGCCGGCGACTTCGCCGCGCCTGGTGATGGTGGTGGCGATCGATGAACCCACCCGCGGCGGTTATTACGGCGGCGAGATTGCTGCGCCGGTGTTTGGACGTGTGTTGACGGGCGCATTGCGGCTGCTCGATGTGCCGCCCGACGCACCACGTCAGTCGCCGCGCCTCATGACCGTGAAAAGCGAGCAGGTGGCTGAATGACACGTAAAGTCCGTCAACTGCGTGAACTCCTCGATGGAATTGCACGCGTGCCGGGCGTGGCGAACCGCGAGGTGCGCGGCCTGCAAACGGATAGTCGCTGCGTCCAACCAGGCGATCTTTTTCTGGCTGTGCCGGGCATGGTGACGGACGGACGCGATTACATCGGTGATGCCGTGGCTTCGGGCGCAGCCGCGGTCGTGTATGAGACCGACGATGGTTTTGCGTTGCGCGCCGCGCCGGTGCCAGTGTTCGGCGTGTCCGGGTTGCGTCACAGGATCGGCATCATCGCGGATCGCTTTTACGATACGCCTTCGCGCCGAATGGTCGTGATTGGCGTCACCGGCACCAACGGTAAGACGACCTGCACGCAACTGCTGGCGCAGGCGCTCGATCAGGCGCCCCGGCGTTGCGCGGTGATCGGCACACTGGGTTACGGCTTTCCCGGCGCGCTCAACGCCTCGCTGCACACCACGCCCGATGCCATGACGCTGCAGCGCCTGCTGGCGGATTTTGCGGAGCAGGGCGCCACGCAGGTGGCGATGGAAGTTTCCTCGCACGCACTCGAACAAGGGCGAGTGAGCGGCATCGCCTTCAGTATCGCCGTGTTCACCAATCTGACGCGCGATCATCTCGATTATCACGGCGACATGCAGGCCTACGGCAAGGCCAAGGCCGGTCTGTTCGCCATGGAAGGAGTAAAACACGCCGTGATCAATCACGACGATGCCTTTGGCCGGAGCCTGCTGGCCGGTGTCGATGCGCAGATCAGAATTTTAAGTTACGGTATCGAGGGCGGCGATGTCTGCGCGCGCGAAGTGCGGCTCTTGCCGGATGGACTGTGGCTGCGCGTCGCGACGCCCGAGGGAGAAACCGAACTGCAGAGCACGTTGATCGGACGCTTCAACGCCTACAACCTGCTGGCCGTACTCGCCACTCTACTGGCGCTGGGTGTGAAGCTCGACGAAGCCGTGGCGCGGCTCGCC
>NZ_JBAVEJ010000143.1:0-3611 GCF_049587675.1 Sulfuricaulis sp. | reverse complement strand
GTCTGGGGGTGAGGGTGTCCATGCCGGGTTGCCTGTCTGGGATACTGGATATTTATCCAGTACTGGGGGCGCGGTCAAGTGCCTCCGCAGCCGGCCTGTTTTTCAGGGGTTTTTGCGTATCCCCGCGGCGCGAGAATGGCTGCAAGCAAGGTGAGAATCTACATGTAAACCCTGGACCCCCGCTTTCGCGGGGGTGACGGCCATATTTGAGGGGACTAGGGAGTAATGTAGGTTGGGGTGAGCGCAGCGAACCCCAACAGCAAAGGTTGTCATTCCCGCGAAAGCGGGAATCCAGGCCTTGCATGACATCCCCGCGCAGCGGGGATTCCATCTCTTTCAAACCCCACACTTCGTGCACATCGTTTCCCTGGCCTCCCCTTTGAGTTAGGTTAATCCCATGTGCTACTCCGCCATGGTGCAACAAGACCTGAAAGCCCTCGGGCGCCTGTTCAAGGCGCGCGTCGACCACGCGAAGTTCGAAGCGCTGTTTCAACGACGAGCGACGGATGACACAATCAAAATCCCCAAGGCCCTGGAGGCGAACTTCTATCGTCCGAAGACGCCTGCGGAGAAACGCATCAAGGACGCCATCGACGAATACCGCGCGCACATGGCCAAGGAATGGGAAGCGGCCCTGTTTTCCCAGAAGCAGCGCCTGACCACGGCGGAACGCCAACTGAAGGTAAAGGAAACCAAGAAGGCGCTGGAAGACCAGCGCATCGCAACCAACAAAATTGCCTGGTACAAAACCAAAATCGCCAACCTGAAACGCACCGAGCCCCAGCCCAACGACTCGCGCATCTTTCCGTTCACCTACGCGCCCGTGGTCGTGATGGAGAACGACGAATACGTCATTCTCCCCGCGCGCTATCACTGCCGGCCGCAGGGCAAACCCGCGTGGTACGACAAGAAGTACGATGGGCTGTACAACGCCCGGCGCGACAACCTCGAAGGCTTCTGGAAAAATCTGTTCGGCCACCACCATGCCTGCATGGTGATCTCCTCTTTCTTCGAAAACGTGGCGCTGAGCGATTTCGAGAAACGCGCGCTCAAACCCGGCGAGAAAGACAAGAACCTCGTGCTGCATTTCAATCCCCAGCCGGCGACGGAGATGATCCTGGCCTGTCTCTGGGATCACTGGCACGAAAAGGGCAAGCCCGAGCTCGACAGCTTCGCCGCGATCACCGACGAGCCGCCGCCGGAAGTCGCCGCGACCGGACACAACCGCTGCGTGATTCCGCTGAAACAAAGCAATCTTCAGACCTGGCTGAATCCCGAGAGCCACGACAAGGCGGAGCTTTACCGCGTGCTGGACGACCGGGAACGCCCCTACTACGCGCACGAGCTGGCGGCGTAATGTCAGGCGAACACATCAATAGGAGCCGTCATTCCCGCGAAAGCGGGATTATTAAATGCCGTCATGCCCGCGGAGGCGGGCATCCAGGGTGTACATGTTATCCCCGCGCAGCGGGGATTCCATCATGCAGTTACACAGGTGAGATTCATTCCAACCTGTCGCCATCGTTTCCCCACCCCTAGCTAACCCCCACCACCCTGCGCCATAATCGCACTGTGCAGCACGAGACTTTACCCGACGTCGCCACGGAATCCACGGCCAAACGGGCAACGGCTGCTTCCGTCCTCAATTCCCTCCAGCTCGCCGCTGTGCAGTATGGCGCTCCCGCCGCGAGAGGTGTCTGGAGCGCGGGCCCCTTACTGATCATTGCCGGCGCCGGCACCGGCAAAACGAATACCGTGGCGCACCGCGTTTCGCACCTCGTCATGAACGGCGTTGCGCCGGATAGAATTCTGCTCCTCACCTTCTCGCGCCGCGCGGCCGAAGAGATGGTGCGTCGTGCCCATCGCATCGTGGCCCAATCGCTCGCCGCGAAGCGCGGCGCCACGGCGGGTGTGTCGACCGAAGCTGCCGGTGTGCGCCTGCCTTGGGCGGGCACCTTTCATTCAATCGCCAACCGCCTGCTGCGCCGCTACGCACGCCATATCGGCCTGGACCCCGGCTTTTCCGTCATGGACCGCGGCGATTCCGCGGATCTGCTGGATGTCGCCCGGCACGAGCTGGAGCTCTCGTCCAAGGACCGGCGCTTTCCCCGCAAGGACACCTGCCTCGCCATCTACTCGCATTGCGTCAACACCCGCTTCCCGCTGGAGAAGGTGCTGGCTGATACCTTTCCCTGGTGCGCGGAATGGGAAGCGGAACTCAAGGCCCTGTTTCGCCGTTATGTCGACGCGAAGCTGTTCCAGCAAGCGCTCGACTTCGACGATCTGCTCCTTTACTGGCACATGCTCATGCAGGAGGGTTCACTCGCGCAGGACGTGGGCGCGCTGTTCGATCACGTTCTGGTCGACGAATACCAGGACACCAACAGTCTGCAGGCCGAGATCCTGCTCGCGCTCCGACCCACGGGCGCGGGTCTTTGCGTAGTGGGCGACGACGCACAGTCGATCTACTCTTTCCGCGCGGCGAATGTCGACAACATTCTCAATTTCCCCTCGCGCTTCTCCCCTTCGGCGCACATCGTCACGCTGGAGGACAACTACCGCTCCACGCAACCCATTCTCGACGCGGCCAACGCGCTGATGGCCGAGGCCGCAAGGCAATATCGCAAGGATTTACGTGCGCAACGTGGCGCGGGAAAAAGCGGCGCGCGTCCGCGCCACGTGACGGTGCTCGACGATCAGGCGCAGGCGCAGTACATCGTCGAGCGCATCCTCGGCGCGCGCGAGGAAGGCATACCCCTGCACCGGCAGGCGGTGCTGTTTCGGAGTTCGCACCACAGCGACGTCCTCGAGCTCGAGCTCGCGCGCCGCAACATTCCCTATGTGAAGTACGGCGGTCTCAAGTTCCTCGAAGCCGCCCACGTCAAAGATCTGCTCGCCATCCTGCGCTGGGCCGACAACCCCAAGAACCGCATCGCCGCCTTTCGCGTGTTGCAGCTCATGCCCGGCGTCGGTCCGGGGAACGCCGACCGCTGCTGGAAGGCATTTGAAGCTGGCGGCCACGCATGGAGCGGGCTTGCCGGTTATCGAGCACCCACTGCCGCGCGTGACGACTGGGCGGCCCTGCTCGAACTGCTTGGCGCGATCGGCATCGCCTCGGCCCGGTGGGAGGGCCAGATCGGTCTCGTGCGGCGTTGGTATGAGCCACAGCTCATGCGAATCCATGACGCGGGCGCGGCGCGCAGCGGCGATCTCGAACAGCTCGAACGCATCGCACTCCAATTCACTTCGCGCGAGCGGTTCCTGAGCGAACTGACGCTCGATCCGCCGAACGCCACCTCCGACATCTCAAACGCGGCTTCGCTGGATGAGGATTTTCTTATTCTCTCGACTGTACATTCCGCCAAGGGCCAGGAATGGGACCGCGTTTTCGTGCTCAACGTGAACGATGGCAATTTCCCCAACGAGTACGCCGCCGGCAAGCCGGAGATGATCGAGGAAGAGCGGCGCCTGCTCTACGTCGCGATGACGCGCGCCAAGAACGAACTCGATCTCATCTCGCCGATCAAGTATTACGTCACCCAGCAGTCGCGCACCGGCGACGCCCATGTCTACGGCGCGCGCAGTCGCTTTCTCACGCCAGGCGTGATGGC
>NZ_JBAVEJ010000142.1:0-7917 GCF_049587675.1 Sulfuricaulis sp. | reverse complement strand
GGCGTGTATCAACTGGTCAAGGGTCAGCACACGAAGGGAATTGACGTTAAAAATTTCTCTCCGACCTATCGCGCACTCGAGGGTTATGACATCGAGAAACTGTACGTGGAGAAGGAATCGATGGAAGCCCGCGGACTGAAGGAGAGTGACATTATCGTTCCCGTGAAGGTGATGAGCGTTCAGGAACTGGCTGACCTCATGCTGACGCAAGACGTAATCATGAGCTTTTAAGGGGATTGAGACATGCTGCACACCGTGAATAAATCGCCCACTGAACGCAACGCCCTGGAGAGCTGCCTCAAGTATCTCAAAAAGGGTTCCGTCGTCCTGTTGATCGAAGACGGCGTGTACGGCGCGCTGAAAGGCACTGCGACCACCAAGATGGTCGAACAGGCACTCAAGAATTTCCCGGTCTATGCGCTGTATCCCGATATCGAGGCGCGCGGGATGCAGGACCGGGTTATCGACGGCATCAAGCTGGTCGACTACAGCGGGTTCGTGGATCTGGTGGCGGAACACCCCACCTTCCAGGCCTGGCTTTGATATTTATCAATGACTTTAACCGACGAGGAGTACATACATGCCTATCACCGTAGCAGGTAAGACCATCGAAACCGATGAGGAAGGATATCTTTCCAACCGTACCGACTGGAACGAGGAAGTCGCGAAGGAAATGGCCAAGGCTGACAACTGCGATCTGTCGCAGAATCACTGGGAAGTGCTCAACTTCCTGCGTGAATACTACGAAGAATACCAGATCGCGCCTGCCGTGCGCGTATTGACCAAGGCGATCGGCAAGAAACTCGGCGCGGACAAGGGCAACAGCAAGTATCTGTATGAACTGTTCCCCTACGGTCCCGCGAAACAGGCGTGCAAATACGCCGGCCTGCCGAAGCCGACGGGCTGCGTCTAAAAAAGGTTGCCGACCGGGCGCCGGTTGATCTGTATCATGTCGGGCCGCAGCGCCTGCTTTACACTGGCGGTGCTGTGGACAGTTAAGTAGCGGGGTAACGATGTCAGTCGTGACACTGATTTACGCACTGCTGTTCTACTTGGCGACGGCTATCCTCGTCATCGGCGTGACGCGCAAGATCTTCATCTACGCGCGCACGCCGCAGCCGTTGAAAATCCCGACTACTCCGGCGCCGACCACCCGCGCCGGAGTTTGGATGCGCATGGCGCGCGAAGTCACGTTGTTCGAGAGCCTGTTCAAGTCGAACAAGTGGACCTGGTTGTTCGGCTGGTTGTTCCACCTCTGTCTGTTCGTGGAGCTGCTCTGGCACCTGCGCTATTTCACCGAACCCGTGTGGTTCTTCGTGCCGCTGCTTCAGTGGTTTATCATTTTCACCGGCTTTGGCATGGTCGCTGGCCTCCTGGGGTTATGGGGGCGCCGGTTTGTGGTTGACCGCGTGCGTTACATCAGCAATTTATCCGATCACCTTATGCTGGCGCTGCTGGTCGGTATCGGGGCCAGCGGTCTCTCCATGAAGTATCTGGCCCGCACCGACATCGTTTCCCTCAAGGCCTTCTTCCAGGGATTGATGACGTTCAACTGGCAACCGCTCCCGGCCGACCCGGCGCTGCTGGTGCATCTCACGCTGGTGGCGACGCTCATGATCGTGTTCCCGGTCAGCAAGCTGCTGCATGCCCCTGGTGTGTTCTTCAGTCCCACCCGCAACCAGGTCGACAATGCGCGCGAGAAACGCTGGGTTGCCGGCTGGAGCGCGAAAATCGACAACACCAAGGCAGCGGAGAATTAAACGATGGCTGATATCGAAACACCGGTCCTCGGCGAATACCAGGTAATTCCCCATATCAAACTCGACACGATGGCCGGCTCCAAGCCGTACATCGCGAAACCCGATGTCCAGGCCGGCATGGGTTTCCCGAAAGAGCTGGTGCCGGACTGGGAAAACGTCGCCGTCAAGAAACTGGGCGATCTGGTTTCGCAATCGCGCGCGCTCCAGGTGTTCCTGGATTCATGCGTGAAGTGCGGCGCCTGCACTGACAAGTGTCATTATTATCTCGGCACCTCCGACCCGAAAAACATGCCGGTCGCGCGCCAGGACTTGTTGCGTTCCGTATACCGGCGTTACTACACCTTCGCCGGAAAATTCTTCCCCAAGCTCGTCGGCGCGCGCGACATGACCAAGGACGTGCTCGACGAGTGGTATACCTACTTTCACCAATGCTCGCAGTGCCGCCGCTGCTCGGTGTTCTGCCCTTATGGCATCGATACCGCCGAGATTTCTATGGCCGCGCGCGAAATCATGGACACCGTCGGTCAGGGCCAGAAGTATTGCAACGAAATCCTCGTCAAGGTCTACTCGATTGGCAACAACCTCGGTCTGCCGGGACCGGCGCTTGCCAACACGCTGGAGGGCCTCGAGGAAGATGTCAAAGACGATACCGGCGTGGACGTGAAGTACCCGGTTGACGTCAAGGGCGCCGAAGTGCTGGTAGTCACCCCCTCGGCCGACTTCTTCGCCGAGCCGCATGTCGACGGGCTCATCGGCTACGGCAAGGTGTTCCATGCCGCCGGTGTATCCTGGACGCTTTCTTCGCACGCGTCCGAAGCCGGCAACTTCGGCATGTTTATCGGCTCGAGCAAGGACCTGCACAAAGTCGCCAAGCGCATCCGCGAGGCGGCGCTGGATCTGGGCGTCAAACGCATCGTCGTCGGCGAGTGCGGTCATGCCTGGCGCGTGGCTTACAGCTTCTGGAATACGCTCATCGGCCCGTTTGATTTCCTCGACCAGCGCTACCCGATACCGCAGCATATCTGCGAGTTCACCTACGACTTGATTCAGCGTAACGCGCTCAAATTCGACAAGAGCGCGAACGACGACAAGGTCGTCACTTTCCACGACTCCTGCAACGTGGCGCGCGCCTCACGCATGGGCAACATGCCGGGCGGCCAGTTCATCATTCCGCGCGCCGTGGTCAAGGCGTCGGTCAACAAGTTCTTCGACATGGCGCCCGAGACCATTTATGAAAGCACCTACTGCTGCGGCGGTGGCGGAGGACTGCTCACCGACGAGCTCCTGGACCTGCGTATCAAGGGCACGGCCCCGCGCATGCAGGCATTCAAGGACGTTGTCGAACAGCACGGTGTCACCCACATCGCCGCGATCTGCGCCATCTGCAAGGCACAGTTCACCAAAGTCCTGCCTTACTACAAGTTCCCGATGGACACGATTCAGAGTGTTCACGGACTGGTCAGCAAGGCAATCAAGCTTGGCGCGGTAAACGAATAGTTTTTTCACTGGCAAACAGTTTCTAGAGACAGGAGATTCGAATGGCAACTCCCGCAGACAAGACCAAAGAGGTCAAGACCGCTTTAACGTTCCGGAAATTCAAGGACGGCGACCAGGAATGGCCTTCCTTGCAGTCGCGGATTTTCACCGCCGATGCAACCGACAAGTGCCCGACCTACGTGCACAAGACGCCTCCCTGTCAGGCGAGCTGCCCTTCGGGCGAAGACATCCGCGGCTGGCTCAACATTGTGCGCGGCATCGAGAAACCGTCGAAGGACATGAAGTGGCAGGAATATGCTTTTAACCGCCTGACCGAGGCGAACCCCTTCCCTTCCATGATGGGGCGTGTTTGCCCCGCCCCGTGCCAGACGGGCTGCAATCGCAACGTGGTGGAAGACTACGTTGGCATTAACTCAGTCGAGCAGTTTATCGGCGACAACGCGCTGGCCAACAAGTTCGCGTTCAAGCCGGCCGAACACGCCACGGGCAAGAAAGTCGCGATCATCGGTGGCGGTCCCGCGGGCCTCGCGGCGGCCTATCAGCTGCGTCGCAAGGGACACGCGGTAACCATGTTCGACGACCACGATGAGCTCGGCGGCATGGCGAAGTACGGCGTGCCGGGCTATCGTCTGCCGCGCGAATCGCTGAACGGTGAAATCAATCGCATCGTTAACATGGGCGTGGAGGTCAAGCTCAAGACACGGGTCGGCGTGGATATCCCGATGAAGGATATTGAAAAACAATTCGATGCCGTCCTGTTCGCCATCGGCTGCAAGTCCGGCCGCGCGCTCCCGGTTCCCGGCGCAGATGCGCCGAATTGCATCACCGGCGTGGCTTTCCTCGAGGCCTTCAACCAGGGCCGCCTCAAATCCGTGGCCGGTCGCGTAATCGTGATCGGTGGCGGCGACACCTCCATCGACGTCGCCTCAGTGGCGCGCCGCCTGGGTTACATCAAAGAACTGGCCGAGTCCGAGCGTCCGGAATATGTCGTCATGGGCCAGACCGCGCATGACGTAGCGGTCACGGCCAAAAAGGACGGCGCCGAGGTGTTGCTGATGTCGCGCCAGCCGGTGGAGAAGATGAACGCCGCCAAGCATGAAATTGACGATGCCCAGCGCGAAGGCGTGAACATCCGCGGTTCGCTGCAGCCGGTACAGGTCATCCTCGACGACAAGGGCCGCGCCAAGGCACTGCGTGTCATCGAGCTCGACTACTCCAGCGGCAAACCGGTGGAAAAACCGGGCACGGAGCAGAACCTGGAAGCCGATCTGATCGTTTCCGCCATCGGCCAGATGGGCGACTTCCGCGGCATGGAAGAATTCAACAACGGCAAGGGCCTGATCAATGCCGATAAGTTCTATCAAGTGCCCGGCAAACCGGGCCACTTTGTTTGCGGCGATATCATCCGCCCGCACCTGCTCACCACGGTGATCGGTCAGGGGTCGATTGCGGCCGAAAGCATCGATCACTTCCTCAGCAAGCAGGACATGGGCAAGCGTCCCAAGGTGGACGTGCACCACTTCAGCCTGCTCGCCAAGCTGCAGGAAGTGGGCCTGACCCCGAAGGAATTCAAACCGGAGGGTCCGGAAAGCGAGCGTGCGATCGACCGCGGTCTGCGCGGCACATCGGAACAGGGCAAGGCCGTCGGCGGCTTCGCGGTACACAACTTCGAAGACCGTTCGGAAGCCGAAGTGTGCCAGTCGGACGAACTGTTCCTTGGCCACTTCCAGTATTCCGCGCGCCACCTGCGCACCGAGATGGTCCCCGACGCCAAGGAGGTGCTGGGACACTTCAAGGAACGCATGCTCGGCCTGGATGAAAAACAGACTGTCGAGGAAGCCAAGCGCTGCATGAGTTGCGGCATGTGCTTCGAATGCGACAACTGCGTCATCTACTGTCCGCAGACCGCCGTCAAACGCACACCCAAGACCGAATCGACGATGGGGCGCTATGTGTACACCGATTACGATCTGTGCATCGGTTGCCATATTTGCGCTGACGTCTGCCCGACAGGCTACATCAAGATGGGCATGGGCGATCACTAAGATAACCCGCGACGATGAACAAGATCAGGCGAATGGTGTTTGGCGGCGTGGCCGTGGTGGCGGCCGGCATGCTGGCTGTCGCGGCGGTGCTGGCGGCGGATACTTCCGGCGCGAAACCCGCTCTCGGCCCGACCGTGAAGATATACAAGGGTGAGAAGTGCGTTGAACCAACCGCGGAGATGCGGCGCAACCACATGAAATACATCCTGCATCAACGCGATGAAACCATGCACAAGGGAATTCGCACGACGAAATACAGTTTTAAAAACTGCGTTGACTGCCACGCCGATCCCAATACCAACAGCGTGCTTGGCAAGGATGGATTCTGCGAAAGCTGTCATATCTACGCTTCCGTCAGCATCGATTGCTTCACCTGCCATTCGTCCGCGCCGGAAAAGAACGGGCAACCGCCCAAGGCGGCGGGCCCTGCCGGTACGATGGAAAGCATGCACACCTCCGCCGCGATGGGCACAGCCAACGGGAATCAACCATGAGCCTCAGTCGCAGAGAATTCATTGGAATTGGCGGCGCCGCTGTCGCCGGCATGGCGCTGGCGCCGGGCTTGCGTCTGGTTGAGTTGGCGACGGCCCGCTCTCCCGAAGCAGCCGCCACCAGCCTGCAGCGCTGGGGCTTGCTCGTGGATATCGGTAAATGTCACGACTGCAACGTCTGTGTCACCGCCTGCCGCACGGAAAACGGCTGGGACGGGCACAACCGTCCCGCCACCGACGCCCAGTGGATTCGCAAAGTCGAACTCAAGGACAAGCTGACCGGCTACGTCGAGTCGCTTCCGGTCCTGTGCCAGCACTGCGCGGAACCGCCGTGCGTGGATGTCTGTCCCACCGGCGCCTCGTTCAAGCGTATCGACGGCATTGTGCTGGTGGACAAGCATATCTGCATCGGCTGCCGCTACTGCATGATGGCCTGCCCGTACAAGGCGCGTTCCTTCGTGCACGAAGAAACCACAAACCAGAAAGCGTACGCACCGCGCGGCAAGGGCACAGTCGAGTCCTGCACGCTGTGCGTGCACCGCGTGGATGCCGGAAGAATCCCAGCCTGTGTCGAGGCCTGCACCAAGGACGGCAACAAGGCCATGGTCTTCGGTGACCTCAAAGATCCAAACAGCGAGATCAATAAACAGCTCTCATCCGCTCCCACCACCCAGCTGCGCCCGGACCTGAATCTGAATACCGGCGTGCGTTACCGGGGGATCTGACGCATGGCACATATGCAATACGGAACAATTGGACCACGCAGCGTCGGTTTCTATGCCGTGCTGGCCATACTCGGCGCCATCACCCTCGCGGGACTGAGCGCCGCCCTGTACATGGAGCACCATGGCCACTGGATCACCGGTATGTCGAACCAGGTCATCTGGGGCGTGCCGCATGTATTCGCCGTGTTCCTGATCGTGGCGGCCTCGGGCGCGCTCAACGTCGCCTCGATTGCCTCGGTCTTCGGCCGTCAGCTCTACAAACCGCTGGCGCGTCTCTCGGGCCTGCTGGCGATCACCCTGCTGGCCGGCGGTCTGGCGATACTGGTCCTGGATCTCGGACGGCCGGACCGTCTGATCGAAGCCATGACCTATTACAACTTCAAGTCCATTTTCGCGTGGAATATCTACCTCTATATGGGCTTTTTCGGCATCGTCATCGTCTATCTGTGGATGATGATGGAGCGCCGCATGAACGATTACACCAAACCGGTCGGCATGCTGGCGTTCATCTGGCGCCTGACTCTCACCACCGGTACCGGTTCCATCTTCGGTTTCCTGGTGGCGCGTGAAGCCTATAACTCGGCGATCATCGCGCCCATGTTCATCATCATGTCCTTCGAATTCGGTCTGGCGATATTCCTGGTGGTGCTGATGGCCGGGATGCGCTGGACGGGCCGGGAATTGGGCGACGTCGTGTTCAGCCGTCTGCGTAACCTTCTCGGCGTGTTTGTCGCCGCGGTGCTCTATTTCGTCACCGTCTATCACCTCACGAACCTGTACATCACGCAGCGCCACGGGGTCGAGGGCTTTATCCTGCTGAACGGCGGTGTCTATACGAAGATGTTCTGGCTCGGCCAGGTGATCGTGGGTGGTGTTATCCCGCTGATCATATTGTTCTCCGGACTCGGCAAGTCGCGGGCGCTGACGGCACTCGCCGCCGTTCTCGTCGTCCTCGGCGGCCTGGCCCAGATCTACGTCATCATAATCGGCGGCCAGGCATATCCGATGCCGCTCTACCCCGGAAAAGACATCGTCAGTAGCAGTTTCTTCGACGGCGTCGTGACCATGTATTCACCGAGCCTGCCCGAGGTAGTTCTCGGTATCGGTGGCATAGGACTGGCGCTCGTCATGGCGGCCTTCGCCATGAGGGTTCTACCCTTCCTCCCGCAGAGCCTGTCGGATGCCGATGCTGACCCGCATTACAAAGCGAATGCCGCCAAGGCCGCTTAATTTCATTTTTCTCCGCAAAGTCGCAAAGAACGCAAAGATTTTTGAAATTTTATCGGGTATCTGATCACAATTTCTTTGCGCACTTTGCGTCTTTGCGGTAAATAATCCTATTCAAGGTGGTGGCGCATGAATCGTTTGCTCATCTCCGCCGCTCATAAATCCTCGGGCA
>NZ_JBAVEJ010000141.1:0-11267 GCF_049587675.1 Sulfuricaulis sp. | reverse complement strand
AACTGTCTGGTTGCCAGATCCGCCTCAACCGAGATGTTCTTGACGGCACCGATCTTGACACCGTTGAATGTCACCGGTGCGCCGATCGAGAGTCCTTTCACCGATTCCTGAAAATACATCACGTAATTAGGGTGCTGGGCAAAGAGGGATCCGCTGCTGAGGAGCAGGATCGTCACCACCGCGAGCACAATGGCGCCGATGACAAAACTGCCGATCAGAGTCGGGTTTGCGTGTTTACTCATGACTCACCTCGTTTCAAAAATGTTCGAACCCGCGAGTCGGCAGATTCGACGAGCGCCTTGGGATCGCCGCTGGCAATCATCGTTTTCGACTCGGGATCGAGGAACACTGAATTGTTGCCGATCGCGAAAATGCTGGCCAGTTCATGCGTGACCACCACGATGGTGGCGCCGAGGCTTTCGCGCAATTCCAAGATCAGGTCGTCCAAGCGACGTGAGCTGATCGGATCGAGCCCGGCGGACGGTTCGTCGAAAAAAAGAATGTCCGGGTCGAGCGCCATGGCGCGCGCGAGGCCGGCGCGTTTTTTCATGCCGCCGCTGATTTCGGAGGGATAAAATTCCTCAAATCCGGCCAAGCCGGTCAGGGCCAGTTTGAGTGCGACGACCTCGCGAATCGTTTTGGCGTCGAGATCGGTATATTCCCCGAGCGGCAGCGCCACGTTCTCCGCCAGCGTGAGCGAGCTCCAGAGCGCGCCGCTCTGAAATAGCACACCCAGGCGGCGCTTGATGCGTTCCTGTTCCTCGGCCGGTGCCTTCCAGAAATCAACCCTGTCGTACAGCACCTGGCCTTTGACGGGTTCCTTGAGCCCGACCAAGTGGCGCAAGAGCGTGCTTTTGCCGCTGCCGCTGCCGCCCATGATGACGAAAATGTCGCCGCGATTGACGGTGAAACTCAGATCGCGCTGGATCACGTAGTCCCCGTACGCCATCGTGAGGTTCTTGACAACGATGGGCGCATCGGCCGGCGGGTTCGTCTCGATCGCTGCCATGTCAGATTCCGAGCGCGTGGTAAATGATCGTGAGAATCGCGGCTGCGACGACGATGAAGACAATGCCGGTCACGACCGCCGAAGTCGCCGCCTCGCCGACGGCCTGAGCGCTGCGTCCGCACTGCATGCCGCGCAGGCAGCCGGCGAAGGCGATCAGCACACCGTAGACGGCGGCCATGCTCAGACCCACCGCGAATTGCGTTATGGTCAGCGACTGGATCGTTTGGTGATAGTACGCGAACGCTCCGATATCGAGCATGGTCACGCCGACAACCAGCCCGGCCAGAATGCCGACAAAGTCGGCGTACAGCGCGAGCAGCGGCAACATGATGATAAGCGCGAGCATCCGCGGCAGCACCAGGAAATCCATCGGCGCCACGCCCATGGTCTTGAAGGCGTCGATTTCCTCGTTCACCTGCATGGTGCCGAGCTGCGCGGCATAGGCCGCGCCCGTACGGCCGGCGATGATGATCCCGGTCATCAATGCACCCATGACGCGCGCCATGCTCAACCCGACGAGATCGGCGACGTAGATTTGCGCTCCGAACTGGCCCAGCTGCACCGCGCTCATGTACGCGAGGATCAACCCGACCAGAAAACTGATGAGCGAGACGATCGGAAGCGCCTGCGGGCCGACCTCCTGAATGATGAGCATGAGGTCGGAGCGGCGGAATTGGGCCTTGCCGCGAAACAGGCGGCCGAAGGCGAGCGCGGTCTCACCGACGAACCGGATCATTTCGGGTGCCCCGCGCAGTTCTTTCAGCGTGGCCAGTCCCACCCGGGCAAGGAATGACGGCGGTTTGCCGCCGCGCCCAGTATCCTTCTTTGGCGGGACGGCATAGGCCAGGTCCAGCAGGCGGCGCACGCCTTCGGGCAGGCCGGTTTTGTCGACTTGGATGTTCCGTTTGGTGCAAAGGGCAAAAACGTTACCAAGATAGACAAGCAAACCGCTGTCCCAGTCGGCAAGTTGTTTGGTGTCGAAAGTGATGCGCTTGACGCACTGGGAATCGTCGAGCTGGCGCTCGAACTCAGTGATCGGGGGCAGCCCGTTCGCCAGGCGCCAGCTGGCGCCCAAAGACAACACCAACACGTCCTTTTCCGGGCGGCTGCATTGCAGCGTCCACGGGGTGGTGGCGGTGTGGTGAACGTCAATTCGATACGGCGTAGTCGTAGTCATAGTCCTTTCTGTGCAGTTAGAAGAACAAAGCCTTCGCAGCCGGACTGTTCGGGTCAGGTCTTGTCGCGCTCCTCCTGCCAGGACATGCCGATCTGGATTGCCTGTACGAGAGAGCTGGCCATGTGGTCGGCATTGCCGGCACTTTCGCCGAGCTCGGGCGGCGCTATCACCCCGGGGGGAAAGACCTTGACCAGATACGCGCGAGGAAACAACTCGTGAACTTGCCTGCCGATCGATTCAGCGCGGTCGCGTTCCGGGCTGGGGAAAGCACTCACCAGGTAGACAATGGACACGCCCTCCGGGTCCGCGCCCGGCGGCAGCCCGCCATGGAGGTCTTCCGGCGAGAAGTTCCGGGCATCAATTTTCTGCATGCGCAACAGCCGCGCCAACAGCTCGGCCGCAAGATCATCGTCGGAGGAGCCAAGGCCCAAGCAGATCACGACGGACCCCGGAGGCACCCCGAGCGGACCTTGCCATTTTCCGCTCAACTGTTCGCGCTGCTGACGTAGCCAGCGCCCGGCGCTCACGTCCTCGAGTACCGAGCCTCGACGACGTCGTCGTGGGAACTTGAGGCCATTGCTGCTTAGGGCTGCAACGACATCGAGGATGACGCGGCCGATCTTCCTGCGCTGATCCTCGCTGGTCGCGCCCATATCTGTGTCGAGACGAACAAAGTGCAGCGCTGGAATCAGCACGCGATCGCAATACGCGACGAGAGAATCGCGTTTCAGGAACGCTCGCGCATTGGCAATGATCTCGTGGGGATCTCCGGATAACGCGCGTTGGTAAAATCTCTGCGGCAACGTCAGTGGCTGGGCATCGCTCGATAGCAGCTCCAGGATACCGAGCGCTTTCACGTGCCGACCGGCAACCACCAGGCACAAGGTCAGGGGAGTGGACAAGATCAGACCGACCGGACCCCAGAGCGTGCCCCAGAATATGGCGGCAACGACTACCGCCAGCGGCGATAACCCCGTGGCGTGGCCATAAAGCTGCGGTTCCAGAAGTTGCGCCACGATGATATCGAGCAGGACGAAGACACCCAGTGTGCCGGCCACCAGTGACCACCCGGGATCGACGGCAAACGCAAGCGCCGCGGAAAAAAGTGCGGCGATCCACACGCCCATGTAAGGCACGAAGCGCAACACCCCGGCCAGAGCACCCAAAAGCATCGCCTGCGGGACGCGCAGGACACTCAGAATTGCCCAGATCGCCGCCCCGAAACAGAGGTTGACTGCGAACTGCGAGACGAAAAACCTCGAGAGCCGATCGCCGGCATCGTTGAGTGCGAGAGTCGTCGAGCGTATATCAGTCGCACCGATCAGGCGGATGAAGCGGTCGCGCAGCGATTCATACTCGAGCAACACGAAGATGAGAACGAGCAGCACGATCCCGGTGGCTTGGAGCGGTGCCCAAACGGACGTGAGAAGTTTTCCTATCAGCTGGAGAGGCTGAGGCGAGACATCCTGTGACTGCAGCATCACCACACTCGCAGGTCGTGTCGGCACGGGGCGTTCGTGGTCTCCAGTCCGGCCGGGGACCGTGTCCGCTGTCTCGTGAACCTCGATCAGGCGGCTCGCTTCCAGAGTCAGCAGGCGAAGCCGTCCAACGGTTGCTTCGTCAAGGGTCTTGAGCTTGCGTTGTATGGTCGTTTCGTATTGAGGAAGGCTCTCCGCGATGTGCAAAATCTGGGTTCCCAGCGCCATTGCGGCCGCCGTGAACGACACCGAGAGCATCAGCACCGCGATCAGCACAGAAGAGATCCGGCCGGCTCCAATTCGCCTCAGCCCACGAACCAACGGCGCCACCAACAAGCTCAGCATAACGGCGAACGTCACCGGAATCAGCACGTCCCGACCGACATACAGCAGCGCCAGAATGATTCCGGCAGTCATGACAGGGCTGCTACGATCGTGCAACCATACCGGCGCTGGAGCATCTGGCGGCATATTTCGGTCCTGACCTGGAGTAACCCGTACCTGCATTAGTGCCTGATCGAGTTGCACATCGGCGATCGCTTGGTCCTTGTTCAGGGTTGTGGAACTGTTGATCGAGGTTGATCGGGATATCGCGTGTTTGCGTCCGTCGATCTCTCATGACGCAGCGTACAAGCCGGCGGCCGGGGAGTCGTCAGCGAACCGTCCCGATACGGTCAGATTTCGGTCTTGCTATCGGGTTTCGCCCGTTTTGCCGTCGGAACGGCGCAGCGCCACTGACAGAGGCGGCAAGTTTCCACTACGTGCCCGATAGGGCTGCACGGTGGCCATTGCTCGTTCCACCTCGGCTTGTACCCATTTCATCCTTGTCGTTAGTGCCGCGAACCGGTCATCCAGCACATCGCGAAAGGTCTTGCGTCTGGCTTCGTACACGGCGGTCGACGACGCCTTATTTTAGACGAGGTGAGTTGCTTTCAAAAATAAGGAAACACAAGCGAAGCGGACGCACTGACCTGGCACGTCATTCCGCGGAACCCCCGATAGCGGCGTGATTCACAAGTTCCTATGCTGCACCTGATAAATCGCTTGTGCAAGATTTTTTTGCCAATTGTCAAAGAGTTAGAGCCTTTACATATTTATCTTCACAAACGAGAAGGAGGTAACCATGAGCGCCACATCTCAGACAGAGGCCGCAAAAGAAAGGTTGGTCAAGGATTTCAAAGCCGTGATTACGGACGCGGAGGAACTGCTCAAAGCCACCGCGGGCCAGACCGGCGAAAAGGTGGTGGCGGCGCGCGCCAAGGTTGAAGAAAGCGTGGCGGCCACCCGAAAGCAGCTCGCCGAATGGGAGCACGATTTGATGGAGAAGACCAAGGCGGCGGCCCGGACGACGGACGAGCTGGTACACGAGCACCCGTGGCAGGCGGTCGGTATCGCCGTGGCCGTTGGGTTTCTGTTCGGGATGTTAACCTCCCGCCGCTCCTGAACATGAGCGATATCGACAGCGACACCGGCAACGAGCGTGCCCGGGGATTGCTGGCGTCGCTGCAGCGACTGCTGGCGACGTTGCTTGAGATCCTGCAGACGCGAATGGAAATAATCGCCACCGAGTTCGAGGTGGAGCGTGAACATCTTCGCGAGCTTGTCGTATTCGGTTTCCTGGCGTTGTTTTTCGTAAACCTCGGGATCGTGTACCTCACGCTCTTCGTTGTAATGCTGTTCTGGGAAACCCATCGACTGTATGTGCTGGGCGGTTTCGCCGGGTTATACCTGGGGCTGGGTTACATTGCCGTTATGGTCTTGCGCAGACGGAACCGATCGCGTCCCCGACTGTTCGCCACGACGTTGACGGAACTTTCCAAGGACCGGGAGCAACTGACACCTTAATATAATGAACACACGGCTGGAACAACTAACGCGTCGGCGTGTGGCGCTGGTCGCACAAGCCGCCGTCCAGCGCGAGGAGGTCGGTCGCCTGATGCAACCATGGCGCGCGACGCTGGCGTTAGCGGACCATGGGATTGCGCTTGTACGCACTCTGCGTATGCTTCCGCTTGTCATCGCGGTCGGAGTGGGGTTTTTGGTCGCCACGCGCCGCAATCGACTGAGCGCGTGGATCGAGCTCATCTGGATCGCCTGGCAGTTCTACTCCAAGCTCACGGCGGGCGTGGGTAAGAAAAATCCAGAAGAAACATGATGTGGCCATCATTGACGCGACTCATGCTCACAGTCTGCCTGGTTGCGATCGGGCACACGGACCAGCGGACAGCACCGTGGCGAGCAGCAGCGGGATGAGCGGGACCACCATCTCGCTGGCGAAATCGTCGTCGGTCAGCGCGTCCTGGGCGTTCGCCACCAGGCGTTCGATCTCGATGCCGGCGCCGCCGTTACCCTGATTTGCATCGGTCATGGCGGCCTCCTCAGAGTAGCCCGTGGGCGTTCGCGAAGCTGCACCGCATGACCCGCCCTTGCTGACTCGACCACAGTCTTGGCCTGGCGCGCTGGCAGCTCCGTTACGGTGCTGGCCTCCAATCGCGTGCGCGGTATCAGGGGCTATCGTGGGAAGACAGCAATGGGTGGGCGCGCCGTCGCAGCACGGTTGCGGTGCCACCTTTCCGTTACGCGCTGGCGCGCGCCGCCTCGTCCGTCGCGCTCCGATTTCTGTGATGACCCAGCGAGCCACTCCAGTCGCGGCAGCAGGACCCGCTCGACAATGGAGGAGTACCTGTACATCTCCGCCGCCCGGCGCGCGGCGCCGCGCATCGCCCGTCCCCAATCCGGGCGGCGGCGCAGGCCGCTCAGCAGGCTGACGAGCTCGTTGGGATCGTTCGTTTCCAGCGCGAGCGCGTTGTTGCCGGGTATCGCATAGTCCTCGCCGGAAGTCCCGACGCAGGCGATACCCCCCGCTGCCATGGTTTCCAGCCCGACCAAGCCGAAGGGTTCGTGTTCGCTGTTCGCGAGCACCGCCTCGGAACAACGAAAGAGCAGCCGGCGCGCCTCGGCATCGAGCGGCATGCGCAGACACAGGATGTCCGCTTCGCGGTTCTCCCGCATGGCAGCGAGCAGCCCACTCGCGCCCCGCACGGTGCAATCGGGCTCGACAACGCGCAGCCCGGCCGCTGCGGCGGCCGCGTACACCTCCGTGCCGTACGATTCGACGCCTCCTCGGGCGAGCAGCAACGGCCGCCCACCGCGCTGCTTCATGACTTTCACCGTGTCCACAGCGTACAGCCATCGCTTGTCCGGGTGCCAACGCGCCACTTTGGCCACAACGGTACGCCCCCGCGTCTGCGCTCGAAAAGCCGCCACCGCGTCGCGCTCGGGCAGAACAAATGCCTCGGGTTCGAGGCCATTTGCGATCACCAGCGGGTCTAACCCCTGGACCCCCATGAGGTTCTTCATATAGCGGCTGACGGTGGTGATGATCGCGGCCTGCGCCAGCCGGTTCCAGGGAATGCGTTCGAACGAGTAGGTGTTGTTGGCGTTCCAGAGCATCGTAGCGCGCTCGCGCAGCCCCTGCCGGCGCAGCAGCAAATCAACATGCAAGACGGCATCCACCGTGTGCCACTCCTCCGCGAGGATCACGGTTCGTTGCCCTTCCCTCAGCGCCGGCGCCAGAAACTGCTCCACCAAAAACGGTGGCAGCGAAGTGGCGTAATCCACGCGCTTGCCTTCCTCGCCGTCGTAAACTCCCGCCGGATGGTAGCCGCTTATCCACTGGCACCAGCGATGCAGATGCACCTCACCCTGGCGCTCGTGCCCCGGCAACTCGGGGTCGCCAATGAACCACACGTGGCATTCATGGCCCGCTTCGGCGAGCGCGCGGGCAAGCCCGGTGACGCGTGTGGCGACGCCGCCCGCACGCGCGTAGTCATCGGGCCCTTCGAACGAAAGCAGATGGAACTGCATCATGTTTTGGATCCTCGCGTCGCGTGTTACGTTCGTGACATGTTTTCCGCAATGCACCGTTGTCCCGCCGCTGTAAGTTCATAACGGCGCTCTTCCTTGGGGCCATCGGCGAGCTGGACCAGCCCGCGATTCGTGAGCTCGTCGACAATGCTCCCGATCCCGGCCTCCGGCTTCCGCAGCAGCCGCTCGAGGTCCGCCCCCGAAAATTCAAACTGCCCGCAGCCGGCGATGGCGTCCAGAAGCGAGGTCGCCGCCGGCGACAGATGTCCTGTCCGGCCGTCCTCGCCCATTGAAACAACGGGGGCCTGACCCGTCTGCGTGCCGGTGAAGTACGGTTCGAGCGGACAAGACCCACCCCCGCACTGAGACCGTGCCGCGCAGTCCGTGGGCGCGCTATCGAGCGCCACGTATTGCCGGCAACGGGGACAGAACTCTAGCGGAGAATCGAACATGGCTGCTTCATCATTCCAGTCAGAAAAACCAGGACACGCTCAGGGTGCCGAACTCGGCCGCCTTTTGCTGCGTTTCGAACGCATCGGTGGTGAACGTCGCCGCGAGGCTGACAACCCAACCCTCATGTCGCACGGCAAAGCCGAGCGATGCCGTGCCGACGAAGGGCTTCGTATCGACGGACCGGCTGTCCCTGAATACGGTGCCGTCGAGCGGCAGATAGTGGACGACGCCAAAACCTCCGAGACCGCCGAAGAACGACTCCGACCAGCCATGCACCGGTCCGACACCGACCGTCGACGCGGCGTTGAACCCCTCGCGAAGTGAGGTCGTGGCCATGGCTTTCACCAGATTCCACCCAATCTCGCCGTACACGCCGAGTCCCACGCCGGTGAAGTAGGTGCCGAGACTGACGTTCCCGATCGGAATGAGCCGCCACTCGGCCGCTTCGCCCGCCTTGCCCTCGCGCCATACGTACCCGGCCGTGTAGCCCACGTTGATCACCGGCTCGTTCGGGAGCTGCGTATCCCAGCCCATCGGCTCATTCCCACCGATCAGTTCGTGGAACTTTTTCTGCACGTCTTCAGCCTGCGACGCCGGGCCCACTACGCCCAGCTTGAGTTCCCATGCATGCGTCCAACGTCCGTTCCGCGCATACAGCACATTATCCACATACAGGATGCCGGCATACGGTTGGTCGCTCGCGGGTGGATTCGGGTTGTCGATGTCGTCCGGGGTATGCATCTCCTGGACAATGCTCCACGCGGCATACGTGTTCGAGCCGTCATCCGTGATCCCGGGCAGGAACGACCAGAACTTGCCCCACTTTTTGATGAACCTTTCGTCGTCGTAGGTATTGAGCTCGTTCGACACCCACGTTGCACCGACACCGTTGGTGTAATTGTTGTCGGAATTTGTGAGCACGTCGTTTTCCAGAGTGAACGTGAATGCCCCGTCATGAGTCCCGGCCGATTGCGTCACGCAGCCGACCGCGGAGGATGCAATCAGTGCGATAAAGGCGAGTTTCATCGTGGTTGTCATGTTCGTTCTCCTTCTTCCGTTGTGCCGAACTCATGCCCTCGGCGGAGAATGGGTCCGCAGAGCAGCGGCTAGCGGCACGGTGTCTCCTTACGAGCCTTCCTGTCCATCGATCATTTTCTCTTCGCTTCGCGCGAGCGCTCAATGCCGCTCAGCCCGAGATCGCACGTAATCCACTCGATCAGTTCCTGACCCGATGTGAACTCTTGCTGTTGCCCGGTGACGACATTTTCCAGTCGACCGGCGAGGGTGTCGGGCTTTGCATCGCTGCGCACTTTCAATACGTAGGTGCGTCGACTGGGGTACTTGGAATCAGCGTTGAGAGTCATTGCAAATCGTCCTCCGTTTGGGTCAGCCTACTCGCATCCGATCGCCAGAGGGTCAGGGAAACGTGGGCTTTTGGTCTGAATCGAACTGCGCCGTTCTCTCGCCATGGCCGACTCCCTGTACCCCTCACCCGACGGGACACGGTGCTGTCCGCCAAATGTCCCGCGCGTACTCGGCGATGGTTCGGTCACTGGAAAATTTGCCGGAACTGGCAACATTCAGGATCGCCTTGTTCGCCCAACCCACCGGATCTGCGTAAAGTTCACCCACTCTCTCATGCGCCTCGCCGTACGACTTGAGATCGGCCAGATGCATGTAATAGTCGCCGTGCGTCAGCAGGGCTTCACGAATGGGATCGAAGATGCCGGGCTCGTGGCGGTTGAAGTAACCGGAGAAAATCAGGTCCAAGGCTGCGCGCGTTTCCGGCTCGTGCTCATAGTGCCACTGGGGGTTGTACCAGTCGCGGCTGCTGACCACCTGCTCGGCGGTGAGGCCGAAGAGAAACACATTCTCTTTTCCGACCTCTTCGGCGATCTCGATCGTCGCCCCATCCATCGTACCGATCGTGAGCGCGCCGTTCATCATGAACTTCATGTTGCTCGTCCCGCTGGCTTCAAAGCCCGCGGTAGAGATCTGCTCGGACACGTCGCTCGCCGGAATGAGGCGCTCAGCCAGCGAGACGCAGTAGTCGGGCACGAACAACACTTTCAGGCGCCCGTTCACCGCGGGATCCGCGTTGATGGTGGCGGCCAGGTTGTTGATGAACTTGATGATGAGCTTGGCCAGCGCGTACGCGGGCGCCGCCTTGCCGGCGAAGAAGAACGTGCGCGGCGGCATGGCGAGACCGGGATTCTGGCGCAGGCGGTTGTAGAGCACGACGATGTGCAGCGCGTTGAGTAGCTGTCGTTTGTACTCATGAATGCGTTTGATCTGGCTGTCGAAAATAGTGTCCGGATCGACGACCTCGCCGGTCGTGTTCTTGAGCCAATCCGCAAACCGCGTCTTTGCTTGCCGCTTTGCTCGGAGAAAGGCCTCCTGGAAGCTCCTGTCGCGGGCGAGCGGCTTCAATCGGGCGAGCTGCCCCAGATCCGTGATCCAGCCATCGCCGATCACCTCGCGGATCAGTTGGGAGAGGTCGGGGTTGCACATCAGCAACCAGCGGCGCGGCGTGGCGCCGTTCGTCTTGTTGTTGAACCGATCCGGGAAGAGCTCGGCGAGATCCTTCGCGACGCTCGTGCGCAACAGTCGCGAGTGAATGGCCGCGACGCCGTTCGTGCTGTGGGAGCCGACGATGGCGAGGTTGGCCATGCGGACTCGCTTGACCGGGTCGTCCTGGATGACGCTGACGCGTGAAAGTCGATTTTCATCTTGCGACAAGCGAACGCGCGCGTCATCGAGCAACCGCCGATTGATCTCGTGGATGATTTCGAGATGGCGTGGCAGCAGCTCCTCGAACCATCGCAGCGGCCAGGTCTCCAGCGCCTCGGGCAGCAGCGTGTGGTTCGTGTACGCCAGCGTTTGCTGCGTGATGCGCCAGGCCTGATCCCATTCAAGGCGGGCGTCGTCAAGCAGGATGCGCATCAGCTCGGGAACGGCCATGGCCGGATGCGTGTCATTGAGCTGGATGGCGACCTTTTCGGGGAGCGCACTCCAATCCATATTGCTGCGCCGGAACCGACGCACCAGATCGCCCAGCGAGCAGGCGACGAGAAAATACTCCTGGAGGAATCGCAGCCCCTGGCCCATGCTCGTGGAGTCATCGGGGTACAAAACCCGCGTCAGAGACTCGGAGGCCAAGGTTTCCGCCAGCGCGCCGACGAAGTCGCCGCGGCTGAATTGCTGGAAGTCGAAATAGTCCGGCGTGGCCGCCGCCCAGAGACGCAGCGTGTTGATCGTCTTGCCCCCGTAGCCGATCACCGGC
>NZ_JBAVEJ010000140.1:0-8717 GCF_049587675.1 Sulfuricaulis sp. | reverse complement strand
GGGAAACGGCGATATCGCGGTCGGGTGGTTGTGGGTCTCGACCTTCATGAGGATATGAGTATCGTCCTCGTGATAGCCATAAACACCGCTGCCCGGCTCGGGAAAAAAACGCCCGATGCGCCCGCCCTCGATGACCGCGGCGTTATCCTCGTAGGCGCTGAGCGTGCCCTTGGAATTGGCGGCGTGGGTGGTGCGGATCATGCCGAACAATGAATGTTCCTGCGGCTTGCCGTCGACGATCCAGTCGGCGTTGAAAATCTTGTGCCGGCAATGCTCGGAGTTGGCCTGCGCGAACATCATGAGCTCGACGTCAGTGGGATTGCGCCCGATGCGGATGAAGTTCTCGACCAGATAATCGATTTCGTCTTCCGACAGCGCCAATCCCCACTCGCGATTGGCCTCGACCAGCGCATTCCGCCCGCCGGCGGTCACGTCCACCACGCGCAGGGCAGAGGGCGCGTCCTCGCGGAACAGCTGCGCCGCCTGCGCAAGATCAGGCAGCACGTTCTCCACCATCCGGTCGTGGATCAGCGGCACCAATGCTTCGCGCTCGGGAGCCGTCAGCGGACTGCCGTCAGTTTTCGTGAAATACCAGGCAACGCCGCGCTCGAGACGCCGGATCTGCTTGAGGCCGCAGCAATGCGCGATATCGCTGGCCTTGGTGGACCACGGCGATAAGGTCCCGAGGCGCGGCACCACCAGCAACAACTCCCCGTCCGGTTTCGCCTGCGTATCAGCCTTGGGGCCGTAAGTCAGCAGACGCGCCAGCACCGTCTGTTCATTCGTCTTCAGTTCTCCGTCGAGCGCCGCGAAATGCCAATAGAGTGCCGTGACGTTGGCGATGGCCGGCACGCGCGCGCGCATTTCCGCCAGCAGTTTGTCGCGCCGGAACGGCGACAGCGCCGGCGCGCCGCGCAGCGACAGGATCGGCGGGGCTTTAGAGGTTTCGGGTATTCGGTTCGTCATGCGCTTGGCTACACCCAGACCTGGGATACGTTGTAAAAGGCCAGGCCCTCGTCCTGCTCGGCGACGTCGACCCATTCCGGCTCGCAGTCCACGGCGCGCGCCAGCGCCGCGCGCGCCAGCGCCGGGGTGTTGTTGGTCTCGCTCAGATGCGCCGCCGCCACGTAGCGCAGGCGCGGCGTGGCAATTTGCGACAATAAGCGCGCCGCCACGCCGTTTTCCAGATGACCGTGTTCGCCGGCGATGCGCGCCTTGAGCGACGGCGGATAGGGCCCGTCGCGCAGCATGCGCGCGTCGTGATTGCATTCGAGCACGAGCGCGTCGCACTCGCCCAGCATTTCCACGACATGCGAGGTGATGGAACCGATGTCGGTGAGAAAACCGAAGCGCGTGTCGCCGTCCGTAAATACAAACTGGCACGGTTCGCGCGCGTCATGCGGTACCGGGAAGGGCTGCACCTCGATATCGCCGATGGCAAAGCGTTCGTGCGGATTGATCAGTCGGATGTCGGCGTCCGCATCGAACTGGCCCTTGAGGGCGGAGAAAGTTCCGGCGGTCATCCACACCGGCACGCCGAAGCGGCGCGCGCAACTGGCAACGCCGCGGCAATGATCGCCGTGCTCGTGAGTGATGAGGATGGCACTGAGCTTGTCGGGGCTCCGGTCATGGCGTTCGAAGCGCATCGCTGTTTCGCGCGCCGAAAATCCGCTGTCGAGCATCAGCAGGGTGCGACCGCATTCGATCAGCGCGGTATTGCCGCGGCTGCCGCTACCGAGGATGCCGAACCGCAGTCCGGCACGCTCAGCCTGTGTCCGTTTGCTCGATTTCCGCAGTCGCCACCCGCCTATTTCAATTGATCGTAAAGCAGGGTCAGGATTCGTTCGCTCGTCTTGGATTGCTCCGGCGTGCCGTCCTTGTTCAGCACGTCGACCCGTGATGTCTTCTCATCGCCCTTGACGAGAACCTGGTATTCGTTCGTCTTCTCCTTTTCCTTGCCGCTGAACAGGCGCCCGAAGAAGCCCTTTTTTTTCTGCGGATTGTCCGGGTCGATGTAACGCACGTAATAGAGCCCCTTCGAACGGTCGCGGTCTTCCACGGTGAAGCTGGTCCGGTCGAGCGCAATCCCGACACGCCGCCAGGCGCGTTCGAAATCCTCCGGCAGGTTGAGCGATGTGTCCTCACCCTGGCGGGCGAGTGTCGCGCGCTCGGGTGGCGTCGTCGCGACAAGCGGTTCGATCATGCCTTTCGCCTTTTCCTCCTTCACGCCCAGGCTCACTATCAGCAACCGCAGCATTTCCGCCTCGAGACCCGGATCGGTAGGACGCGGTTCCCAGCGCGTTTCGCCGATTTCCGCGGCGCCCTCCTGATTCACGACGACTTCCTGCATGCCGAATTGGCTGATGTATACGTCGGTGGTTCCCGGCGCCGTGTCGCGTTCGAGCCGGATGCGATATTTGTCGCGCGTGCCGGTCGAGTACAGCGTCCCCAAAGACTTGGCGAGCAGCTTCTGGAAACCCGTGCCGACTTTCGCGCGGTTCTCCGACCAGTCGGTTTCGATGATGCCGGTCTGCGGATTTTCCTTGTCGATAATGAGGCCGTTGCTCAGAACGAATTCACGTACCTTCGGCCAAAGTTGCTCAGGCGGCATCTTTACCACCAGCCAGCGCATCTGCCCGTCGCGCGCCATGCGGATGTCGCTGAATTCCGGCAGCAAATCCCCGCCCATGGACAACTTCGTTGAGTTTCCCTTTTCGGTCGCTAATCCCGAATAGGTTGCCGGGCCCGGTGCCGTTTCGGTCGCTGCCTTGCCGCCCTCAGGGACCGAGAGGTCCGGGGGGAGGTCGAGCGGCGGAAGCGTGCGCGTGGACTTGTAATCGATCTTGCGCTTATCGACGATAGTCTGACAGGAACTGACGGCCAGCGCGGCCAGCAGGCAAAGGAGGATGGTGGCGAATCGTTTCGTCATGGAACCTCGGTATTGAAAACACTCATGGATCAGGTGATTACACCCGCTGCGCGCATGGCCGATCGCACGGTTTCGTGATGCTTCGACGATAGCGGCGTCAGCGGCAGGCGGATACCCCCTTTGATCAGCCCCATCTCGTTTAGTGCCCACTTCACCGGTATCGGATTGGCTTCCAGGAAAAGATTCTTGTGCAGGCCCATGAGGCGGTCGTTGATGGCGCGCGCCTCCTTTTCCTTGCCGGCGCGCGCGAGCTTGCACATTTCATGCATCAGCCGAGGCGCGACATTGGCCGTGACCGAGATGTCGCCCTTGGCGCCGAGCAGTATGCAATCGAGCGCCGTGGCATCATCGCCCGAATAAAGATCCAGTTTGTCCCCGCAGCGGCGCAGAATGTCGCGCGCGCGGTCCAGGTTACCGGTCGCTTCCTTGATGCCAACAATATTAGGAATGGCGGCGAGACGTTCGACGGTTTCGGGCAGCATGTCGCAGGCGGTGCGTCCGGGGACATTATATAGTATCTGCGGGATCGGCACGGCCTCGGCAATCGCCCGGTGATGCAGGTACAGTCCTTCCTGGGTCGGCTTGTTATAGTAAGGCGTTACCAGCAGGCAGGCATCCGCCCTGGCGTGCTCGGCGCAGCGCGTGAGTTCGATGGCCTCGGTGGTGGAATTCGCGCCCGTGCCCGCGATCACCGGCACCCGCCCCCTAGCGTACTCCACCGTGAGACGGATTACCTCACAATGCTCGTCCATGTCGAGTGTGGGTGACTCGCCGGTGGTGCCGAGGGCAACAATGACATCGGTGCCATTCTCGACATGGAAATCCACCAGGCGACGCAGCGCCGACCGGTCGAGCGACCCGTCCTCGTTCATGGGCGTGACCAGGGCCACCATGCTGCCTTGGAACATAAGAAACAGACCTGAAAATGTATCGGGGAAAGGCGCATGGTACTTGCGCCCTCCTCCGATGACAAGCCGCAGCCAGCCCATTAAGCGCCTTGTTTTATGGGCCGATCAGCGCATTGTCGTGGCGCCGCTGCTCGCCCTGTTTTAAGCTGCCGGCCCATGACCGATCCCGCCCCGAAACCGGTGCGTGAAATCCGCATCAATCCCATCGTGCCGAGCGAGTCAGTACTGATCGCGACCGCGCGCAGCATGCGCCCGAAAAAAGGCGAGGCGTCTGCACCGCGCGACGCGCGCACCCACGTGGAAACCTGCCCGTTCTGCACCGGCAACGAGCAAATGACACCGCCCGTGATCGCGGCCTACCCCGCCGAGAAGAACTGGGAAATCCGCATCGTCGAGAATCTTTACCCGGTGCTGGGCGACGATCGTTCGAATCCCAACCTGAGCTTTGGATTGCAGCAGACCATCGACGGTTACGGCCGGCACGAGGTGATGATCGACCACAACCAGCATGGCGTCGCGATTCACGAAATGAGCGAGCCGCATCTGGCGCTGTTGTTCTCCGTTTACCGCGACCGCATGGAGCAGCTTTACCGGTCCAACCAGCGGCTGCGCTACGTGCTGGTGTTCAAGAATTTCGGCCCGGCAGCCGGCGCCTCCATCGCACATACCCACAGCCAGGTGATCGCCATGCCGGTCATCCCCGACAACGTGCAGGCGGAGGTCACGAACAGCCGCGCGTTCTACCAAAAGAATCATCACTGTATCTTCTGCTCGCTGATTGACGAGGCGCTGACCTTCGAGGCGACCATCTACGACCGCGAGTCGGGCGAAATCCGGCGCAAAATCAACGTTGGCCAGTACGTGATCGAGCGCGGGAAAAAATTCATCGCCATCAAGCCATTCGCCAGCCGTTACGAGTGGGAAGTGCATATCCTGCCGCTCGCGCATCAGAGCGATTATCTGCGTATTTCCAAGGATGATTTGGACGACCTGGCGCGCGTGATGCGCCGCACCATGGCGCGGCTCGACGCCGTGCTCGGCGGCGCGCAGTACAATTACTTCCTGCATTCACTCCCGCATGACGCGGATTTCGAAGATTGCGCGGCCAGTTATCACTGGCACATCGAGATAACCCCGCGCACCAGCATTCCGTCCGGCTTCGAGCTCGGCTCGGGGCTGTTCGTCAACACCGTGGCACCGGAAGCGGCGGCGGAAAAGCTGCGGGCAGTGGAGATTTCGTAAGATTATTTATTTATTATAGAGTTGACCGAGGATGGGGAGAAAAAGATCTTCGCAGCGCAGGCGATGCCGCTTTGCTTTATTTGTGATTACCTAACGAGGCTATAACAACCTCTATATCCAGTGAGCGTATGGCATCCAGCGCGCACTCCCAGCGACCTTCCTCGCACAGACCGCTGATGCCGCCATTTTCATAGGCCTCGCGCGCCGCCTTCAGGCAGGCGTCGCGCACGGTCTCGGCGACACGCCGTTTCAGGTCCTGATCGCTCATGCGGTTATCTCCTGCCCCGGATTTCCCTCCGGACTGCGCGGTCTCACCGCCTCCCGGCGCGCGGCGGCTCATCACGCTCGGCATCCATCCGTTATTTCTGATGTTGCCGAGCGGGAAGCAGGCGGTTGACCTCCCTTTCGGCGACCAGCCAATCGTCCACCGGATCACCGCCGTTGAAGCCGCGCTGCATGGCACGGAAGTAAGCCGCCTCGGCAATCATGCGCTGGCGCTCGTTGGATGAAACAGGTTGTCCACGGTCGGTGACTGCCGCGGTTCCTTTGTTCGGGTCCTTTCTGAACGATCCTGTCTTGGCCATGACGGTCCCTCCGTAATCAATGAACGCTGAAAATAAAAAACGTAACGCTTCACAACCGCGTTAAATATCAACATACGTTATTAATATACACCCGTGTCAAAGTCCAAGTCATATAAAAGGCGCAAATGCTGTGTCGACTGCGGCAGGCGGCACTTTCCGCGCGTATCAGTATTTCATGATATTCCCATCGATTTTGGCGCAATCGGATGTCGATGTGGCGACATCATATTTGGGTACACAATTTCGGATTACTGCCATCATTCCTCGTGAAGTTCTTCTTCCTCCTCGCTTTCCGCCGCTTGCACCTTCTCCTCCAAGGGTTCTTGCCAGTCTTCCGATGTCATATCCGTCTCGGAATAGCCGAGATCGTCGCGTGCGATATTGTCCACCGGTCCCGTCCAGTCCTCAGGCGGCTCTATGGCTTCGATACTCTGCTGATGCCAGTCATCGAAATCCATCTCTTCGAGATCGCCGTCGAAATGCTGGGTTTCAACCGTGCCTGCCTCTTCATCCAAAGCGGTCACATAAAACTGTTGGCCCTTGTCCCGATGGCGGTACCATTGCGATATCACGGGTTTGAGCGCTGTGGTCATGGCGCACCTCCTCTTTCCGCTGACGCCTTTAATACGTGCAATTTATTGACATTCAGCCAGCGCCGTCTTTGACGCCTGTCAAAGTAACGTCAATACACCTGTAGTATCTGCTTATCAGGCAGAGATTTCTATCGGCGACGAAAATGGTTAACAACGAGGCGCCAGTCCTTTTTGCACTTCAGACCAGCCGTTCTTTCGGCGAAGACGTGGCGCGGCAACTTGGAATCAGTCTGAGCGCCTGCGAGGAAAGAGAATTCGAGGATGGCGAACACAAATCCCGCCCGTTGGTTAATATCCGCAATAAAGACGTCTTTGTCATTCATTCGCTTTATACCGGTTCGCAACAGAGCGTGAATGACAAGCTGGTTCGCCTGCTGTTTTTCATTGGCGCGCTCAAAGATTCTTCCGCTGGACGCGTGACGGCCGTGGTTCCCTATCTCGCCTACGCCCGGAAAGATGCCAAGACCCAAACGCGTGACCCGGTCACGACGCGTTACGTGGCACAATTGTTCGAGGCCGCGGACACCGATCGCGTGATCACCATGGATGTGCACAATCTCGCCGCTTTCCAGAATGCCTTTCGTTGCCGCACCGATCATCTGGAAGCGACCAAACTGTTCGTGGCGCACTTTGCGTCGCTGCTGAAAGAGGAACCTCAAATCACGGTGGTGTCCCCGGACATCGGCGGGATGAAGCGGGCCGAGCGCTTTCGTCAGGCACTGGGCCGCGCCTTGAACCGTGAACTGAATGTGGCCTTCATGGAAAAAGCGCGCGCGAAAGGCGTGATGCGCGCCGGACGGCTGATCGGCGAAGTCGCGGGCCACGCCATCATCGTGGACGATCTCATCAGCACCGGGGGAACGCTATGGCATGCAGCCGCCGCGTGCCGGGAATGTGGCGCGGAAAAAGTTTATGCTGCTGCCACGCACGGTATTTTCGTCGGCGACGCAAACCGCCTGTTATCCGGCACGGAGCTGGACAAGCTTATCGTCACCGACACGATCCCACCCTTTCGTCTCGATCCGGATCTGGCCCGGAACAAGCTCGTCGTCCTTCCCGCCGCCCCGCTATTTGCGGAAGCCATCCGGCGCGTACACGCCGGCGGTTCGCTGGTGGAACTGCTTGAAACCTAGAATTTGCCGCCGTAACTCTCGGCCAGACGCAAATATTCCCCGGCGACGGCACGCCAGCGGGGCCAGACGCTTTTCTCCAGATCGCGCAGGTGCCAGATCGCCAGCCGCGCGCGCAAGCAGGCACGATGTGCCTTGTAGAAATGCACGAGGGGGGGCGGCGGATGATCGCCGGTGATCCGGCAGTAGGCCTGGAAAAGCTCCTGCTCGACCTGCGACGCGCCCAGGCGTTCACACTCCATGGAGAGAAACGCTAGTTCATCCGCCGCATCGATAATACGGAAGGAGCGGTTGAATTCCAGACAGTCGAAGATTACCGGCGGAGATTCCATGCAGACATGTTCCGGACGCAGATCGCCGTGCCCCTCGACGATCCTTCCTTCCGCCGCGCGGCGGTCGAACAGCTCCGGGGCGCTTCGCAGGAATTTCCATTGCGCGCCGTGCACAGATTCGACAAGCGCCGCGGGCAATTCGAATAGCGGATTGGCAAGCGCTTCGTGATTCGCGCGAAGATTATGTTCATACTGCCTGCGGTATTCTTCGCCGCTGATTTTCTGGGGAGTACGCTCCCGGTAAAAATAGGCAAGCCTTTCCGCCACCGTATGCAGCTCCACAGGCTCAAGCGCCTGATGCCGGATCAGGTAATCCAGCATCCGCTCCGCCGGCAACCGGCGCATTTTCACGAGCCAGTCAACCACCTCGCCCTGCCCTTCGATCTGCATCTCTCCCCGGGCGTTCATCGTGAGCGCCACCAGCCCCCGATACACGCCCGGCGCGAGACGCTGGTTCAGCCTCATTTCCTCTTCGCAACTTTTCTTCCGCGCCGCGAGCGTGCTGAAATCCAGATAATCGTAGCGCACCGGTTTTTTGAGCTTGAAGGCGTGGTGCGGGGTCAGAAAAACCCATGACATGTGGGTTTCCACCGCTTCGACGCGAGCCGGCTTCTCCGGATAGGTTTGCGGCTGCCGCAGCCGCGCAATCTTGGTCTCCTGATCCAGAACCGATTCACGCCTGGACAGCGGCTTCATGGTTCAGTTCGCTTTCCGGCCAGATGCCTCGCGAACCAGTGGGCCGCGGCGGTGGCGACCTGTTCGAGCGTTCCGGGTTCTTCGAACAGGTGGGTGGCACCGGGGATGATCAGCAATTCCTTTTCGGCGCGCAGCTCATGATACGCCAGGCGGTTGAGCTCGATCACCACGTCATCGTCCCCGCCCACGATCAGCAGCGTCGGCGCCTGCACGCGCGGGAGATCGTCGAGCGCCAGATCGGGGCGGCCGCCTCGCGACACCACGGCGCGGATCATCGGCCCGAGTGCCGCGGCCGCCTTGAGT
>NZ_JBAVEJ010000139.1:0-4016 GCF_049587675.1 Sulfuricaulis sp. | reverse complement strand
TCATGGGCAGCCATGGCCGGGGTGCCCTCGAAGGCCTGCTGCTCGGTTCCGTGGCCACCAAGGTCCTGCACTTGGTAAATGTGCCGGTCACTCTCGTCAAATAGGCCGCGCGCGGCAAGTATGTACTTGAAATCATTCTGAACCGTTAAGGCAGTCTGCGTTCCGTTCTCGGCTTATAAAGCGGAGCGCGACCACCTATAATCCGTCCGTCGGCAGGGGGGCAGAATTTGACCGCTTCAGTGCTGCACAAAAATATACTCACACCGGATAACCATTCATGGCCAGTGTACCAAGCCGTGCTTTGACCAACGGGCGGCTACGTCTCCTGTTTCCTTTTTTGAACTGGATGGGTGAACTACGCGACGGCAAAATCCTGCGCGCCGATATCATCGCCGGGATCACCGTGGCGCTGGTGCTGGTCCCGCAGTCCATGGCCTACGCCCAGCTTGCCGGTCTGCCAGCCTACTATGGCCTGTACGCCGCCTTCCTGCCACCGATGGTGGCAGCGCTGTTCGGCTCCTCGCGTCAACTTGCGACCGGACCGGTGGCGGTGGTTTCACTGCTGACCGCCGCGGCACTCGAACCCATCGCGGCCAGCGGCAGCCCGGGTTACGTGGCTTATGCCATCACCCTGTCGCTGATCGTCGGACTGTTTCAGCTCGGCCTCGGGCTGCTACGGCTCGGCGTGGTGGTGAACTTCCTGTCGCATCCGGTGATCATCGGCTTTACCAACGCCGCCGCGATCATCATCGCCACCTCGCAGCTCGACAAGATATTCGGCGTGCGCGCCGACAAGGCCGAACACCATTACGAAACTGTGTGGAACACCGTTGCCGCTGTCCCCACGCAGCTCCATTGGCCCACGTTCTTCATTGCTGTGGGCGCCTTCGCCATCATGATCCTGCTACGGCGCCTCAATCCGCGCATCCCCAACGTGCTCATCGCCGTAGCTATCACCACTACTCTTTCCTGGCTTATCCACTTCGAGCATCTGGAGACGGTGGAGCTCAGCCAGATCGGGAACAAATCCGTGCAGGAAGTGGTGCGCGATGAGCTCACCCTCAAGCGCGAGATTCCGGAACTCGACAAGGCGATTGCTGACGCGGAAAAGACCTACCAGGAGGCGCATAAACAGTTTGGCACCGACGACTCGCGAACCCTGCTCGCCCAGCACTTGTTTGACACCCTCAAACTGAAGCGCGAACGCCGCATCAAGACCGTCAAAGCCGACATCGAGGAAATCAAGAAGACCCGTTTCGACCATGTCCCGCAGCCCGATGGTGCAACCGGCAAGTTCTACCTGCATGGCCACTTGCCGGAAGGCACCGAAAGCGATGGGCGCCTATGGCGCATACGCAGCGTGGACGGCGAGAAACTTGTCATGAACGGCGGCGGCAACGTGGTCGCCAACGTTCCCAAGGGTCTGCCAACCCTGGCGCTGCCAAAGTTTGACGTCAACGTTATATTGCAGCTGCTCTCCGCGGGAATCACCATCTCGCTCATCGGCTTCATGGAAGCGATATCGATCGCCAAGGCCATGGCCACCCGCACCCGCCAGAAACTCGACGCCAACCAGGAACTGGTCGGTCAGGGCATCGGCAATATCGTCGGCAGCCTGTCGCTGAGCTATCCCACTTCGGGTTCGTTCTCGCGCTCGGCGGTGAACATCGGTGCCGGCGCGATCACCGGTTTCTCCTCCGTGGTGACCAGCGTAATCGTGGTAGTGACGCTGCTGTGGCTGACGCCGTTGCTCTACCACCTGCCGCAAGCCACGCTCGCCGCGGTGATCATGATGGCGGTCGTGGGACTAATCAACGTCAAGGCCATCAAGCACGCGTGGCTGGTCCAGAGGCAGGACGGCATCGTGGCCGTCGTCAGCTTCCTGCTGACACTGGCCTTCGCCCCGCATCTGGACAAGGGTATTCTGATCGGCGCCGGCCTGGCCCTGATCATGTATCTTTACCGCACCATGCAGCCGCGCATCGCGGTGCTGGCGCGCCACGCCGACGGCACGCTGCGCGATGCCGAGATGTTCGGTCTGAAACCCTGCGAGAACATAGCAGTCATCCGTTTCGACGGCTCATTATACTTTGCCAACACCAGCTACTTCGAAGACAGGGTTCAGGAGCGCATCGCCTCCAAACCCGACCTGAAATACGTGATCGTCATCGGCGAAGGGATCAACCAGATCGATGCCACCGGCGAGGAGATGCTGTCACACCTCGCGGAACGCCTCGACAAGGCTGGCATCCAGCTGCTGTTCACCGGTCTGAAGAAACAGGTTCTGGATGTTTTCATGCGCACTGGACTATACGAGAAGGTGGGGTCGGAGCGTTTCTTCCGTACCGAGGATCAGGCGCTAGATCACGTCTGGAAAATGCTCGGCAACAATCACGAAGCGGATTGTCCACTCAATATTGTGTGTCCGGTGATGTCACCGAAATAATCGCGAATTGAACTATTCCGGCAACGAACCTAATTAAATTCCGCCATGAATCAGCTTGCCGTTTCTAATCGCAATACCGTCTGGCAGCGCCTTTTTCCGTTTCTGCGCTGGTGGCCGCAGGTCAACCGGCATACGCTGAAAAGCGACCTGATCGCGGGATTGACGGTGGCACTGGTCGCCATCCCGCAGTCCCTCGCCTACGCGCAATTGTCCGGGGTACCCGCCTATTACGGACTGTACGCGACACTCATACCCGTCATCGTCGGCGCACTCTTCGGTTCATCGCTGCTGTTGTCTACCGGGCCGGTGGCCATGACGTCGCTGCTCACCGCGGCCAGCATCATGCCGCTCGCTGCTTACGGAACGCAGCAGTTTTATGCCTTTGTCATCCTGATGGCGCTCCTGTCCGGTCTGGTCCAGATCGGCCTGGGGCTGGCGCGCATGGGCGTGCTGCTCAATTTTCTGTCCTATCCGGTCCTACGAGGCTTCATCAACGCCGCCGCCATTATCATCGGTTTATCGCAGCTTCCGCCGATGCTCGGATTGTCGCTGAAAAACACCCAGCATTTCATGACCGATATTCTGCACGTCATCGAAAACATCGACGCCATGCACCTCGAGTCCCTGCTCTTCGGCATGGGCTCGCTCGCGCTGATGGCGCTGCTCAAAAGATTCGCGCCAAAACTCCCCGGCGTGCTGATTGTCGTCGTCCTGACCACCTTCATCAGTTACGCCATCGATTTCGAGGGGCTCGGCGGCCGCATCGTCGGCGTCATCCCGCAGGGTCTCCCCGGCCTCAGCATTCCGCCGATAGACTGGAAAGCCAGCATACACATGCTGCCGACGGCTTTCGTGATCGCCCTTATCAGCTTCATGGAGGCCATGTCGAGCGCCAAGATCATCGCCATCAAGACCCGCACCCAATGGAACGAAAACCAGGAACTCATTGGACAGGGCCTGGCGAAAGTCGCGGCAGCGTTCAGTCACGCCATGCCCGTCAGCGGTTCATTTTCCCGCTCGGCGCTGAACCTCGCCTCCGGCGCCAAAACCGGCATGTCGTCCATCTTCACGGCGCTCGCGGTGCTGCTTACCCTGCTGTTCTTCACGCCGCTGCTGCACCACCTGCCCAAGCCGGTGCTGGCGGCCATCATCATGATGGCAGTCATCGGCCTCATTAATATCAAAACCATCAAGGAGTCCTGGATCGCGGGCAAGCCGGACGGCATCGCCGCCGTGATCACGTTCTTCGCCACCCTGGCGTTTGCCCCGAACATTCAGAACGGCATTCTCACGGGCATTACCCTGTCCCTGATACTGTTTCTCTTCCGCACCATGAAACCGCGCATCGTCCTGCTGGGTCTCGACAAGGACGGCATGCTGCGGAACGCCGAGCGATTCAACCTGCCCAAGCTTCACCCGCAAGTGACAGCGATACGGTTCGACGGCCAGCTGTACTTCGCCAACGTGAATTATTTCGAGGAATCCACCCTGTTCCTCGTCGCCCATGATCCGGACCTGAAATACATTCTGGTGGTGGCGAACGGAATCAACGGATTGGATGCCTCGGGCG
>NZ_JBAVEJ010000138.1:0-2207 GCF_049587675.1 Sulfuricaulis sp. | reverse complement strand
TGGGAGTGGCGAACAACCGCCGTCGCGGGAGAATCTCGAGGCCGCGCTCGCGCATGTCATCGAGGATGCGCTCGCCGCTCTGCGCTTGGCGATGCCAACGGTCGAGGTGCCGGAACTGCTCGCGCTCGCACGCTTCGCCGCGGAGAACCTGCGGGTCGCCGGCACGCCATCGGAGATTCTGGCCTGCCTCGACATGACGGAACTTCCGGGAACGATAACGGATGATCTTGCCAAGTGGCGCGGGCTCGGGTCGCTGCTTCTCACATCGAAAGGCGAATGGCGCAAGACGGTCAATGCGAAAACCGGTTTTCCGGCCCCGAGCACGGCGCCGAACGCGACGGAAAAAGCGCGCTGCAAGGAAGCTAAAGAGCGGTTCGAGATCCTGGTCAGCAAGCTTGGCGACTGTACCGGATTGGTGGAACGCCTGGCCGCGTTGCCCGATTTACCGCCACCCCGGTACGACGATAGCCAGTGGGAAGTGGTGGAGGCACTTTACCAACTGCTGCCGCTGGCGGTCGCGGAACTTTGGGTGGTGTTCCAGAATCGCGGAGAGGTGGATTTCACACAAGTGTCCTGGAGCGCGTTGCGCTCCCTGGGAACCCGCGACGAACCGACGGATCTCGCCCTCACGCTTGATTACCGGATCCAGCATGTGTTGGTCGACGAGTTCCAGGATACTTCGCTCAGCCAATACGAGCTTCTGGATCTGCTCACTGCGGGCTGGACACCCGGAGACGGGCGCAGTCTGTTCGTCGTGGGTGATCCGATGCAGTCCATTTACCGCTTCCGCCAGGCGGAGGTTGGTCTGTTCCTGCGTGTCTGGCACCAGGGCATCGGGAATGTCCGGCTTGAGCCGCTCAACCTCAAGGTGAACTTCCGTTCCCAGGAAGGGATCGTGGAATGGGTGAACCGGGCGTTCGCGCGGGCATTTCCGGCGCAGGAAGACGTGGCTGCGGGAGCGGTCACCTATTCGCCCGCGGAGGCCTATGATCCGGCTCGCGCGGAACCGGCGGTGGTGCTGCATCCAATGCTGGGGCGAGATGACGAGAAGGAGGCAGAGCAAGCGGTGGCCCTGGTAAAGCAGGCGATGGCGGACCCATCGCAGAAAACCATCGCCATTCTCGTGCGCGCGCGTGCGCATCTCTTCAAGATTGCGCCGCGGTTGCGGCGCGCGGGCTTGCGTTTTCGCGCGGTCGAGATCGAGGCGTTGGGGCACCGCAGCATCGTGCAGGATCTGTTGGCGCTGACGCGCGCGCTGGTCCACCCGGGCGACCGGCTTTCGTGGCTCGCGGTGCTGCGTGCCCCCTGGTGCGGCCTCACGCTTGTCGACCTGGAGACGCTGGCAGGTGATGATCAGAAGGCGGTGCTATGGGAGTTGATGCAGGACACTGGGCGTCTCGCACGCCTGGGCGCGGACGGACAGGCACGGCTCGAGCGCGTTCGGGTCGTGATGGCGGATTGCTTCGCTCGCCGCCGGCGCAAGCCCCTGCGTCGGCTCGTCGAAGGGGCATGGATCGCGCTAGGCGGGCCGGCCTGTGCGGCTGATGCGACGGATCTTGCGGATGCACTGGCCTATCTCGATCTGCTCGAGGAGCTTGAGGTGGCCGGCGATCTCGTAGAGCTCGACGTGCTGGCGGAGCGGGTAGAGAAGCTGTTTGCCCTGCCCGATGTCGAGGCAACGGAGCAGCTTCAGCTCATGACCATCCACAAGGCCAAGGGGCTTCAGTTCCACACGGTGATTGTCCCAGGACTTGGACGAATACCGCGACACAGCGAATCTCCGTTGCTCGCCTGGGCTGAGCGACCGAACCTGCGTACACGTGCGATCGATCTCTTGCTCGCGCCGATCCGGGAGAGCGGAAAGGACGCCGAACCGATTTTCAGTTTTCTCAGGCAATTCGATGACACCAAGAGCCGTTACGAGGATGGGCGCGTATTGTATGTCGCCGCGACGCGCGCGATCGACCGGCTGCATCTCCTGGGCCACGTGGCCGTGAGCGAGAAGAACGGAGCGCGGGAAGTGACGCCGCCGCCCCGGAGTTCGCTCCTGTACCATCTCTGGGAGGAAGTGCGGCCAGAGTTTGACAAGGCCCTGAACGAAATGTCGGCGGATGAACGGGGAAATGCCGTTGCCGATGTTTTAGCGGATCCACCGCGGGCATTGCTCAGGAGGTTACCGATAAGTTGGCAATTGCCCGCCATTCCGG
>NZ_JBAVEJ010000137.1:0-16087 GCF_049587675.1 Sulfuricaulis sp. | reverse complement strand
CAGGAGATGTTTGTGAAGTATTGAACCGAGAGCCCGGCTGAGCGGCCCGGAATGTTTTCCCGGGCCCGAATCCGGAAGGCGTCGTTCGACGGCGGTATGGCGGGCGACGATTAACAGAGGAACTGGGGAATTGAGAAACTATGATCGATTGGTTTCTGGCGGGTCTGCGCAGCAATCCGGAGCTGGCGTTGTTTCTGGCGATCGGCCTCGGGTACTGGATCGGTTCCCGCAAGATCGCCGGCTTCAGCCTCGGCGGCGTCACCGGCTCGCTGGTGGCGGCGCTGCTGATCGGCCAGGCGCACGTGGAGGTCCCGGGTCAGGTCAAGTCGGTGCTGTTCATGCTGTTCCTGTTTGGCACCGGCTACTCGGTCGGTCCGCAGTTCTTCCGTTCCCTGAAGGGTGATGGATTGCGGGCGCTGGCCTTCACCCTCGTGCATTGCATCGCCGCGCTCGGCATCGCGTACGCGATGGCGCGGCTGCTCGGCCTGGATCTCGGCATGTCCGCCGGGCTGCTGTCGGGCGGCCTGACCCAGTCGGCCGCCATCGGCACCGCCACCGAGGTGATCATGGTGCTGCCGTCGTCCATGACCGAGGCCGAACGGCAGACGCTGGTCAGCCATATCGCCGTGGCCGACGCGCTGACTTACGTATTCGGTGTGGTTGCCCCCATCGTTTTCCTGACCTCCCTGGTACCACGCCTGCTGCGCATCGATCTCAAGAAGGAGGCCGCGGCACTCGAAGCCAGACTCGGCATCAAGCGGATTGCCCCGAACGTCACCTCGGCCTATCAACAGTTCGCATTCCGAGCACATCGCGTCGACGCCCCCGAATACATCGGCAAGCGCGCCGCCGAGTTGGAGGTGATCCGGCCGGATGGCCGCATGTTCGTCGAGCGCCTGCGCCGCGGCGAGCGGATCATCAGCGTCGATCCGGACACGCGCATCGAGCGCGGCGACGTCGTCAGCCTGCATGGCCGCAGCGAAATGGTGCTCGAGTACGGGCCGCGCATCGGTGCCGAGCTCCACGACCCCGAGTTGCTCGATTTCCCGGTCGAGATTGCGCGGGTCATCGTCACCAACCGCGAAATCACCCAACGCAGCTTCGGCGAGTTGGTCAGCTGGCCGCCGGCGCGCGGCGTCGGGGTGCGCAAGGTGACGCGCGGCAGTCAGGACATTCCGGTGTCGCCGGCCACGGTTCTGGATCGCGGCGACGTCATCGAGCTGATCGGGCCGCAGCCGACAGTCGCGCGCGCCGCGCGGGAAATCGGCCAAATCGAAATACCGACGACCACCACCAACCTCATGCTGGTCGCCCTCGCCATCGTCATTGGCGCGTATATCGGTCTACCGTACCTCATGGTGGGCGCGTTGAAGCTGTCGCTGTCGACCAGCGTCGGCGTGCTGGTGGCCGGTCTGTTTTTCGGCTGGCTGTACTCGGTGAAACCCATAGTCGGAAAGATCCCGGATGCCTCGATCAACCTGATGACCCAGCTCGGCCTGGCCGGGTTCGTGGCTGTGATCGGCCTGCATGCCGGACCGGTATTTATCGACGCGGTGCGCGAGTCCGGTGCGCGGCTGCTGCTCGGCGGGGTGGTGGTGACGCTGGTGCCGCTGTTCATCGCCTTCGGTTTCGGACATTACGTGCTGCGCATGTCGCCGATAATGCTGATCGGCGCCATCGCCGGCACCCAGACTCTGACTCCGGCGCTGGTCGCTGTGCAGGAAAAGGCCGGCAGCCAGACGCCGGTGCTCGGCTACACCGTGCCGTATGCCTTGGCCAATATTCTGCTCACCATGTGGGGCGGATTTCTGGTGATGATGCGGGTGCAGTTCGGATGAATCGGTACGGCGGTTCGGGAGTTGTTCCTGATTTCAATGTCAACTTGGAGGAGTAGTTTATGAACACAGCAATCAGTCAGTGCGGCGCAACGCCACAAACCCGGTCGCGTGTCGGGCGCGGGTTCGGCCGGACGGTGGGCGTCGTGGTCATCGCGCTGGTGTTCGGTATCGGCGCGGCTCACGCGCGCGGCCCGATGCCCAAGGATCTGCAATCGGTCGTGAAGGCGGCGTACGACAAGTTCAAGGACGACCAGAGCGGCAAGAACGCCGATTACATTCCCGAGCTGGCGAAGGTTCCCTCGGAGCTGTTCGGTGTCGTGATTGTCACCGCCAAGGGCAAGGTGTACACGGCCGGCGACGTGGACTATGCGTTCTCGATCCAGTCGGTGTCCAAGCCATTCACCGCGGCGCTGGTCATGCAGGAGCAGGGCGCCGACGCGATCAAGGAAAAAATTGGCGTCGAACCGACGGGGCAGAAGTTCAACTCGATCCTCGCGACCCAGATCATCCCGCAGGTCTCGGTGAACCCGCTGGTCAACTCCGGCGCGATCGCCTCGGTGAGCATGGTGCAGGCCACGAACGCCGACGAGCGCTTCAACAAGATCCTCGGCTTCTTCGATGAGCTGTCGGGCGCCAAGCTGACGGTGATCGACAGCGTTTACAAGTCCGAGGCCGCCACCAACCAGCGCAATCGCGCGCACGGCTACATCCTCGCGGCCTCTGAGCGGATCTATTCCGATCCGATGGAAGCGGTGGACGTCTACACCAAGCAGTGCTCGATCGGCGTGACCGCCAAGCAGCTCGGGATCATGGGTGCGACCCTGGCCAACGGTGGTGTCAACCCGGTGACCGGCAAGCGGGTGTTGGATGCCAAGTACGTGCCCAAGGTGCTGGCGATCATGATGATGGCCGGCTTCTACAACGAATCCGGCGACTGGGCCTATACCACCGGCCTGCCGGCCAAGACCGGTGTCGGCGGCGGCATTGTCGCCATTGTGCCCGGCGAGATGGCGATCGTCGCCTTTTCGCCGCGCGTGAACGATGCCGGCAACAGCGTCCGTTCCGCCAAGGCCATCAACCAGATCGTCGAGCAGCTCGGCCTGAACCTGTTTGGTTCCGGCAAGTGAGTGCCGGGCGAAGTGCCGTCCCTGCACAACCGATAATTTTTCTGACAGGAGAAACTCTATGAAAACGACCAGATACATACCCCGAATCCTGGCGGTCAGCACCGCAGCGCTGGCAGTCATCGGCGCTGCCGCGACAGTCCAGGCCGCGCCCGGGGACAAGGCGGGCTTGGAGATCTACGGGTTTATCCAGACGGACGCCATCTACGACTTCGATCGTATGGATCCCTCCTGGAACTCCACGCTGCGTCCTTCCAGGATACCGGTGAACTGCCCGGGCGATCCGGGTTGCGGCGAGGATGGCGAAACCGTCTTCAGCATTCGCCAGTCCCGTTTGGGCTTTAACGGCTTTATCCCCACCGAGCTGGGCGAACTCAAGACGAAGTTCGAGTTCGACATGTTCGGCGTCGGTCCGGATGCAGGCAAAACCACGATCCGGTTGCGCCATGCCTACGGCGAGATCGGCCAATTCCTGGCGGGGCAGACCAACAGCCTGTTCATGGACGGAGACGTGTTCCCCAACACCATCGACTACTGGGGGCCGACCGGCATGATCTTCTTCCGCAATATCCAGGGGCGCTGGACGTTCTTGAAGCAGGACGGGATGAAGGCCGCGGTCGCGCTTGAGGCTCCGGGCTCGGCCATTGACGCCGGGCAAGCTACCGTGATCGATCCCACGCTCGCGGTAAATAGCTGGAACAGGTATCCGGACGTGACTGGTCAGCTCCGCATGGATGGGGGCTGGGGCCACGTCCAGGCCGCCGGCATTCTGCGTTGGCTCGGTTTCGATACACCCGACCAAAGCGTGTCGGGCCACGAGACCGGCTGGGGCATCAACATGAGCAGCGCCATCCATACCGTGGGGAAGGACAATTTGCTGATGCAGGTCGCCTACGGCCATGGTATCGCGAACTACTTCAACGATGGTGGCAATGATCTGGCGCCCGACGGTAACGGTAACGCCGAAGCGTTGCCGATCCTCGGAGTGCTCCTGTATTACGACCACTACTGGGATGCCAAGTGGAGCAGTTCGGTCGGCTACAGTGAAACGTCGCAAGACAATTCCGGCGGACAACTGGCAAACGCATACAGCAAGGGCCAGTATATGTCGGCGAACCTGCTGCACTATCCGGCGAAGAACATACTGGTCGGCGGGGAGCTGCTGTGGGGCGAGCGCGAAAACAACAATGGCGACACCGGCAGCGACACCCGTATCCAGTTCTCGGCCAAGTACAACTTCTAGCCGCGAACCGGGCAGGATGCCGGGAACCTGCCCGGATCGGCGTACCGCGTAATGGCGAGCGGGTGGTATTTCCGCCCTCCACGAACACCACGGTTCCGGGACACCGGATTGCATGGCGGCCGGTGACGAGACGCCCGCGTGCTGTCCGGCATTCCGGGCGTCGCCAGAAGCCAGCTGAATGACCGGGCCCGACCGCCGCGGCCGGCGGCTGGCGAGAGTACTACAGGTTCATCCACCGACCGATGGATATCGACTGGATCAAAGCGCTGTGGCACGACCTCCTGCTGGAGGCGCATCCGCTGCGGGGGATGTTCGAGCTCCCGGTGATCTTCGACCTGGGCGCGGTGTTTTTCTTCGCGCTCACCGGGGCGCTGGCGGCGATTCGCCGCGGCTACGATTTCGTCGGCCTGTTCATCATGGCGTTCGTGACCGGTGTCGGCGGCGCGCTGATCCGCGACGGCCTGTTCATCCAGCAGGGTCCGCCGGCAATCGTCGCCGACGGCCGCTATTTGGTCGCTGTCCTGCTGGCCAGTTTCGTGGGCATGGCGATCGGCGGGTTCATCGAGCGCTTCCAGAAACCCATCGCCTATATCGATGCCTTGGGGCTCGGCGCGTACGCCGTGGTTGGCGTGCAGAAGGCGCTGGCCGCGAGCATGAGCCTCCCGGCCGCCATCATGGTCGGGACCATCAATGCCGTCGGCGGCGGGCTGCTGCGCGACATCATCGTGCGCGTCGAGCCGCTGATGCTGAAACCCGGCCAGTTCTATGTTCTGGCGGCTGTGTTCGGCAGCGTCCTGTTTGTGGGCCTGATCCTCGGAACGCGGTTGTCGGCCCCGCAGTCCGCGCTCATCGCCATCGGCGTGACGTTTTTATTCAGGGTGCTGACCATCTGGTTCAACTGGCAGACCAAGGCGGTGCGTCCGTGGTTCGCCGGTCACGGTAAGGAGACCAGCATGTCCGACGACGAGGCCCGCAAGCAGGAACAGGAGCATGGCGGCGACAAGGAGTGAACGACGCGAAATATGATGGTTTGATTTGCATCAATGACTTTTGCGTTAGGCTACTTGAAGTTACGTATCGTTAATGCCTTAACTTGAAAGGAGGAAGCAACGATGAACTCAACATGGCTGTGGAGTCTCGCCGCTGTCACGATTCTGTTTATTCCCACGATTACCCTCGCGGCACCTGCGGACGAAGAGAAGAAGGTCTTTGCAGAACTATCGGCACTTATTCCGAAGGACCGCGTCGCTTCTGTTGACGATCTCTACAAGAAGTGGCAGGAGGTCCAGGCTAAGAAGAGCAAGGCCATCATTCTCGACATCCGCTCGTACGCAGAGTTTTATGCCGGACACCTCGACGGATCAAACAACATCAGTTCCGGTCACCCTTATCTTGTGCCAAAGACCTGGCCTGACCCGAATACCGAGATCTGGGTCTTCTGCCGCACCCAGCACCGGGCCACGTATTTCACTTCCTTCCTCTACCGCTACGGCTACAAGAACGTCTACCTCGTCAAAGGCGGCATCGCAGACTGGGCCGAAAAGGGCTATCCGCTGTTCAGCAAGGACTTCGGTGAGATCAAGGTCTTGAAGTACAACAAGGAACTCAAGGAGGAGTATGAAGTACGCCCGTCTATGAACTGATGGACCTGCTCTTTGCGGGACTTCCTGCGATGAGTTCCGAGCGTTCAAAGAAGGTGCGGCCAATCGCAATCTGCAATAGACGCATACGGGAGATGCGTTGCGGAACACATGGTTCCAGCTGCGTTAAATTTGTGCCTCACAGCGGTGCGAAGGCGATGTGGCCATCGACGAGTTTCGTTCTGTCGTGAAATATAATTTCTTGCGTCCCCGAAAAGAAGAAGGAAATTGCGATGCGAATCAAGCCTTCCATTAACTGGCTGTTCATATTCATACCGGTCACGTTCGCGCTCGGAGTCCCAGCATGATGAAGCTTATTGCCCCAGTGGTTGTCATGGTTGGCATCACCTTCGTTGCCTGTTCGCGTGAGTCGGCCCAGACGCAGCGGCCCGCGCCTGAAGTGACGATCGTTACCGTCAAACCGCAAACGGTGCCGTTTGCACCGACATTCGTCGCGCAGACCGAGAGCTCGCGGCAGGTGGACATCGTGGCGCGCGTGTCGGGCTTTCTCGACCGCATCGCCTACGAGGAGGGCAAGCTGGTCAAGCAGGGCCAGCTTCTTTTTCAAATCGATCCCAAGCCGTACGAGGCGCAGCTGGCCGCCGCCAAGGGCGAGCTTGCGGCGCAGCAGGCGCGCCTGACCACGGCGCGCGCGAATCTCGGCCGGGTCAAGCCGCTGGTCGAACAGAACGCGCTATCGCTCGCCGATCTGGACAGGTCGACCGGCGAATTCGAGTCCGCGTCCGCCGCCGTGTATTCCGCCGAGGCGAAGATGAAGGAGGCCGAGCTGAATCTCGGTTACACCTCGATCCGCTCGCCGGTGACCGGACTCGCCGGCCGGTCACTGCAGCGACAGGGTGCCTACATCAACTCGACAGCGGAAAGCGCCAAACTGACCTACGTTGCGGCGGTCGACCCGATCTGGGTGACGTTCAGCGTGTCACAGAACCAGCTCGCAAAGTGGCGCGAACTGATGGACAAAGGAATGGCCGTGCCACCATCGAACCAGAATTACACGATCAATATCATCCTGTCGGACGGCAAGCCCTACCCCCACACCGGCAAGATCAACTTCGCGGATCCGTCGTTCAGTCAGGACACCGCGTCATTCATGATACGCGCCGTGATTGCCAACCCGAAGAAGGACCTGCAGCCCGGCATGTTCGTCACTGCCATCCTGGGCGGTGGGGTGCGCCCGAACGCCATTGTGATTCCGCAGCTGGCCGTGCAACAAGGCCCGAACGGCCACCTCGTATACGTGGTCAAGCCGGACGGCACGGCAGAGGTGCGCCCGATCGTGGTTGGTGACTACCAGGGCGACAAGGACATCGTGGTCATGGCCGGTCTGAACAAGGGAGACCGCGTGGTGGTCGAGGGTGTGCTAAAGGTCGCGTCGGGCCAGCCGGTCAGGATACGCGAGCCCGGCGCGGCGACGGCCGCCGCGGGCGAGCCGGCCAAGAAGTAAACGGGGGGCGCGTGTTCACGCATTTCTTCATCGACCGGCCGATCCTCTCGGCGGTCATCTCAATCCTGATCGTGCTCGGCGGTGCGGTCGCGATGTTCGTCGCCCCGATCGAGCAGTACCCGGAAATGGCGCCGCCGCAAATAACGGTGGAAGCGCGTTATCCGGGCGCGACCGCCGAGGTGATCGCCAATACGGTCGCCGCGCCCATCGAGACGCAGATCAACGGCGTCGAAAATCTGCTGTACTACAACTCGGTCAGCTCCTCGAGCGGCAATGTCATCATCAACGTCATATTCAAGCCGGGAAGCGATCCCGACATCGACCAGGTGAATGTGCAGAACCGCGTCAGCCAGGCGCTGCCACTCATTCCCCAGGCGGTGTCGCAGCAGGGTGTGACGGTGGAGAAGCAATCCTCCAGCCTGATGATGATCGTGTCGATCTCCTCGCCCGACGACCGCTATGACGCCACCTACATCGACAACTACACTAACCTGTACGTACTGGAAGAACTCAAGCGCGTTCGCGGCGCCAACCGCTCGCTGATATTCGGTTTGCCCGATATCGCCATGCGGGTCTGGCTGCGGCCCGACCGGATGGCGCAACTGGGCATCACGGTGCAGGATGTGACGGCTTCGATCCAGAGCCAGAACCAGACCTTCGGGATCGGCCAGATGGGCGCGGAGCCCTCGCCCAAGGGGACTCTGCAGACCTTCGTCGTCACGGCGCAGGGCATGCTGACCAAGCCGGAGGAGTTCGAAAATATCATCGTCCGCACGGCCAAGGAAGGCACGGCGATCGTGCGCGTCAGGGACATCGGCCGCGTCGAGCTCGCCAAGCGCGACTACTCAATCGCCAGCCGGGTAAATGCCAAGGCCGCGACCACCATCGGCATCTATCAGCAGCCCGGCGCCAATGCGGTAGCGACCGCCACCGCCGTACGCGCCCGGCTCGAGGAACTGAAAAAGCAGTTTCCCACCGGCCTCGACTACAAGATCACCCTCGATACCAGCCTGTTCACGATCAACTCGATCGAAAAGGTATTGCACACCTTCATCGAGGCCGTGGTACTGGTGATCGCGGTGGTGTTCCTGTTCCTGCAGTCGCTGCGCACGACCATCATCCCTATCCTTGCGGTGCCGGTGTCTATCATCGGTACCTTCATCGGCATGCACCTGTTCGGCTTCTCGATCAACATGCTGACCATGTTCGGCATGATCCTCGCCATCGGCCTGGTGGTGGACGATGCCATCGTGGTGGTAGAGAACGTTGAGGTCAATATGACCAAGCACGGCCTGTCGGCGCTGGAGGCCTCCAAGCGGGCAATGAGCGAGATCGCCGGCGCGCTGATCTCGATTGTGCTGGTGCTAGTGGCGGTGTTCCTGCCGGTGGCTTTCCTCGGCGGGATCACCGGCACGCTCTACCAGCAATTTGCGATCACCATCGCCATCTCGGTGGTGATTTCGGGGCTGATGGCACTGACCCTGTCGCCGGCGCTGGCCGCCATCATCATCAGGGCCCACCACGGCGAGAAGAAAGGCTTCTTCCGCTGGTTCGAGAACGGCTTTAACCGCCTTACCCGGGGCTACGTCTCCGGCGTCGCGCGTCTCATTCAGGGCTGGCCGATCGCGCTGCTGGCCTTCGCCGGCGTGATCGCCGGCATCATCGTCATGTTCAGCATCCTTCCAAGCAGCTTCGTGCCCGACGAAGACCAGGGCTATTTCTTCATCGTCGTTGAGGCGCCCGACACCGCCAGCCAGGGCTACGTCGGGGCGCTGGTGGAGAAGGTGGAAAAGATACTCGCGAGCGAGCCCGCAGTGCAGGATGTGGCGGTGGTCAACGGCTACAGCATGATAGACGGTACCTACCGCAACAACGCCGCGATTTTCTTCCCCTCACTGAAGCCCTTCGACGAGCGCACGGACCCTTCCTTGCTCAGCTTCAAAGTGCTGCCGCGGCTCAATCGCCAGTTCGCGGAACTCAAGGAGGGCTTCGTCGTTGCGGTGAACCCCCCGTCGATACCCGGCCTCGGTACGACCGGCGGCTTCGAGTTCTACATGCAGAACCGCGGCTCGGGCGACGTGCGCGCCACCAGCACGTCGGTGGAAGCATTCCTCGCCGCAGCGCGCAAGCGACCGGAGCTCGCCAACCTGACCACCACCTTCCGCGGCGCGACCCAACAGCTGTTCGTCGACCTCGACCGCAACAAGGCTGAAGTCCTCGGCGTGCCGGTGCAGGACGCGTTCCAGACAATGCAGGGCTTCTTCGGCTCCAGCGTCGCCGGACAGTTCAGCCAGTTCAGCCGCGTATGGTGGGTGGTGGTGCAGGCCGAAGCCAATTACCGCGTCAATCCGGAGGATTTCAACAAGGTTTTCGTGCGTTCGAAGAGCGGCGCCATGGTGCCTTTGTCGGCTCTCATCACGGTCCGCTACATATCCGCGCCGAAATTGATGGAGCGCTTTAACGGCTTCCCCGCAGTGAAGATCACCGGCGAGCCGGCCACAGGCTACAGCTCGGGCCAGGCCCTCGCGGCGATGGAGGCCGTCGCCAGGGAAACACTGCCGGGCGATTTCTCCTATGCCTGGGCAGGCCAGGCACAGATGGAGCAGGAATCGGGCGGCACCTCCGCGATCGCTTTCGTCGCCGGCCTGGTCGTCGTTTTCCTGCTGCTCGCCGGGCAGTTCGAGAAATGGACCGTGCCTGTGGCGGTGGTGCTAACTGTACCCTTTGCGATACTCGGCGCGCTGCTGCTCACCTGGATACGCGGGCTCGACAACGACGTCTACTTCCAGGTGGGACTGGTTACGCTCGTGGGGCTGTCCGCCAAGAATGCCATCCTGATCTGCGAGTTTGCATTAGAGCGTGTACGCGCCGGAATGCCGCCGCGCGAAGCGGCGATCGAGGCTGCGGGCCTGCGCTTTCGCGCAATCGTAATGACCTCGCTCGCCTTCGGTCTGGGCTGCGTGCCACTCGCGCTGGCCTACGGTCCCGGTGCCAACAGCCTGCAGGCTATCGGCACCGGAGTCATCGGCGGGATTCTGGCCTCAAGCGGGGTCGCGATCTTCTTTGCGCCGCTGTTCTTCTGGCTGCTTGAATCCCTGAGTGCGAAGTTCGTTGCGGGCAAGCCGGCGGCGCCCAGCCAGGGTGAGCTGGCGCCTGAAGCGCCACAACCGCGCCGCAAGGAAAAGTAAGATGAAGCGTTTGCTCTTATCAATCTTGCTCATCACGCTGACGGCGGGCTGTGCTGTCGGGCCGGACTACCGGCGTCCGGTGGTAGAGACCCCAGAGGCGTGGCGTGTCGAGTATTCCTACGCCGCGGAGGTCGCCAACACGCGCTGGTGGCAGCAGTTCGATGATCCGGCCCTGAACCAGCTCATTGATGTCGCACTGCGTGAGAACAAGGATCTTGCCATCGCCGCCGCGCGCGTTGACCGCTTTCTCGGCGCACTCACGACTACGCGCGGGCAGTTCTTCCCGCAGATCGGCTACAACCTCGATGCGAGCCGCAACCGCGCGAGCGAGGTCGGTGTCACGCCACTGCCATCGGGCACCGATCCCTATTACAACCTTTACCAGGGCGGGCTGACTGCGGCGTGGGAGATCGATCTGTTCGGTCGCGTGCGCCGGCTGAGTGAGGCGGCGCAGGCCAACGTGATGGCGAGCGAACAGGCGCGTCGCGGCGTGATCCTGTCGGTGGTCACGACGGTAGCGACGAGTTACATCGGGCTGCGCGCCCTCGACCGCCAGCTCGAGATTGCCCGCGCCACGGCCAAGAACTACGCGGATACTCTGGCGCTATTCGAACTGCGCTATAAGGGCGGGGTAGTGTCGCTGGTCGAGCTCTCCCAGGTCCAATCGCAGTATCAGCAGGCGCTCGCCGCGGTGCCTTCCCTCGAGCGCCAAGTAGCGGTGCAGGAGAACCTGATCTCGATCCTGATCGGCCGCAATCCCGGAGCGATCCCGCGCGGCAAGATCATTGCGCAGCTCGTGTTGCCGCCGGTGCCCGGCGACCTCCCGGCGTCGTTGCTTGAGCGCCGCCCCGACGTCTTGCAGGCGGAGCAGAATCTGGTCGCCGCCAACGCCAGCATCGGAGCGGCCAAGGCGCTCTATTTTCCGAGCTTCTCGATCACCGGTCTGGCCGGTTCGGTGAGCACAGCGCTGAGCGATTTCGGAACTTCCCCGGCGGCGAGCGGCTCCCTGGCCGCGACCTTGGCTGGCCCGCTCTTCACCTTTGGCACGGTGTCCGGCCAGGTGGCGGCCGCCAAGGCCGGACAGCGTGAAGCCTTGATCTTCTACCAGCAGGTCATCCAGAACGCGCTGCGCGAAACCAACGACGCGCTGGTCGGTTCGCAAAAAAAAGGCGAGGAGTTCGTGGCGCTGGACAAGCGGGTCGAAGCCCTGCGCGAATACGCACGCCTGTCACGGCTGCGCTTCGACAACGGCACGGCGAGCTACCTCGAGGTGCTGTATGCCGAGAACGAGCTGTTCGGTTCCGAGCTCGCCGCGGTACGCGCCCAGGCCGAACGCTACGCGGAGCTTATCAACGTCTACAAGGCGTTTGGCGGCGGTTGGCTGGATCTGGCCGATCCGTTGGCGACGCCGAGCGGCCAGACGCAGGGGCCGGCGACCGCGGCAGCCGCCACGCAAGGCGCCGCCGGTGGCGCAGTTGCGCCGTAGGCAAACCGGCTAGGAACCAACAGCGGACGGCCCGGGATGTCATCTATGCCAGCGCTGTTCGCCGGGTAAACCGCAGTTCGCTGTAAGCCTCAGCTTTTCGCTCGCGTACTCACGTGCAGTGACACCAGGCGCGCGAGTGTGATGGCGAGATAAAGCTGCCCCGTCAGTGCCTCGCCGATCGCGAGTGAACGTGCCACCGGATGCACCGGAGTGATGTCACCGTAGCCCACGGTCGTGAGCGTGACAAAACTGTAGTAGATCCAGGTCTGCGAGATGACCCCATCGCCGAGCGAGCCGGCGAAGGCGTTCGGGCGCAGTTCATGCAGGAACGCGTAGGCGTTGGCCCAGGTGAGGCCGAGCAACAGGTACACGGCCACCGCGCCCAGGATACGGTGATACGTCACTGGACCGCTCCGATAGACCTGTCCAATTACCACCGCGGTGAACAGCATGAGTGTCACCAGCGTGGAAAGTTCGCGCCACGCGACGAGATCGCCGGAACCCGTGGCCACGCCGGCCCAGCGTATCAGCACTGCGATCGCGGCGAACGGTGGCACGGCCCAGCGCAGCCAGCGGCGCTCGGACAAGGTCAGTGCGCCGGCCACGAGCAGTGCCGAGAACGTGATGTCGCCGGCGAGCGAGTCCAGCGGCCCGGGACGACCGAACACCGGCAGCACGAACACGACGGCGGCCAGCAGTACAAGGAAGATGGAGAGGCCACGGTCCTCGGCCCAGAAGCGCAGCATTCCATCTCCGATGCGATGTTTCATTTTGTAATCACCCGGGCCGTCGTCAGGCCGGCCGTGATGTCCGGCTGCAGCCACGCCTTTGGATAGTGACGCAGCCACTGGACACCTGGAATGAGGTCGGACTGATCGTGGTTGCAGTTCATAAAGCGGTTACCGAATGTGGGTTCAAAATTCAGCATACCGCAGTTGTCCGCCGTCTGCAGGACGGCCAACGGCGCCGAAACCGGAGTTGCCTTGGGTCGCCTTCCGGAACACCGTCAGTCTGAAGTGTATATATAAGGTATGCCGGGTCCGGTTCGCCCATAACGGTGAATGCCCGCGGAACCGTTACTCAGCCGGTGAGCCGGCACAATCAGAGGTTTCCTGGCTCTCCAGACAAATCGGGGGAGGGGGAAATCCCATTTTGTCAGGTGCTATTAGCGAGACTATTGCCGTATTAGACCAAAGCCCAATGCCTAACGCAGCACGTTTTGTGCAACAATTTCCAGTCGTATCCCAAGTCGACGCGCAATCCAAACCGAAAAAGGAGATCACCAATGACGCAGACAAGATGCTGGCTTACGGTGTTGACGGTGTTGGGCGGCCTTCATGTCGGGGTTGCCGCGGCGGCGGATGCGACGCCGCCTGGCGAGCCGATTCCGAATCATCCGGCGCTCCGCGATCCCTTTACGTTTGTTCTCGGTGCCTACTCTCCAAAGACCACCACCACTGCGCTCCTGACGCCATCCGGCGGCGGTTCGGGCGTGGGCGTGAATTTCGAGGACACACTCGGCCTCGATGACCGGAATCTGGTGGGGTTCGCCGGTTTCCGCTGGCGCTTTACCGAACGTTGGCGGATGGAAGCGGAGTACTTCAGTCTCTCGCGGGATGCGACGCGGACACTCGCTGCGGATGTCACCTGGGGCGATCAAACGTTCACGAAAGGTGCCACGGTTGACTCGACGTACGACTTCTCCGATTTTCGTTTGAGCGCCGGTTATTCGTTCTTCAAGACGCGCGACAAGGAGCTGGGTCTCGGCTTTGGTGCGCACGTGGCTAAGATGAAGGCGGATGTCAACGCCGGGGCTCAAGGGGCGGAGGGGGCGGACGTGCTGGCGCCGCTGCCAGTGGTGAATCTGTACGGACTTTTCGCCCTCACGAACCAGTGGGCACTGTCGATGCGTACCGACTGGCTGTCGTTGTCGTACGGTGCTTATTCGGGCGACATCCGGAACATGGCGATTGATGTGTTGTATCAGCCATTTCGCAACGTCGGCTTCGGGTTGGGCACACGCACCCTGAACATCGATGTGTCGGTCGACAATACGAACTGGCATGGCTCGGCGAAGATGGTCTTTCAGGGGCCGATCGCGTTCATGACAGCGTCATTCTAGAGGTGGCCGGTTGGTCCTATTCTCAGCGATGCCACCACGGCGCAGGCAGGAATAAACTCGCGTCCTGCCTGCGTGCGGCGTGCACCATGGCATTGCCGGTCGAACACCCGCCATATTGCATACATTTAGGTATGCCTGGTCCGGTTCGCCAATAACGGCGAATGCCCGCGCAACCGTTGCTCTGCCGGTGAGCCGGCACAATCAGAGGTCCCCTGGCTCTCGAGATAAACCGGCGGAAAATTTCATTTTGTCAGGTGCTATTGACCAGATTATTGCCATATTAGACCAAAGTCCAATTTCTGATGCCGCGCGTGAGGAGTATCCTTGCTAGCAGGTCAGGCGGAACTCAATATGTTCCGGTGGCGTTGCGAACTATTTTGACACCCGTTAAGGCCGGAATTCATTCGCCATTCCCGCGTGAGCGGTACGTAGCATAATGGCAGTCTGATCGACGGTGGAGCGAGACCATGTCTGTGCGCAATCGTGCGAGCAACACCGCTGGTCCTTCCGTGGCCCGCAATAAGCCTCCGGCGCCGCCGTTGAAACGGATCGCCAGGCTCGCCGGCACAGTATTCGTGGGGCTGCTCCTGGTTTGCATGGCCGCTTGGGGTGTGCTGGCTCTCTATTACTTCGACCACGAGAGCCTTACCCTGCGGACGGGACTCGCTGCCGCGTTTGCGCTGGCGTCCCTGATCGGCCTTGTTGGGTTCGCGCTGCCGCGGTGGCGCTGGCGCGCATTCACGGTTTATCTTGCGTTGTTCGCCGTGGTGCTATTGTCGTGGCGAGCCATCGAGCCCTCCAACGACCGCGACTGGCAACCGGACGTCGCGGTCCTGCCGTATGCCAGCATCGACGGCGACCGGATCACGGTGCACAACATCCGCAATTTCGACTACCGGACCGAAACCGACTTCACTCCCGGGTACTACGACAAGACCTTCGACCTGCGCAAGCTCGATGGGGTGGACCTTATCGCTACCTACTGGATGGGGCCGGCCGTCGCCCACATTTTTCTGAGTTTCGACTTCGAGGGCGGGGATCATCTTGCCATCTCCATCGAAACGCGCAAGGAACGCGGCGAGGCCTATTCGACGATAGAAGGATTCTTCCGGCAGTACGAACTCTATTATGTCGTGGCTGACGAGCGCGACGTAATCCGCCTGCGCACCAACTACCGCAAGGACCCGCCGGAGGATGTCTACGTCTATCGCCTGTATGGCCCGATCGAGAATGCGCGCCACTTGTTTCTCCAATACATCAAGGAGATCAACGCTCTCAAGGACCGGCCGGAGTGGTACAACACGCTCACGACCAATTGCACCACCGCGATCTGGATGCATACGCGTATCAACCCGGGTCATCCGCCTCTCTCCTGGAAGATCCTGGCGAGCGGCTACGTGCCCGAATATCTGTACGAGATCGGGAGACTCGACAGCAGTCTGCCGTTCGCCGAGCTTCAGCGCCGCGCGCATGTCAACGCGCGCGCTCAGGCGGCGGACAAGGCCGCGGATTTCTCCCGGCAAATCCGTGCAGGATTGCCGGAGGCAAAGTTATCCGCTTCCCATTAGGGGAGCTTTGATTAATCCCACCGTTCGTGGTGAGCTTGTCGAACCATGAACAGAGGATGCCACTGAATCAGGGAATTGCATCAACCGCCCTTCGACAGGCTGAGGGCGAACGGAATTAGCCACAGTCTCCGTAGACGCATAGAGGCATCTTTGAGAAACTGCTTGCACACGACGGAAGCATACGCGACGATAATGAAGCCCTGCTCGCTGCGCTCGTTCGTTCTGACATAATAAGAAGGAGGGGTTCCATGCGGCGGACATCACCAGTCTGCTCAAGTAATAATAGGAATCGGTGGGCGATCAGGCTTTCGGCCCTGGCGTTGGCAGTTTTGTGCATGTTGCCGGCACCGACTGTCCTGGCGGCAGATGAATCGTCCGCGGCGCGGCGGCCGCGCATCGGCTTGGTGCTGGGC
>NZ_JBAVEJ010000136.1:0-7767 GCF_049587675.1 Sulfuricaulis sp. | reverse complement strand
CACTTAACGTGTGTTCACGCCGCCGAACGGGTGCAACGGGTTTTGTTGCACCCCGGGCAGCAACAGGTCTTGAATGACCAAAAGCCGCCGAAAGGCGGCTTTTGACTTTCCCGGCCTTGCTCGGTGCTCGGCTCGCTCCGACGGGGATGGGAGCAACCCATCTCGAACCTTCACGCGGAGGTGTTTTCAGATCCCCGTAGCCGCCGCCGAGCATCGCAGCCCGAGCGGGGGTTTTTAAGCGAGCACCTGTTCGAGCAAAGGCGCGTTGTGTGCGCCTTGCGAGTTGCGCAGCGCCCGCTCGGGCGAGAAGCGCAAGGGGTTTTCGGCGGCTCTGGGGTGTCCTTTCTTTTGGTGACTTTTCTTTGGACAAGCAAAGAAAAGTAACCTGCCGTGGGTCAGCCACCCACAAGTTGGTTTTGAGATCGCGCGCATAGCGCGCGATACCTTACCTGGATGCCCGCCTCCGCGGGCATGACAGCAATATTGCAGGGGCGGAGCCACCCGCAATTAGCTTTTGAGTCGTGCGCGGAGCGCACACTACCGAAAAGACGAAACCCCCGAATTACGGTATCCTTCCGCCTTACAAGCTTTCAGCCGAAACGTGAAGATTCGATGGACGAGCAATATCTCCCCGAAAAAGTAGAAAAAGACGCCCAGGAATATTGGGACAAGCACCAGACGTTCAAGGCCGTGGAAGACCCGCAGCGGGAGAAGTTCTACTGCCTGTCGATGTTCCCTTATCCTTCCGGCAAGCTGCACATGGGCCATGTGCGCAACTACACCATCGGCGACGTGATCACGCGTTTCATGCGCATGCAGGGGCGCAACGTCCTGCAACCGATGGGCTGGGACGCTTTCGGGCTGCCGGCCGAGAACGCCGCGATCGCGAACAACGTGCCGCCGGCAAAATGGACCTACGACAACATCGCGTACATGAAGCAGCAGTTGAAGTCGCTCGGCTTCGCGATCGACTGGGGCCGCGAACTCGCCACCTGTAAACCCGATTATTACCGGTGGAACCAGTGGCTGTTCCTGCGCATGCTGGAAAAGGGCATCGCCTACAAGAAAACCGGTGTCGTCAACTGGGACCCGGTGGATCAGACCGTGCTCGCCAACGAGCAGGTGATCGACGGCCGCGGATGGCGCACCGGCGCCGTGGTCGAGAAGCGCGAGATACCGATGTACTACCTGGCGATCACGAAGTATGCCGAAGAACTGCTCGCCGACCTGGAAAAGCTCCCCGAGTGGCCGGAACGCGTGCGCACCATGCAGGCCAACTGGATAGGAAAAAGCACCGGTGTTCGTTTCGCGTTTCCGTACCGACTGGACGGCAGAGATGAAAAACTATGGGTATTTACGACACGCGCAGACACGATTATGGGTGTCACCTTCTGTGCCGTGGCCGCGGAACACCCGCTCGCGACGCACGCCGCCCGGAATAACCCGGAGCTCGTTGCATTTATCGAAGAGTGCAAGCGTGGTTCGGTCATGGAGGCCGACCTGGCCACCATCGAGAAGAAAGGCATGCCTACCGGTATCAACGTGACGCATCCGCTCACCGGTGAGCCGGTGCCGGTGTGGGTCGGCAACTACGTGCTCATGGGTTACGGCGAAGGCGCGGTGATGGCGGTGCCGGCACATGACGAGCGCGATTTCCATTTCGCCAAAGAATACCGGCTTCCCATCAAGCACGTGATTCAAGTTTCTGGCGACACTTTCTCGACGGACGCATGGCAGGAATGGTATGCGGACAAGACACGCGGGCGTTGCGTGAATTCCGGGAAGTACGACGGATTCGACTATACCGCCGCCGTCGATGCCATCGCCGCGGACCTCAAGGCCAAGAACCTTGGCGACAAGCAGGTGATGTGGCGCCTGCGCGACTGGGGCATTTCGCGCCAGCGTTACTGGGGCTGCCCGATACCTATTATTCATTGCGAAAACTGCGGTGATGTTCCGGTGCCCGACAAGGACCTGCCGGTGGTGCTGCCGGAGGACTGCGTGCCCGATGGCAGCGGCAACCCGCTCAACAAGCGCGCGGATTTTATAAATTGTTCCTGTCCCCAGTGCGGTCAGCCGGCGCGGCGTGAGACCGACACCCTGGACACCTTTGTGGACTCGTCCTGGTATTACGCTCGCTATTGCTGCGCGGACAACGGAGCCGCGATGGTGGACGCACGCGTGAAGTACTGGATGCCGGTGGACCAGTACATCGGCGGCATCGAGCACGCGATCCTGCACCTGCTGTACTCGCGTTTCTGGTGGAAGGTGATGCGCGACGCCGGACTGGTGCAGGATGACGAGCCGTTCGCGCGGCTGCTGACCCAGGGGATGGTGCTGAACGAAATTTTCTTCCGCAAGCCCGCGAGCGGACGCGTGATTTATTACAATCCGGCGGACGTCGAGATTAGGCTCGATGACAAGGGCGCTCGTACCGGCGCGGTGCTGAAGAGCGACGGCCAGCCGGTCGAGTCGAGCGGCATCGGCACCATGTCGAAGTCGAAAAACAACGGCGTGGATCCGCAGTCGTTGATCGATCAGTATGGTGCGGACACCGCGCGCCTGTTCATCATGTTTGCCGCCCCGCCGGAAATGTCGCTCGAATGGTCGGACGAAGGCGTAGCCGGCGCGAACCGCTTCCTGCGCCGCCTCTGGAAACTGGTCGCCGAGCACGTGAGCGCCGGTCTTCCGGCCAAGGCCGATTTTTCAAATCTTCCGCCGGCCTTGCGCGATTTGCGGCGGCAGTCGCACCAGACGCTCGCCAAGGTAACCGATGACATCGGCCGGCGGCGCACGTTCAACACGGTCGTGGCCTCGGTCATGGAGTTGTCCAACGCGTTGTCCCGTCACGGTGACGCTTCCGAGCAGGCGAAGGCGGTGCGCCACGAGGCACTCGAATTCATCACGCTGGCACTCGCGCCGATCGTGCCGCACATTACCCATGCTTTGTGGATGGCGCTGGGGCACCGCGAGGCGGTGGTGGACGCGCGCTGGCCGCAGGTGGACCCCGCCGCGCTGAAACAGGACAGCCTCGAAATCGTGGTGCAGGTGAACGGAAAGCTGCGCGGACGGATCGCGGTTCCCGTGGATGCGAAGGAAGAGAAGGTGCGCGAGATCGCGCTGGCGGATGAGAGTGTAGCACGCCATGTTGGCGACAAGGCGGTGAAAAAGGTGATCGTGGTGCCAGGCAAGCTCGTGAACATCGTGGTGGCGGGATGATGCGCCCGGATAGCGCAATGCGGCTGAGACGGTTCGTGTTGCTGGTAGCGCTCGGCATTCTTTCATCCTGCGGTTTTCATCTGCGTGGAACCGGCAAGGTCGAGTTCCCGCCCATGCTTTCCACACTGCGGGTTATGGTGGAGAACGATCAGCAACAGAACGACCCGCTGCTCGTGGCGATGAAAAACGCCCTGCGCACGCAGACGGACGTGCAGATCGAGGATAGCGGCGATGCGCCGCTGCTGGTCCTTTATGGCGAGCGTTCCGACAGCCAGGTGTTGTCCGTGGGCTCCACCGCCAAGGTGGAAGAATACCTGCTGAAGTATGAAGTGAGTTTCCGGCTGACCGGCAAGGAGGGCAAGGCGCTGGCGGAATCACAGACGGTCAGGGTGCAGCGCGATCTCGCCTTCGATCGCTTGAATGTGCTCGCCAAGGAAAGGGAAGTGCAGGAACTGCGCGGCGAGATGCAGCGCGATGCGGTGCAGCAAATCCTGCGGCGCTTGTCGCGCATCACGCCAACGGACAGCCATGCAGATCAGCGCTGATCAACTTCTGAATCACCTCAAGCGCGGACTCGCGCCGATTTATTTTGCGTACGGCGAAGAACAGCTGCTCGTGGAGGAATGCACCCGCGCGATCCGCGATGCAGCGCATGCCGCCGGTTATCTCGAGCATCTGGTGCTGACGGTGGAGAGCGGTTTTGACTGGAACGGGCTTTTCAACTCCACCCAATCGCTGTCGCTCTTCTCCGAACGCAGGCTGATAGAACTGCGATTGCCTACCGGTAAACCGGGTGAGGCCGGGGCCAAGGTTCTCATCGAGATCGCGGCGCGGCCGCCCGCCGATACCGTGTTTGTCGTGAGCGGCGGCAAGCTCGACAAACAGACGCGCGAAACCAAATGGGCCAAGGCACTGGAGAGCGCTGGCGTGGTCATGGCCGTTTATCCGCCGGAGGCGACGCAATGGCCGACGTGGATACGCCGGCGCATGGAGATGAAAGGCCTCCGTCCCGGCCCGGGTGTGGTGGATCTGTTGGCGCATCTGATGGAGGGAAATCTGCTCGCTTGCGCGCAGGAAATCGACAAACTGGCCATGTTGTTTGGCGCGGCCGAAGTGGGCCTGGATGACATAGAAGGAAATCTCAGCGACAATGCCCGTTACAATGTTTTTGCGCTGGCCGATGCCAGCCTGCGCGGCGAGCCGATCGCGGTTGCGCGGATTCTAGACAGCCTGCGCGGCGAAGGCGTTGAACCGATCCTGATTCTGTGGGCGCTGGCACGCGAGGCGCGTGAACTTTCGCAGATGGCGGCGATGGTGGCGGCCGGACAACCCGTGATGCGGGTGCTCGATGCGCGCCGGGTATGGGCCAAACGCAAGCCGCTGATGAGCGCCGCGCTCAAGCGCCTGTCGCCCGAGGCCGCGCAGGACTTGCTGCGCCGCGCCGCGCGCACCGATCGTATCCTGAAAGGCCGTGGCGCGGGCGACGTGTGGCAGGAATTGCAATGCCTGGCGCTGGGCATGAGCGGCCTGAAGCTCGGCACGTGTAATATATAAGTATGAAGACAGCATCCCAACAGGCAAGCGGCACGGATATCCAACGTTACATGCGCGAGGTCGGGCAGCGCGCGCGCGTTGCCGCGCGCGCCATGTCGCGCGCCGAAACCGCGATGAAAGACAGCGCCTTGACGGCAATGGCGACTGAAATCGAGCGCCAGACCGATGCGTTGATCGCGGCGAACCGGAAAGACCTTGAGGCGGGCAAGGCCCAGGGACTCGATTCCGCCATGCTCGACCGGCTCGAGCTGAATAGCCAACGCATCAAGTCCATGGCCGAAGGGCTGCGCCAGATCGCCTTGCTTCCCGATCCGGTCGGCGAGATCACCGATTTGAATTACCGTCCTTCCGGCATTCAGGTCGGACGCATGCGCGTGCCGCTCGGTGTGATCGGCATCATCTATGAATCGCGTCCGAACGTGACCGCCGACGCGGCGGGTCTGTGTCTCAAATCCGGCAATGCATCGATTCTGCGCGGCGGCAGCGAGGCGATTCATTCGAACCGGGCCATCGCGGCCTGCATCCAGACCGGCCTCAAGCAGGCCGGGCTACCCGAGGACGCCGTGCAGGTGGTCGAGACCACCGATCGCGCCGCGGTGGGTGAACTGATCCGCATGAAGGAACACGTGGACGTGATCATACCGCGCGGCGGGAAGAGCCTCATTGAACGCATCAGCGCTGAAGCGACGATACCCGTCATCAAGCATCTGCACGGCGTGTGTCACGTTTATATCGATGACAGGGCCGACATGGACAAGGCGGTGAAGGTGGCATTCAACGCCAAGACCCAGCGCTATGGCACGTGCAATACCATGGAGACACTGCTGGTCGCGCGCAGCGTGGCCAACCAGATCCTGCCGGTGCTTGGCAAGATGTATCATGAGAAGGGCGTTGAGCTGCGTGGCTGCGAGGCCACGCGCAAAATTCTGCCCGGTATCAAGACCGCCAGCGAAGAAGACTGGTACACGGAGTATCTCGCGCCGATCCTGTCGATCCGCGTGGTCGAGAATGTGAGCGAGGCCATCGATCACATCGCGCGGTATGGCTCCGCGCATACCGACGCCATCGTGACCGAGGACATCACCCACGCGCGCCGGTTCCTGCGCGAGGTGGATTCCAGTTCCGTGATGGTCAACGCCTCGACGCGTTTTGCCGACGGTTTTGAATATGGTCTCGGCGCCGAGATCGGCATATCCACCGACAAACTGCACGCGCGCGGACCGGTGGGACTTGAAGGATTGACATCAGTGAAATTCGTCGTGCTCGGTGACGGACATATCAGAATATAGACAGGACTGACAGGATTAACTTGACTCAAGATTTTTTCGTGCGTGTTCCAGTTCCGCGAAATCCTGTCGATTGTTTTTATTGTGGCTAAAGCCCTCGGTATTCTTGGCGGTACTTTCGATCCCATTCACTACGGCCATTTGCGTCCTGCGCAGGAAGTCCTGCGCGCCCTCGACCTGGCGGAGATCCGCGTCATTCCCGCCGCCAACCCGCCGCACCGCCGGCCACCGGTGGCCACGCCCGAACAACGCCTGCGCATGGTTGAGCTGGCGGTGGCCGGTGTTCCCGGGTTCACGATGGATGACCGCGAGTTCAGGCGCGGCGGACCTTCCTATACCGTGCTGACGCTGGAATCCCTGCGTAGCGAATCCGGCGAGCGGCCGCTGTGCCTGTTGATGGGGCTGGATGCGTTCGAGGGCATCGAGACCTGGCATCAGTGGCAGCGCCTGCCGGAACTGGCGCATTTTGTCGTGATGACACGGCCCGGCTGGGAATTACCGGCCGGCGAAAGATTGCCAGCGTGGGCACGAGACCGTGTGGTAAGAGAGACAGCGAAGCTAACTCAGACCGGCAGTGGAAAGATTTACTTTCAGGCAGTCACGCCACAGGACATTTCCGCAACACGGATTCGCGAGGCGCTGGCGCGCGGCGAGCCGGTGGAAGCGTGGCTGCCGTCCGCAGTGCTTGACTACATTCGCGCCAACCATGTTTACGTCAATCGGAAAAACTGATGCCTAAAGTTGCCAAAGCCAAGAAGACCCAGCAGTGGATCCAGGATGCCCTGGAGGACGCCAAGACGCAGAATATCGCGGTACTCGATGTCCGCAAGATCAGCGATTTCACGGACTACATGGTTATCGCCACCGGCACCTCGAACCGGCACGTGCAGTCCAGCGCCGACAAGGTCGTGGAAACATTGCGTGGTCACGGTTTGCGGCCCGTGGGCACCGAAGGCAAGCAGCTCGGTGACTGGGTGTTGATCGATTTCGGCGACGTGGTCGTGCATCTCATGCGCGAGCAGACGCGCGATTTCTACAATCTCGAAAAGCTCTGGTCCGATGCCAAGCACGTTGAACCCGGCAAGCACAAGGAAACCGCCAGGCCACCCAGGACGCCAAGAAAACCGAAAAAAGCAAAATAATAAATTTATAGCTCTGTTGGTGACTTGGCGCTTTAAGACTCAACATGCAAATTCACATCATTGCCATTGGCGAACGCATGCCCGATTGGGTCAAAGCGGGTTTTCAGGAGTACGCCAAACGCTTGCCGCGCGAATGCCGCCTGGTGTTGCATGAGATTCCCGCCGGCCGGCGCGCCAAGGGCGCCGATCTCCGGCGCCTTATCGAACAGGAAGGACGACGCCAGCTTGCCGCCGTTCCCTCAGGCGCGCGTATTGTCGCGCTCGACCGAAGCGGAAAGCAGTTGGACACCGAAGCCCTCGCCGCCGAACTGAAGACCCGGCTCGCCAGCGGCGATAACCTCGCGCTTCTGATCGGTGGGCCGGAAGGGCTGGCGCCGGAATGCCTCAAACAGGCCGATGTAAGCTGGGCATTGTCCCGGCTTACCCTGGCGCATCCGGTGGTGCGTGTGGTGCTGGCCGAACAGTTGTATCGCGCCTGGAGCATCATTAATAATTTGCCGTATCATCGGTAGCGTACAGTCGAGCCGCCTGCGGCGGCATTGTGTGAATGCGGGATGCTCCCGCCC
>NZ_JBAVEJ010000135.1:0-1736 GCF_049587675.1 Sulfuricaulis sp. | reverse complement strand
CCGCCAGGGCGCGCGCGACGATAACCCGATCGCCGTGATAGATGACGTTCCAGGCGAGCGCGAAGTCAAAGACCGCCGGCGCGAACGGCAACACCGTGAAATCGGAGCGCGCCCAGCAGATCGCACTGCCCGGATCCTGCGCGCGTGCATACGCGAGACCGCTGGCGCTGGCATCGGCCGCATGTACCTCGAAACCCGCGCCCGCGAGCAACCGCGCATGCCGCCCGACCCCGCAGCCGAGGTCGAACGCGCGCTGCGCCCCGCGCATCTTCAACAAATCCACCGCCTGCACGACCTCGGGCTCAGGTGCCAACCAGTCAGCGCGGCCGGCCGCGTTCGTCCAGCGTTGGTCCCAGGTGGCGTGTGCAGTCGAGAGCGAACCACGCTCACTCGCTTCATCGGACATAGGCGTGTCATCTCGCGGTTTTAGGCCAGCATACACCGCGCCACCGGGCGGCACCACGGAAACCGTGCAGTGGTCTGATGGCTCTGCTTGACCAATCGGAACAGAGACGCGTTTTTGTTCGCGTGCTGGATGTGAGCTGGCCCCGCAAAGGATCATAGCAACGATCCTTATGTAGACCGCCAATCCGCAGGGGTGTGCAATAAGGGACAATAAAGAAAAGCCACCTTTGTTTCCTTGGGGAGTCACAAAAAAGCCCGCTTGCGCGGGCTTCTTACTTAGTAGATACCGATGACTTTTTACTTCTTCGCCGGCTTGGCCGCAATTTCTTCAAGCTGTGTGGCGCGCACGATGTTGCCGTCGAGCGCCGCTTCCTTGGCAGTCGCCCCGTAGGCCACCGCCATGAGCTGGGAGTAGTACACCACCGGGATCTTGAACTTGGTGCCGTACTTCTTGTTGATCTGGCCCTGATACACCTCGACGTTCATCTGGCACACCGGGCACGGCGTGACGATCATGTCGGCGCCGTGGTCATAGGCCGACTCGATGATCTTCTTGATCTGCACCTGGCTCTTTTCGGGTTCGGAAAACGCCAGGGCGCCGCCGCAGCAGGTGACCTTCTCCTCGTACTTCTCGAGCGGTGTCCCACCCACGGTCTCGACCAGCTTGTCCAGGTACTTCGGGTTCTCGAACGACTCGCCCAGCACGCCGAACGGGCGGTTGGTCTGGCAGCCGACGTAACCGGCGATCTTGATGCCATCGAGCGGCTTCACGACCGGCTTGCCCAGTTCCTCGTAACCCAGGTCTTCGATCAGCACTTCGACCATGTGGCGGATTTTCTGCTTGCCCTCGTATTCCAGGCCGACCTCGGAAAGAATGCTCTTGATATCCCCCAGCAGCTCGCCGGAATGGGCGATGCGCTCCTGCGATTCCTTCGCGCCCAGCCAGCAGGCGGCGCAGGTCGCGACAATATCCTGACCAGCGTTATGCTTTTCGGACAAGGCCTCGTTGCGCGCGTTCATCGCGTGACGCGGCAGCTCGCCGCCCTCGGCGTAACCGATGGACGCGCCGCAGCAGTTCCAGTCGGGGATTTCGTTCAGCTTGATATCCAGCGTCTTGCACATGGACTCGACCGAGGTCATGTAGTTCGAGGCCGAGGCCTTGCGCTCAGAGGAACAACCCGGATAAAACGAATATTCTTTTCTCGCCATTGCTAGCTCTCCAACGAAAATACGTCATACATGCCATCCCTGGCGTGACGCATATGCATTAATTTGGTCCAGGCCCGCACCTCCGTGTGCGGGCGTTCGCCGGGGCAAACACACGTTAAGTG
>NZ_JBAVEJ010000134.1:0-12674 GCF_049587675.1 Sulfuricaulis sp. | reverse complement strand
TCGATTATCTGCATAACGACAGCTTGATGAGCCTGTCCGTATCGAAAAGCGATGAGTCCGATTACACCGCCGATACGCTCAGTCTGAATTTTTCCCAGGATGTATTCGGCGGCATGACCACGGTCAGCATGGGATATAGCCGAGGCAAGGATACCGTGCTCGCGAACAACAACCCGTCATTCTCCGATTATATCAATCGCTACCAGTATCGACTCGGCGTATCGCAAATACTCACGCCGACACTGCGGGTCAACCTGGATTACGAGGCCATTACCGATGAGGGGTATCTGAACAGCCCATACCGTTCCGCCAGAATCTACGGCGCCGCCGTGCCAGAGCAATATCCGCGTACCCGTGACAGCCAAGCCGTGGCTTTGCGCGCGCACAAATATCTATTGCCGGGCTCATCCATGCGGCTTGAATACCGCTATTTCTGGGATACCTGGGATATTGGAGCCAATACGATAGAGGCGGCCTATAGCACTTACGCGAGCAGTCTGTGGCTCGTCGAGGCGCGTTACCGTTACTACTCGCAGAACAACGCGTCATTCTACAGTGATGATTTCACGCAGTCGCAAAATTACATGGCACGCGACAAGGAACTCAGTACGTTCAAGAGTCACGCCATCGGTGGCAAGTTGACCTACACCATTCAGAATCACCCGACGTTTGTGAACAAGTCGACACTGAATATCAGCTACGATCATATCAAGTTCGAATATGAAGATTTCACCGATGTGCGCACCCAGACGCCGTATGCGTTTGACGCCAACGTCGCTCAACTTTTTTTATCCGTGTGGTTTTAAGCATCCATAACCCATTACGTAAGAGTGAAGGCATATGAAAGATCGGATTACCATACATGCGCTGAAGTGGCTTCAAGAGGTGTTTGTATTGCTTTTGCTGGGCCTGCTGGTTTCATTGCCATCGGTGGCAAATGCCGCCGAAACGACGGAAAAACCGCAGGCCAGCCAGTACAAAGGCATGGACCAGAAGGCACAATCGCTTAAAAAAGAGGTAATGGAGTTGAACCGCGATCTGCTAGCGCTGGAAGAAGAGTTGTTGTTCCCGGCCAGCACGCAGGTAGCCGTGTTCGTGTCCATGGATATCGGCAGTCTGTTTGAACTCGACGCCGTTGAGGTAAAGCTGGACGACAAGGTGGTGTCGCACTACCTCTATACGCAACGCGAAATCGAGGCGTTACGGCGCGGCGGTGTGCAACGCCTTTACCTCGGTAATCTTCGCGTGGGCAAGCACGAGCTGGTCGCGTTTTTCACCGGCAAGGGCCCACACGGCCGTGACTATCGTCGCGGCGCCACGCTGGAATTCGAAAAACAGACGGAACCGAGATATATCGAACTCCAGATAAGTGACGTTACGCGCAATCTCCAGCCTGAATTTCGAGTCAAGGAATGGCAGTAATGTGTCATGAGCCGACATCCACCTGCTCATAAGACGCGCCTGACAGCGCTCGTCGCGGCATTGTGCGCCTGTGCGATGCTGGGCACGGGTGCTTATGGCGCGCGCCAGAACGAACCGCAGAAGGTCAAGGACCCCCACTATGGCGAGGTGCTGTTTTATTTTTACCAGCAGCAATACTTTTCTGCCATCACGAATCTGCTGACCGCGCAACAGTTCCAGAGAATCAATCATCATCGCGACGAAGCCGAGCTGCTGCTTGGCGGTATGTATCTTTCGTACGGCCTCCACATCGAGGCGGGAGAGATCTTCCAACGCCTGATCGACGCCGGTGCCCCGCCGGAAATTCGCGACCGCGCTTGGTTCTATCTGGCGAAGATACGGTACCAGCGCGGATATCTGGTTGAGGCCAATGAGGCAGTTTCCCGCATCCACGACACACTGCCCGGCGAGCTGGAAGAGGAGCGGCAGCTGCTCCAGGCCCAGTTACTGATGGAAAGAAATGACTATCGTCAGGCCGCGGAGGTGTTGTCGCACATGCGCGGACAGTCGGCATGGGCGCAGTATGGTCGCTACAACCTCGGCGTCGCTCTGATCAAGGCCGGCGATAGCGCTGCTGGCACGTCGCTCCTGGAGGAGGTCGGCGGCAAACCGGCGGCCGATGAGGAGCTGAAGTCCCTGAAGGATAAAGCCAACGTTGCCCTGGGTTACGCCTACCTGCGTGACGCGGCGCCGGCCCGCGCCCAGGCAAGTCTTGAGCAGGTGCGGCTCGATGGCATGTTGTCGAACAAGGCCTTGCTCGGGGTTGGCTGGGCGTATTCCGCGCAGAACCAGAACCAACAGTCGCTGGTTCCCTGGACCGAACTGCAAAAGCGCAACGTCATTGACTCTGCCGTGCAGGAGTCGTTGCTCGCGCTGCCTTATGCATTGGGGCGTCTGGGGGCCTACCAACAGTCGTTGCAGCAATATGAAACGGCCATTGCCGTTTACACGAATGAAATGGCACGCATCGACTCCTCCATGACGGCCATCCGTTCGGGAAAAATGGTCGATGCGATTCTGCAACATGACGCCACGAACGAGATGGGATGGTTTTGGCGTATGCGCGAAGTGCCGGATGCGCCGGAGTCCCGTTATCTGATTCATCTCATGGCCGGTCATGATTTTCAGGAGGCGCTCAAGAATTATCGTGATTTGCGTTTTCTGTCGCAAAACCTGGACTATTGGGCGAACAACATCGGCATTTACGGTGACATGCTCGCCACGCGCCACCTGGCGTACGAAAAGCGCTTGCCACTGGTCTTGCAGGACGAACGCTCGCGGAATTTCTCGGAACTGCCGGCGCGCCGCAATAGTTACGCAGCAGAGCTCGCCCGCATCGAGCGCGACGACGATGTCATGAAGCTGGCGACCGACAAGGAATTACAAATACTCGAACGATTGGATAGAGTGGAATCTAACCTGAAGCGCCTGTCCGGGCACGAGGATGTTTCCGCGGCCCAGGACAAGTATCGCCTTTTGCGCGGTCTGCTGTTCTGGGACGTCGCGTCCGACTACAAACCACGCCTGTGGCAAGCCAAGAAGGACCTGCAGACGCTGGATGAGAATCTCGCCGAAACACTCATGCGGCGCGAGGAATTGAAGCGCGCGCAAATGGATGCGCCCAGGATGTTTGAAAATTTTGCCGCGCGGATTGTTCAACTGCGTGGCCATATAACGCAGTTGCAGTCCCGGGTTCAGGCCATGTCCTCTGCGCATGGGCATTTTCTGGAAGACCTGGCCGTTGCCGAGCTCGCCGCACAAAAAGAGCGGCTGGCGGCTTATCTCACCCAGGCGCGCTTTGCCGTGGCACAGATGTATGACGAAGCCGCCAATGCCGGCAGGGAGGGCAAATGAACCTGCGGCTTCTCCCGCTTGCAGCGCTTATCGTGGTGACGGCGTGTTCGTTTACCAGGAAGGATGACGCACCGACCATCAAAAGCCTGGAGGGGCGCGTGGTTCCGATTGAACGTGGCGCGGCGGTCGAGGGTGGCAAGCAAAAAGCCATCGCCGGTTACCGCGCTTTCCTGAACACGGCGCCAAACCACGAATTACGCCCGGAAGCGATGCGTCGCCTGGGCGATCTGCAAATGGAGAGCGCCGATGAACGACAACTCGCGGGCACCGATACACCGGCACCGGAGCCCGGCATCAAGCCGAAAGCGCCCGATGGCGCCCCGAGTGCGGCTGATTATCGTAACGCCATCAAGTGGTATCAGGACCTGTTGCGCGCGTACCCGAACTATGCCGGCAATGACCGCGTTTTGTACCAGCTGGCCAAAGCGCATGAGCAGGGTGGCGACCTGCCACAGTCGCTGCGCGTGCTGGATCAGCTGGTGACGGCTTATCCCAACACCGCCTATCGCGACGAGGCGCAATTCCGGCGCGGCGAACTCCTGTTTACCCTGCAGTCCTACGAGGCATCGCAACTGGCCTACGAGTCGATTGTCCAGCAGGGCACGGGTTCACCGTTCTACGAACGCGCGCTCTACATGCACGGTTGGTCGCTCTTCAAACAGCTGCGTTATGACGCCGCGCTGAATTCATTCTTTGGCGTGCTGGACCGCAAGCTTGTCGGCCGCGTCGGCAGCACTTCGCTGAGCGATCTGGCATCGCTGAATCGCGCCGACCGGGAACTGGTCGAGGATACGTTCCGCGTGGTCAGCCTGAGCCTGTCGAACCTGAACGGCGCCGAATCGATCCCGGATTATTTCACCGCCGCGGGCCGCCGTGACTATGAATTCCTGGTTTACCAGCAACTTGGCGATCTCTATTTCAAGCAGGAACGCATCAAGGACGCCGCCGATACCTACAGCGCTTTCGGGCGTCGCTATCCCACGCATCCCCAGGCTCCGCTACTGCAGGCCAAGGTGATCGAAGCCTATCAGCAGGCCGGCTTTGCCAGCCTGGCGCTGGATGCCAAGAAGGAATTTGCCACGCGCTACGGCATTCACAGCGATTTCCGCAAGGTCAGCTCATCCGCGGCTTATGAGCGTGTGCTGCCGCTGCTTAAATCCAATCAGGAAGACCTCGCGCGTCACTATCACGCCAGCGCGCAAAAGACCAAGGCATCGAGCGACTACCAGGAAGCCGCGCGCTGGTATCGCGCGTTTCTGGAGGCGTTTCCGTCGGATCCGCAGGCGCCGGCGATGAACTTCCTGCTCGCGGAGATGCTGTTCGAGGACAAACGTTATGCCGACGCCGCCGTCGAGTATGAGAAGACCGCGTACGAATATCCGCGGCATAACAAGAGCGCGGATGCCGGTTATGCCGCTTTGCTGGCCTATAACGAACAGGAAAAGCGTCTCAACGCCGGTGACAGGCCCGGCTGGCAGCAACGCGCCCTGGAAAGCGCGCTGCGCTTTGCCGACGCCAACGCCTCCGACACGCGCACCCCCGTGGTACTTACCAATGCCGCCGAAAGATTGTATGCCCTGCATGCGCCGTCGCGTGCCGCCAGTGTGGCGCAACGCGTACTGGCGTTGAAGCCGGAGCCGTCGCCAGCGCTCCGGCGCACGGCATGGACCGTCGTGGCCCACACGGAATTCGAGAAGGGGGCGTTTGACCGGGCCGAGACCGGTTATCAGAAGGCGCTGACCCTCACGCCGGAGAAGGACGCGGGTCGCGGTGCGCTCGTCGAGCGTCTGGCGGCCGCGGTGTACAAGCAGGGCGAGCAAAGTCGCTCGGCGGGCAAGCTGCAGGAGGCCACGGCGCATTTCCTGCGCGTGGGCAAGGTCGCGCCTGATTCGCCGATCCGCGCCAATGCCGAGTACGATGCCGCCGCAGCGTATGTCGCGATGAAGAACTGGCCGAGCGCCATCCAGACACTGGAAAATTTCCGCCATGCATATCCAGGCCATCCCTTGCAGGCCGAGGTTTCCAATAAGCTCGCCGTCGCCTATCTCGAGCATGGGCAGTGGTCCAAGGCCGCCGGAGAATTCGAATTGCTTGCGTCGAACCAGAACAAGGATGCGCAAGTCCGGCGCGAAGCGACATGGCAAGCCGCCGAACTCTATGTAAAAGCCGGCAACGACCAGCGCGCGCTCGGCGCGTATGAGCGTTATGTCAGACAGTTCGCGCGCCCGCTTGAGCCCGCGATCGAAGCCCGCGACCGCCTGGCCAAGCTCAGCCTGAAGTTCGGCCAATCCCGGTCACAACAAGCCTGGCTGGAAGATCTGGTGAAAGCCGAGCGCGACGGAGGAGGCGAACGTACCGACCGTACGCGCACCCTCGCTGCGACCGCCGCCATGACTCTGGCGGAACCTTATGATCAGGCGTACCGCCAGGTGCGTCTGAAGGAGCCGTTGAAGAAAAGCCTGAAAAACAAAAAGGCAAAGATGCAACTGGCGCTCAAGGCCTACGGGGCGGCGGCGGAATATGGAGTGGCCGAAGTGGCCACCGCCTCTACGTACCACATCGCCGAGATCTACCGTGATTTCAGCCGCGAGTTGCTCGCGTCCCAGCGGCCCAAGGGATTGTCTGCGGAGGAAACGGAGCAGTACGTCGTGATGCTGGAGGAACAGGCCTATCCTTTCGAGGAGAAGGCGATAGAACTTCATGAGGTCAATGTGCGTCGCATCGCCGACCACGTCTACGATCAGTGGGTCCGGCGCAGTATTGATGCGCTCGGAAAACTGCGTCCGGTACGGTATGCCAAGGTGGAGAAAAGCGAGGTCACTATCAATGCGCTCCGCTAAGCACTCACTCCTGGTTTGTTTGATATTGCTGACAGTGGTATTCGCCGGCTGTGCCACCTCGTCGCCGTCGACCGGCGCGCGCATGCCTGCGCCGGCAATCGCCGAGGAGAGCAAAGCCGAGCCGGCCGTGAATCCGGCCGTCCAGCGCGACTTTGCCGGTGCATTGAGCGCCATGAAACTTGGTAACTACAAGGACGCCGAACGCATGCTCCTGGCGCTGGCACGCGTTCATCCGGAGTTATCGGGGCCGTATGCGAATCTGGGGATCGTCTATTTTCGCTTGGGAAAATTGCCCGAAGCCACGGAGGCGCTGGAAAAAGCCATCGCGATCAATCCGGACCGAGCGGCGTACCACAACCAGCTTGGCATCGTATATCGACAAAGCGGACAACTCGACAAGGCGCGCGAGTCATATTCCCGATCTTTGCAGATCGACTCCAATTATCTGAATACCCATCTTAACCTCGGGATTCTGTATGACTTGTACCTGCAGGATCAGGGCAAGGCATTGCAACATTACGAACGGTATCAGGCGCTGTTGCCATCGGCGGATGCGCAGGTGAACAAGTGGATCGTCGATTTGAAGCAGCGCCAGCGGTCATCCGACAAAACCGCCTTAAGGAGCGACAGATGAACCACACCAGGGTGATTTTAGTGTCCATGATTTGGCTTATCGGGATGAATGCATGGGCAGCGGACCGTGCCGACCTCGAAGGTACGTCCATCATCGGCAGCCGCGAACTGCCCAAGGTGACCTACATCGTTCCCTGGAAGAAACCGTTGCCGGGGGATCTGGTCGGCCGGCCCGTCGCCAGCCTGCTGGACGAGGCCCTGGCGCCGGTCGACCGCGACGTTTTCCGGCGTCAGGTCGAATTCTATGGATCGATACAAGACGCGCATGCCGGGGGCCAGGCACGCGCGGGAAATAAGTAATCGCAGCACATCATATCGTCAATACAAGGAGCTAAACATGAGTACTTATAGTGTGATTGTTCGATTTTTTCAGGAAGGCGGGATATTCATGTATCCCATTATGCTGGTCATGGCGGTCGGACTGGCGATCTCCGTCGAGCGTTACCTTTATCTAAGTAGATCGCGAAGCGTCAATCGGAAGATATGGGATGAACTGATGCCGGTGCTGCAAAGCGGAAAATATCAGCAGGCGATGACGGCCGTCGCCAAGTCAGATGCGGCGATTTGCAAGATTCTGAGCTACGGGCTGTCGCGCGTCCGCACAGCACGCCGGCGCGAGGACATCGAGATGGCGATGGAAGAGGGGCTGATGGAAATCATTCCGCGCATGGAAAAGCGCACGCACTATCTCGCTTCGTTCGCGAACATCGCCACCTTGCTCGGCCTGCTCGGGACCATTATCGGCCTGATCCAGGCGTTCACTGCGGTGGCCAATGCCAATCCCGCGGAAAAGGCCGAGTTGCTGTCTTCCAGTATTTCCGTGGCCATGAACACCACCGCCTTCGGCCTGATTGTCGCGATTCCGCTGCTCCTGGTGTATTCGGTATTGCAGTCCAAGACCACACAGATCGTCGACAGTCTTGAGATGGCGTCCGTGAAATTCCTGAACATGGTTACGGAACGCAGCAAGCCCGAGGGCGCCTGATGCGTTCCCGCCGACGTTTAACGAAACAGCCGGGGGAGATGAACATCACGGCGTTCATGAACCTCATGGTGATCCTCGTTCCGTTTTTGTTGATCACGGCGGTGTTCACGCGCATGACGATCCTGGAACTGAATCTGCCACCGGCGTCTTCATCCAGCAATGAAACCAAGCAGGAACTTCAGCTGGAGGTCACCATCCGCAAGGATGCCCTGGAAGTGGGTGACCGTCATTCCGGGCTCATCAAACGGATCGACAACGTCAAGGGTTATGACTACAAGACATTGTCCGAGGTCATGAAACAGATCAAGTCGCGTTTCCCCGACAAACTCAACGCCACGATCCTGTCCGAGCCAGACACTTCTTATGATGTTCTGGTGCAGGTGATGGATGCCGTGCGGGTTGCCGAGATCGTGCAGGCCGGTTCCGTGACCCGGGCCGAGTTGTTCCCGGATGTATCGATCGGTGATGCACCGGTTCACGGCAAGGAGAAGTCGCCATGAAAATGTCCCGCCGCGCCAAACGCATGGAACAACATCATAAGCGCTCGCGCTCGCTGGCCGAGCTCAACATGATCTCGTTGATGGATATATTCACCATCCTGGTTTTCTTTCTGCTCGTGAATTCCTCGGACGTTGAGATCCTTCCAAGCGTCAAGTCGGTGAAGTTGCCCGAGTCGGTGGCGGAGAAATCGCCGAAACAGACGGTCGTGATCGTGGTCAACGATCAGGATATCCTGGTGCAGGGACGCAAGGTGGCGTCGGTCACCGAAGTATTCAACTCCGAGGGCGAACTCATCGCCGCGTTGAAAACCGAACTGGATTATCAGAAAAGCCGTGACACATCGGCGAGAAAGGCCGGCGCCACGGGACACGAGATAACCATCATGGGCGACAAGGAGATTCCGTACCGGCTGCTGAAACGGATCATGGTCACCTGTGTCCGCGCCAATTACGACAACATCTCTCTCGCGGTCATCAAGAAGACGCCAGTCTAGGGATAACGTCATATGCTTGCCAATTACTATTATCATTCCGCCGACCTGCCCTGGACGATTCCCGAGGAAGAGCAGGAACGTTTTCGGCGCATATTCAAGCGCACCCTGCTTGTTTTTCTGTTCTTCGGGCTGCTCCTGCCATTTCTGCCGCTGCCCACCATCGAGCGCCAGGTGATGGAAGAAGTACCACCGCGGCTCGCCAAGCTTATTCTGGAGCGGCAGGAGATTAAACCGCCGGCACCGCCCGTGAAGACTCCCGAGGCGGAACCGGTTCAGGCCAGGCCTGAACCCAAAAAGCCGGAACCGAAACCGGTCACGAAAAGTGTCGAGACGGCACGCAAGAAAGCCGAGCGATCCGGACTGCTGGCCTTCAAGGATGACCTTGCCGATCTGCGCGACAATCCCGTGGCAGCCGATTTACAAAAGACGGCGAAGCTGGCGCCGGGTGCCGGCGCCAGTGCCAGGGCGTCGGAGCGATCCCTCGTCACGTCGAACATTGCTGGCGGCAGCGGCGGTATCAATACCGCGCGTTTGAGCCGCGATACCGGCGGCGGTGGCCTGGCGGGCCGCTCGACGACTCGGGTCAGCAGCCCGGTGGGCGGCGGAGGCGGCGACGGAGGTCGATTGACCCGTGGCGGTGGCGGTCAGGCGGCAAGGTCGATCGAAGAGATCAAACTGATCTTCGACAAGAACAAGGCGGCGATTTATGCCTTGTACAACCGCGCGCTGCGCGAAGATCCGTCGTTGCAGGGCAAGGTCATTTTGAAACTCACGATTGCGCCGTCAGGCCAGGTCATGGCCTGCGAGGTGGTATCAAGTGAACTGCGCGCGACGGAACTTGAGCGAAAACTGGTTTCGAGAGTACGGCTGTTCGATTTTGGCGCAAAGAACGTGAGCGTGATGGTGGTGACCTACCCGATCGATTTTCTGCCGTCTTAAAGAAGACGTTTCTGATCTGAAGTTTCCAGAAAAAATCGCCCGGCAAAATTGCCGGGCCGTCATATCCGCCATCTTCCTCTGATGAAAATGGCATGCCTGCCCGAAACAGGCGTAACCGCCGCCCGATTTTAATTTCCCATTCGTCTTTGACCTCCAGCCCGTGAGCTAACACCGTGTTTATGTTCGGAGAAATTCCGGCTTCATTGTGGAAATGAAGCCGCGCGGGCTGGCATGCCGATTGCTTTAGTAGTGCCCGACGATTCCGGTCGCGATGCGCAGGCGCCCGGTCGTTCATCACTAATCATAAATAATGGAGGAGAAATCCATCATGAAGCAGTCAAGATTTCCTTTAATAAGGAGGGCGCTCAAGCTGTCCGCGCTGGCCCTGGGGCTCGCGGTCACGCCCGGCATCTCCCACGCTGATTACAGCACCAACAACATGTTGACCATCATCAAGATGGGCGACGTGCACGGTCACATAGAGCCGCATGGTGTGATTTTCGAGAACAACGGACTGGGCAACACGGTGACGCCCAACTCCGGCGGTGTGGCCAAGCTGTACACGCTGGTCAAGCAGATCCGCAATCAGACGCCGGGGCGCAACCTGCTGCTCAACTGCGGAGATACGTTCCACGGCGGCGCGGAAGTGATGTTCACGCGCGGCATGGCGATCGCCAATATCATGAATTATTTCCAGATCGACGCCTTCACACCGGGCAACTGGGATTTCGGTTACGGGCAGGTGACGTTCCGCCGCCTCTTGACCGGTACCGATTCCAACGGCAATCCGTTTCCGGCCGGTGGCGTCGCCGGGGTGGCGTTTCCGGCGGGCAAGGTCGCCAACTATCCGGTGGTGGCCGCCAACCTCTACAACGCCGCGCCCGCGGCACCGGCCCTAGTCGGCCAGCGGGTGTTTCCGCCTTATATCATCAAGCAGGTGAACGGGATGAAGGTGGCCGTCATCGGCCTCACCACCGACATCACCGCGCAGCAGGCGGACGTGTTCAACACCACCTTCCTGCAGACCATGGGCTGGGTCGAGCTGCCGGGCATCATCGACACGGTGCGTAACGTCGAAGGCGCCGATGTGGTCGTGGTTCAATCGGAGCTCGGTTTTGCCAAGAACCTGCAACTTTCGAAAGAGATCCGCGGCATTGACGTGATGCTGAGCACCCACACGCATGAACGCACCCCCAAGGCGATCATCGTCCCGGGCACCGGCACGATCATGGTCGAGTCCGGCACCGACAGCAACCTGGGTCGCCTCGATCTGAAAATCTGGCGTGGCCATGTCGTGGGCTATAACTGGAAGCTGTTCAACGTGGACGACACCGTGCCCGAGGACCCGACGGTCAAGGCTATGGTCGACGCCGTGCGCAAGCCGTTCCTGTGCGGTGCGGATTTCATACCGCATACCTTCCAGCCCGCCGGCTTCGCGCCGGGCAACGGCCTGAAGCTGAAGACGCAGCCGGATGACTGCCTCGACACCGTCGTCGCGACCACCAGCAGCACCATCGCGCGCAACAACGTATTGGAAGTGTTTTCCAATAACTTCTTCGCCGATGCCATGCTGAGCGCGGTGCCGAACACGGCCGATATCGCCATCACCAACGGCTACCGGTTCGACACGCCGATTGCGCCGGGCCCGGTCACGGTCGGGGATCTGTACCACTTCTTCCCGATCAGCCCGATCCTGGGCGTGGGTGACTTCACCGGCGGGCAGATCAAGAGCCGTATCGAAAACAATCTGGACGCGGTCTTCGATCCGAATCCGTACCGGCAGCGCGGCGGCTGGACGCTGGCCTATTCCGGCATGACCATGACCGTGGACCTGACCGGCGTTGAGCCCGCCAGCATCCCGCGCGGGCGCACCACCAACCTCATGATTCGCGACCACAACACCGGCCTGATGGAAACGCTGAACAAGGGCAAGGTGTATTCGATGGTCTCATGCTTCGCCAACGGCGACCCGCTGGACATGTTGTGCAACACCGCGGGGGCGCACAACCTGCGCTTCGTGAAGGCCGACGGTTCGCTGATGCTGGCGACGTCCGCGATTCCCGCGGGCACGGAAGTGATGTTCCCGGTTCCCGCGATCATCAACTATCTCAAGGCCAACGGCGGCGTGGTGCCTAACACCAGCATGGGCCGTATCACCGCGCTCAACAACTTCGTTCCGGAGTCCCTGTTCGACGGCGATCCGCTGATTCAGGCGTCGCAGGGCGCCGGACCCGCCTGGATGGGACGCGGCGAATCGTCCTCTAAATCCTGGTGGGGTGCGCGCAAGGACGACGAACAAATGCGTGCGCTACAGGCCAAGCTGCGCATGCCCACGGGCAAGCGCGACAATCCGGCCACGACCGGCGCCGGCGTGGACGATTTCGAGATGTCCTACGACGAGTAACTGAGGTCCTTCCTTTATCGCAAGACCGGCGGAAGCAGTGGGTTTCCCTGCTTCCGCTTTTTTGCGACAGTGGTTTCCGATTTGTTTCCCTTCACCGAAAAAGAGGTCATGCCGTCATGAGAATTTGCGCCGCTCTGGTCTGTGTCTGCTTGGGTCTCGGCGCGTCGCCGGTGTTCGCGCACGGTAGCCCGCAGATCTTCCACGGTTCGGAAGGCGGAATCGTGCATGCCATCCTGGCGGTCCCCGCGGAGCCCGCAACCTTTTACGCCGCCACGTCGCAGGCAGGCGTCTTCATGAGCACCGATCGCGGCCGGCACTGGCGGCCCGTCAACACGGGTCTGGCACGCGTGAACGTCCTGTCATTGGCAGCGGACCCGGTTACGCCCGCGACGATCTATGCCGGCACGTCCGGCGGACTGTTCAAAAGCACTGACGCCGGCGCCACCTGGCGCATGGCGGGGACGGAACTCGCCGACGAGCAGATCAAGGCACTGTTGCCGGACCCGAAGGACGCCAAAACGATCTACGCCGGCACGGTGCACGGCCTGTGGCGCAGCACCGACG
>NZ_JBAVEJ010000133.1:0-21946 GCF_049587675.1 Sulfuricaulis sp. | reverse complement strand
GCCGAGAACCTGCCGTTTCCCGAGAATTATTTCGATCGCGTCAGCATTGCCTTCGGGTTGCGCAACGTGACGCACATCGATCGCGCGCTGTCCTCCATGTTTCGGGTGTTGAAGCCTGGCGGGATGTTGCTGGTGCTCGAGTTTTCCCGTCCGGTGGTGCCGGGGCTGAACAATCTCTACGACGCCTATTCCTTCAATGTCCTTCCGTGGCTCGGGCGCGTGATCGCGCAGGATGAGGGTAGTTACCGCTACCTCGCGGAATCCATCCGCAAGCACCCCGACCAGGACACGCTGAAGACGATGATGGAACGCGCGGGATTCGAGCGGGTGCAGTATTACAACTTGAGCGGCGGCATTGTCGCCCTGCATAAAGGCTATAAATTCTGAGCCCCGCCACGGCGCGGGAACAGCAGGGCGGCGAAAAGTAATATTGGATTTTCCTGACGGCCTTTGAGTCCTGGCATTCATTTATAAAATGTTCAAATGACATCACCTCTCACAACGTTGACTGAAGCGACCGTCAATCGCATCCTGCGTCTCGACCCCGATACGCTCGCGCGACTGGGAGAACTCGAGGGCAAGGTGATCCGGCTGCGGCTGGGCGGCACCGATCCCGTCGTGATTTTCGTGCTGCCATCCGGCACCGGCGTCAGTTTGCGCGGGCAGTGCGACGGCGCGCCGGACGTGACGCTCGCGGGCGACATTCCGGTGTTTGCGAAACTGGCGCAGCGGCGCCTAGCACCCGATGTCGTGGCCGACGGCGAGGTCCAGATCAGCGGCGACATCGATCTTGGGCAACGCTTCCAGCGCCTCCTGGAAAAAATCAATATCGACTGGGAAGAGCCAGCGGCGCGCGTTCTGGGCGATGTTGCGGCGCATCAGTTGGGCAACGCGCTGCGCCATCTGGGCGGCTGGACCCGGCGAGCGCTGCATGTGCTGGGCGAGGATGCCGCGGAATACCTGCAGGAAGAAAGCCGCCTGCTGCCCTCGCGTTCACGCGCCGAGGCGTTTCGACTGGCCGTGGAAGCATTGCGATTGGAGGCTGAGCGCCTGGAATTGCGCCTTGTGCGCTTGCGTGAGGGCATGAAATGATCCGTCCGCGCCAGTTTGCCCGCCTGCTGCGCATCACCCAGGTCTTTGTCCGGCATGATCTGGACGAATTCGTCACCGCGATCCATCTTTTCCGTCCCTATCGTCTGTTGCTGCGGCTCGCGCCGTGGCGGCTGTTCGCGCGCCGCGGTCTACCGCGCGGCGTGCGCCTGCGCGAGGCGCTGGAGGAGCTGGGACCGGTCTTCGTGAAGTTCGGCCAGATGCTGTCCACCCGTCCCGACCTGCTGCCGGAAGATATCGCCGAGGAACTGGCGCGACTTCAGGACAGTGTGCCGCCGTTTCCCGGCGACGAGTCCGTGCTTCTGATCGAGCAGGCACTGGGCGGCAAACTTGACAGTTTCTTCAGCGAGTTCAGCCGCGAGCCCATCGCCTCGGCCTCGGTGGCGCAGGTGCATATCGCGCGGTTGCACGACGGCACCGAAGTAGCGGTCAAGGTGCTGCGCCCCGGCATCGAGTCGGTCATCGATCGTGACCTCGAACTGCTGTACATGCTCGCGCGCCTGGCGGTGCGCTACGTGCCGGATACGCGCCGGTTTCGCCCCGTTGAAGTGGTGGATGAATACAACAAGACCATCCACGACGAGCTTGACCTGCGGGTGGAGTCGGCGAATGCGAGTCGCCTGCGCGCTAACTTTCAAGACTCCAACCTGCTTTACGTTCCGAAAGTTTACTGGGACCTCACCCGCCGCACGGTCATGGTGCTTGAGCGCATCCACGGCATACCTGTCGGTAACGTCGAGGGCCTCAAGGCCGCCGGCGTCGACATGCGGAGGCTGGCGCACAATGGCGTGGAGATTTTTTTCACGCAGGCGTTCCGTGACGGGTTTTTCCACGCCGACATGCATCCGGGCAATATCTTTGTCTCGCCCGAGGGTCAGTACCGCGCGGTGGATTTCGGAATCATGGGTACGCTTGGCGAGAAGGACAAACGCTACCTCGCGGAAAATTTCCTCGCGTTTTTCAACCGCGATTACCATGCCGTGGCCGATGCCCACTTGCGCGCCGGCTGGGTCCCGGCGGGCACGCGCATCGAGGAGTTCGAGGCGGCGATCCGCACCGTGTGCGAGCCGGTGTTCGCACGCCCCATCAAGGACATTTCCTTCGGCCGGTTCCTGCTGCACCTGTTTCAGACCGCGCGGCGTTTCAACATGGAAGTCCAGCCGCAACTGGTGCTGCTGCAGAAAACGCTGTTCAATATCGAGGGTCTGGGCCGGCGGCTATACCCCGACCTCGACTTGTGGGACACCGCCAAGCCCTATCTCGAGCGCTGGATGAGCGAGCACATGGGGCCGCGCGCCTTCATACGCACGCTGCGCAACGAATTTCCCAAGTGGTGGGCCATGCTGCCGGAAATCCCGGCGCTGGTGCACGAGGGCCTGCGGCGCGCGGGCCGGGAAGAATCGGCCCGGGAATCCACGGCACGCGAGATCGAGCAGCTGCGCCGCCAGCTCCGCCGCCAGCATCGGCGGTTATATTTCGCTGCCGCCGGCAGCGGTTTGCTGATCGCTGGCGCGGTGATGCTGGGCATGGATGTGACGCTTTACGGCGAGGCGCTCTGGGGGCGTTTATTGGGCTGGTCGCTCGCAGCAATGGGCGGTTTTCTGCTGCTGCGAGGCTGGCCGGAGCAGGTTCCGTGACGGACGGCATGTTGGGCCGGCGGGCCAGTATGCTAGAATACATATTGTAGATTTATGGATGTAACCGGATCGGAATGTCTATGAAGCTTGTCAGAAAAACCCTTCTCGCGAGCGCGGTGCTGCTGGCCAGCACGGGTTCGGCCTTGTCCGCTCCATCGGGAAAGCTCTCCTGGTTCGATGATGCTCCGTTCGCGGGCGTAGGCGCCGTGGGAGTTCCTGAAGTACAACTTCGTAATCCATCCGAATACAGCTCGTTTGGGTTGAACCTTTATCAGTCTCAGCGTGCCGTAACGGAGGATGGCAGTTCGGCGGATAGCGGAGAGGCTGTGCTCGGTGCCAGCTCGGTCAATTTTTATGGTGAAGTCGAGACCGCCAGCAACCGGGCTCGCTACTCCTCATTTGAGGAGTCATCCATCAACCGTGTCAATGCCTTCGGGGTGAGATGGCAGCATCATATGGATACCGTGAACAGTTTTGCGATATCCGCCGAGTATGGTGAGGGCACGGCCGTCAATCCGACACCGCAGGATACGCTGGATACCCGCGCGGCATTCTCATGGACCAGCCGCCTGCCGAGCAGCGTGAAACCGAGCATCACCGGTAGTTTTTTTCTCGGCGATGAAGTGGCGCGCGAAGAAATCTACCGGCATCTCGGGCGCCGCTACTATGGTTTCACCGTCGGCGGAAGCCTGACGCTGTTCCAGTCGCACACGCCTTACATGTCGTTCAAGATGCAGAAGAGTTTGTATGATACGGCCGACGAGCCAACATTTGTCTCCCCGCGCAGCGGCGACCGTTCCTTGCTGTCGGCGGGCTGGAAATGGCAGGTCCAGCGCGATTTCAGTCTCCAAGCCGAAGCGAGTTTCGGTTTGGGAAGCTCCACCACGAGCCTGGATCCTTACAGCCTCGAACGCAGCCGGATTCTCTTCGGCACGCGCTTCGGCTTCTAGTAACCAGCGCGCCACATCGTTCCCGCAGCGTTAACTCTTCCTTGAGGTTATCTTCAGTCCGCTGACCCGGCCTGTCCGTGATGGGCCGGTCGCTGCCATCCGTTGAGCGGGATCGATCGTACGGCGCAAGAAAACAATCATGGCGACCGCCCCCCGTTCCTCGACGCCTTGCGCCTAGGAACCGGTACGGTCGCCATTCTGCCTCTGCCTTTATTTGCCTTGAGCTTTAAAGAAGCTGATGCCCTTGAGCAGGTTCAACGCTTCCTGCAACTGATAGTCCTCGACCGCGGGTTTGCCGGTCTCGTCCTTCTTCTTGTCGTCTTTCTTGTCTTCCTTTTTCGGTTCTTCTTTCGGCTTGGCGATCTCATCGCCATTTTCCAGGTGGCGAGCAAGATCCGCTTCCCGCAGCCGGTCGCCGGCTTCGCTCTTGGTGATCCTGGCTTCTTCCGTCACGATGTCAGGCACGATGCCGGAGGCCTGGATTGAGCGGCCGCTTGGGGTGTAGTAGCGCGCCGTGGTGAGCTTGAGTGCTCCACCGTTGCTCATGGGGATAATGGTCTGCACCGAGCCTTTGCCGAAGCTCTTTGTGCCCATGATGACGGCGCGTTTGTGATCTTGGAGCGCGCCGGCGACGATTTCAGAGGCCGAGGCCGAGCCGCCGTTGATCAGCACCACCATCGGTGCGCCGTTCAGTAGATCGCCTGGCGTGGCGGAGAGCTTCATCTTGGAATCTGTCACGCGGCCTTCGGTGTAGACGATGAGCCCTTTGTCGAGGAAGGCGTCGCTGACACCCACCGCCGAATTGAGTACGCCGCCGGGATTATTACGCAGGTCGAGAATCATTCCCCGGAGCGTGCCTTTGTTTTCCGTTTCCAGTTTTTTGATTGCTTCCGCCAGGCCCTTGTCGGTCCCGGCCTGGAACTGGGTGATGCGCACATAACCAAAGCCCGTCTCCAGCATCCGGTTCTTTACGCTCTGGATCTTGATGACCGCGCGCGTGAGCGTGATCTTGAGCGGCTTGGTTGCGCCTTCGCGCACGATGGTGAGCGTGATGTCGCTGCCGGGTTTACCGCGCATGACGCGCACGGCCTCGGTCAGCGTCATGCCTTTTACGGCCTTGTCGTCGAGCCGGATGATGAGATCGCCGGGCTTCACGCCGGCGCGCGCGGCGGGCGTGTCCTCGATCGGGGAGACGACCTTGACGAAGCCGTTTTCCATCGTGACTTCAATGCCGAGGCCGCCGAACTGGCCCTCGGTTTCCACGCGCATGTCCTTGAAACTGTCCGCGTCCAGATAGGCGGAATGCGGATCGAGTCCGGCAAGCATGCCCTGCACGGCGTCTTCGAGGAGTTTCTTGTCCTCGACCGGCTCAACGTAATCGGTCTTGATGCGGCTGAACACCTCGGTGAAGCTGCGCAGTTCGTTGAGCGGCAGCGGCGCCAGGGCCTCCTTGGGTTCGTCGCGCTCGGCCAGCACACCCATATCGAGAATGATCGCCGCGCCGACGAACATCCCGAGAAACAGGACCAGAATATAACGTGTTGCAAGTTTCATTAATGATGCTCCGTTTGATGGACTGCTCCGCCATGTCGGCGGGTGTAAATAAAATTGAGTCGTTATCGTGCCTTGCACCAGATCAGCGGATCGCGCGGATCTCCGTTCTGACGAATTTCAAAATACAGGCCCGGCTGCGCTACGTCGCCGGTGTTGCCCAGACTGGCGATGGTATCACCTGCCTCGACCCAGTCGCCGACCCCCCTGTGCAGGCTTTGATTGTGGCCGTACAACGTCATATAGCCATCTCCGTGGTCCAGAATCAAGAGTAGACCAAATCCCCGCAACCAGTCGGCAAACACCACGCGACCGCGGAACACGGCTATCACGTTCTGCCCCTCATGCCCGGCGATAAAAAGACCACGCCATTTGAGATTGCCCACGTTTTTCTGCGCGCCGTAACGGGCGATTATCCGGCCATGGGCGGGCAGCGGCAAACGCCCCCGTAATCTGGCAAAATGCTTCTCGTTGCCGGGCGGCAGGGGCGTCGTCTCCGGCACCACCGTTTTCAGCTCCTCGATCAGCTGCTCCAGGCGTTTTTCGTCCGCATGCAGTCGTTCGATTTCCTGCGAGTGACCACGTACCTCGTGGCTGAGGCTGGCGAGCAATTCACCGCGGCGCGTGCGGGAAATCTCCAGCGCTGTTTTCTGTTCCTGCTGGGTGGCGCGCAGCGTCTCCAGTTCCTGGCTTTGTTCCCGGATCTGCCGCTCGAGTACTTCGAGCCGCGACAGGTTTGCCTGGATGTCGGTAATGCGTTCGGCGCGCGCGCGGTTGATGTATTGATAATAAGTCAGAACCCGGGCCACGCCCGCGGGGTTTTCCTGATTGAGCAGCATTTTGGGATATTCCTGGCGGCCCATGACATAGGCCGCGCGGATCTGATGCACCAGTTGTTGCCGCTGCGTCTCGAGACTGCCGCGTTCCCGTGCCGCCTGTGCCCGGAGGTCTTGAAGCTTTCTTTCGTTACGGCGCTGGCGCGCTTCAGTCTGTCTTGTGCTTTGCAGCAGGCCGCCGATGCGTCGCTCTAGGTCGCGTACTTCATCGCGAACGGCGTCGCGCTGACCGCGGGTTTCGTTGAGTATTTCCTGCAGCGCGCCAATACGGGTGCGCAGTTTCTGTAATCGTGCTTCTTCCTGTGCGGAGTCAATGGCGTGGACCGGGTGGAGGACGGCGAATAACAGGCAGCAAAGCAATGTTGCGCCCCTCCAGCGTACCCACGCTGAATGGCGACGGAACGGTGCCGGCGCCGCAACAGAGAGAGGGAAAGGCGGGTATGGTGTGTCCGTCAGGCGCGACTCTCGGCAATCGCCGGCTGTTCGGTTTGCAATATCACCAGCGGCCGGCCGGTCATTTCCGTCGGCTGCGGCAGACCCAGGAGATATAGCATGGTCGGCGCAATATCTTCCAGCGCCCCGTTCGGCGCAAGGGCGGCGGGTCGTCCAATATAAAGGAGTGGCACGGGGTTGGTGGTGTGCGCGGTGTGCGGTTGGCCGGTTTCAAAATCGAACATCTGTTCGGCGTTACCGTGATCGGCGGTAATGAGCATCTCGCTGCCGGTATCCATGATTGCCTTGTAGATCTGCCCCAGGCATTGGTCCACCGCCTCGATGGCCTTGACCGTGGCATCGAAGTCGCCGGTATGACCGACCATGTCAGAGTTGGCAAAGTTGCATATGATGACATCGTAAAATCCGCCGCGGATCGCCTTGACCACTTCCTCGGTGAGGCGCGGCGCGCTCATTTCTGGCTTCAGGTTGTAGGTCGGCACATCCGTCGGTGACGGGATCAGGATCCGGTCCTCGAACTTAAACGGGGTTTCCACGCCCCCGTTGAAGAAAAATGTCACGTGCGCGTATTTTTCCGTTTCGGCGATGCGCAGCTGATGCAATCCGAGGCTCGCCAGGTAAGCGCCCAGCACATTGCGCAAACGCTCCGGCGGAAACGCGACTGGAACGTGGAATTCGGAGTTGTATTCCGTGAGACTCACGAAGGCGCCGAGCTTGGGAATTACCGCGCGCTCGAAGGCGTCAAAGTTGTTGTCGATGAAGGGGCGCGTGATCTGGCGTGCGCGGTCGGAACGGAAATTCATGAAGATGACCACATCACCGTCGGCGATATGGGCCGGTTCCACTCCGGGCGGCGAAATGACGGTGGCCTTGACGAATTCATCGGTCTCACCCCGGGCGTAAGCCATGTCGAGTGCTTGCGAGGCGGAAGCGGCGGTAAATTCGGCCTTGGCCTGTGTCATCAGATCGTAGGCAGCCTGAATGCGCGGCCAGCGGTGGTCGCGGTCCATCGCATAGTGGCGGCCGATGATCGAGGCGAAACGGCCTTGTTTCACCGCGGTGAATTTATCTTCCATGGTTTTGATGGAAGCGGCGGCGCTCTGCGGCGGCGTGTCACGCCCGTCGAGGAAGGCGTGCAGGAAGAGCCTGGTCGCGCCACGTTTGGCCGCGAGATCGACGATGGCATGAATATGTTCCTCATGGCTATGTACGCCACCGGGCGAAAGCAGCCCCATGATGTGCACAGCCTTCCCGGTCTTGACCGCCAAATCGATGGTGTCGGTGAGCGTTTTATTGGTGAAGAAGGTGCCGGTGCTGATCGCGCGGTTGATGCGCGTGTATTCCTGGTACACCACGCGGCCGGCGCCGAGGTTGAGGTGGCCGACTTCCGAGTTGCCCATCTGGCTGGAAGGCAGGCCGACAGCCGCCTCCGAGGCATGAATCAGGGTGTGCGGATGCTGCTTCCATAGCGCGTCCCACGTGGGTTTGCGGGCAGCGGCAATCGCGTTGTATTGGGTGTTTTCACGGTAGCCCCATCCGTCCAAAACGATCAGAACCAATGGTTTAGGGGTAAATGACATGCTCGATGACTCAAATAGCGGTTTTTTCAGTCTCTTTTAAATATTCCCGATATTGTATAATGTTTTGGTTCACGACACAGCAGGTTCCGCGGGTCCGGAGAGAGGGAGCGTGGGCTGAAAGCGATACATGAGGCCTGAATGCATGAGTGCCGCCACCGCAAAAGTTGAAGACGTACTGATTACCAACGAAGAAGATATTCATCTTGCTTCCCGCTCCATGAAGGCCATGGCGCACCCGCTGCGACTGAAAATCCTTTGTATCCTTGGGGGCAATACCGAGGTCAGCGTCCAGGACATCGTCGAACAGGTCGGGACTTCGCAAAGCAATATCTCGCAGCATCTTTCCATTCTGCGCGACAAGGGCATCCTGGCGGCACGCAAGGACGCGAACAAGGTCTACTACCGGATCAGCGATCCGAAAATACTGCAACTGATCGGTTCGTTGCGCCAGGCTTTTTGCAGCGCGGTGCGCCGCTAAGCATAACCAAAATTTTCATAGTAAACCGGGTTCGACTGGCGAATGCCGCAGAACCGGGAAATCACAACTGGATTTCAGATATATTCCTTCCATCTCTTTCAAATTGATTAGCAATTTTATTCACTAACCATGACCATGCAGTTTGTCATTCATAACTGGTATTTGTTCGTCGCGCTGGGCGTCATCCTGTTTTTGCTGGTGATGGGCCCCCTCAGCCAGCAGCTGCACGGCATCAAAAATGCCAATGCCTCCCAGACGGTGCAACTGATCAATCGCGAGGACGGCGTGGTCGTGGATGTCTGTGAACCCAAGGAGTTTCAGGCCGGCCACATTCCGAATGCGGTCAATCTTCCCTTGTCGGCACTTTCAAACCGCCTGCGTGAGCTCGACAAATTCAAGAGCAAACCGGTGATCGTGACCTGCCGCGCCGGCAATCGTTCCATGAAGGGTGCGGTGATCTTGCGCAAGCACGGTTTTGCCACGGTATACAACCTTTCCGGGGGGCTGCTTGCCTGGGAGAAGGACAACCTGCCGGTGGAGAAATAGTGGTGGCGCAAGTGCTGCTGTACGGCACGCGCATCTGTCCCTACTGCCGGATGGCGGAACGGTTGTTGGAAAAGAAAGGTGTTCAGGCCGAAAAGGTAATGGTGGATCAAAACCCCGCGCGACGCGAGGAGATGATTCGACTTACGGGCCGTACCAGCGTGCCGCAAATTTTCATCGGCGCGACGCATGTCGGGGGATACACGGAGCTGGCGGGACTCGAACGAGCGGGGCAGCTGGACGCTTTGCTGAAATCATGAGCCGCTTACGATAATACAGCGATATAACATTCACGAGGGCAGAGACGGTGGAGCAGAATCAGCAAGAGAATATCGTTTTCAGCATCGAGAAGATTTACATCAAGGATATTTCCTACGAAGCACCCAGCGTACCGTCGGCGTTTATTCAGTCACAGAATGCCGCCGCGGAAATCGGCATTCAGCTCGGCGTCGAGCACGGCGCGCTCAACCCGGAGCAGGGGATATACGAGGTGGCGCTGACCGTGACGGCAACCGCCAAACGCGAGGGCAAGAACCTCTTTCTTGCTGAAGTGAAGCAGGCAGGGATTTTTCGCATCAGCGGCGTCGAGGGTGATACATTGCAACGGGCGCTTGAGATCAGTTGTTCGAACGTACTGTTACCGTTCGTGCGCGAAACGATCAATGATCTGGTCGGCAAGGGCGGGTTCCCGCAGCTGCTGATTAATCCGATCAACTTCGAGACGCTGTACGACCAGAAGCAGGCGGCTCAGGCAAACCCGCCCAGTATCAATTGAAGTCTGTTTATCACGCCTGCAGGGAAGAGACAGCGCGATGAAGCAGACGTTGGTTCAGCACGGCGCACATTCTTCATTCGTCGAATCCTCGCCCTGACTGGATTCGGGCAGCGTCCAAGAACAAGATGACTTCCGAAAAAAAATATCCCGTTACCGTGCTCGGGGCGGGATCCTGGGGCACGGCACTGGCGTTGTTGCTCGCGCGCAATGGGCATACCGTGCTGCTCTGGGGTCATGAGGCTGCCCAGCTGGAGCGTCTGGAACGCGAACGCCAGAACCGCGCCTATCTTCCGGATATTGCCTTTCCCGCGAATATCCAGGTACATGCATCGATCCCCGAGGCCGTGAAGTCGGTATCACGATTCCTGATCGCCGTTCCCAGTCACGCGTTCCGCGCCACGCTCACAGCGCTAGGTCCGCTAATGCCCAACGACGCTATCCTGGCCTGGGCAACCAAAGGTCTTGAACCCGGTAGCGGCAAGCTGCTGAGTCAGGTGGCGATCGAAGTGTTAGGCGGACGGCATGCATTGGCCGTGATTTCCGGGCCGACATTTGCGCGTGAAGTGGCGCTCAACATGCCCACGGCACTGACGGTGGCATCGGAACACGAGAAAGCGGCGGAAGAAGTGGCTTCGTGGCTGCGCAACGAGCGCGTACGCGTATACACCAGCCGCGATGTGGCGGGCGTGCAGCTGGGCGGGGCGATCAAGAACGTCATGGCCATTGCTGCCGGCATCAGCGACGGGCTCGGTTTCGGTGCGAACGCCCGTGCCGCGCTCATTACGCGCGGGCTGGCCGAGCTCACGCGTCTCGGTATCGCCATGGGCGGGCAAAAGGAAACCTTCATGGGCCTGGCCGGTGCCGGCGATCTGATCCTGACCTGCACCGATAACTCTTCACGCAACCGCCGCGTCGGTCTGGCGTTGGGACAGGGGCGCAAACTTCCCGAAATTCTGGCCGATCTCGGTCAGGAAGCGGAAGGGGTGGCCACTTCGCGCGAGCTCTATCAGCTCGCGAAAAAAATCAACGTGGAACTGCCCATCACCGAGCAAGTGTATCGTGTGTTGTACGAAAATCTCCCACCCCAGGCCGCCGTGGAAGCTTTGCTTAAACGTGGACCCCGGCAGGAATAAATGCCGCCCTACTTCGTTCGTCTGGATGTAAGAGTTTCGCCCTAGTGCGTTCCTCTGGACAAATCAGTAACCCTACTCGCTTCGCTCGTTCGTCCTGACATAATAAGACTTATTCCCCGGCGCTGAATCCCTGCTGCCGCCAGGCTTCATAGACCGCCACCGCCACCACGTTGGACAGATTCAGGCTGCGATTGCCGGGCAGGAGCGGCAGCCGCAGACGGTGTTCCTCCGGGAGAGTGTCGAGCAGATTCTGCGGCAGTCCACGCGTCTCGGGCCCGAAGAGCAGGGCGTCGTTCTCCTTATATTCCATCTCCGTGTAAAACCGCCGTGCGCGTGTGGAAAAGGCGAGCAGCCGCCTTGGCCTCGCGGCTTCGATAAATGCCTCATAACTTGCATAAGTCCGGACATCCGCCCACTCGCGATAATCCAGGCCGGCGCGCCGCAGTGCTTTATCTTTCAGCTCGAACCCTAGAGGCTCGATAAGATGGAGACGCGCTCCGGTATTGGCACACAGGCGCATGATGTTCCCGGTGTTGGGTGGAATCTCAGGTTGATATAGCACGACATGAAACATGGCTTGGCTTTGTGTATGGGCGTGTAATCTGGTGTTTCGCCCGTGATTGTATATAAGTAGGTAGGAAGCTCGCACGTCCCGCTACCAGCCACTCAAGGAGGAGTATGGCAGTGCTAAAAAGAAAAACGCTCAACCTGCCCGCCGTGCACGTCAGTTCCCTGTTGTTCATCTGTGCCCTGTTTCCCGCCCTTCTGTTCAAGGGCCCCCAAATAGAATTTTTTGCCGTTACCCAGATTCTGTTGGTGATGTGGCTGGGCTGGGTCGTCCTGAAATCCTATGGTTCGGGTATTTCCATCCCCAAAACAGCTTTGGCGCTTTGTCTTTCGCTGTTCTGGTTATGGCTGGCCATTTCGCTGACTTGGAGTCTCGCGCCCAGTATCAGCGTGATCAACTTCTGGTGGGTTGGCAGTCTGGCGCTGGTTTTCTGGCTTTATACCCTGACACCCGACCGCGACGCGCTCTGGTCGCATGCGGCCGCCATCATACTGGTTTTGGGAATTGTGCTGGCACTGATGGGAATTTATCAGGTGCTAGTACTCGAACAGCAGGCACAATCCGTTTTCGAGACCCGCAATACCCACGCCGCCTTTTTGAATCTCGTGGCTCTGCCGGCGTCGGCATACTTTTTGTCTTTGACGGCCAACAAACAAGCCCCCCGTCATTACACCGCTTTGCTGGGAAACGCCTTGTTTGTTCTGTTTTTCTCGATTTTCCTTACCGCCAGCCGCGGTGCCACACTGAGCCTTGCCTTGAGCATGGGCGTAATGGTGGCGCTCACGTTCCGGTACGTACCAAAACGTCGCATCATCCTGCTTCTGGTCTTGCTGGCCGCCGCATTCGTATCCACCAAGATTGCTCATGGGGAATTGGGCGCGCGTCTTCCTGAGCTGGTGCAGGATTCTCCCAGACGCATGATTTGGGAATCATCCTGGAATCTGCTCAAGGCTTCGCCATGGCAGGGTATCGGTTTGGGGCTTTATTATTTGGCTTATCCACCGTATCGCAATCCGGCCGATGGTACCGGCGGTTTCTTCGCGCACGATGATTACCTGCAGATATGGATAGAAACCGGATTGCCGGGACTGCTGCTTTTGCTTTCGGTGCTGGTATGCGTGTTGTGGCTGCTCGTGCGCACTCTACGTAACACGAAAATAAATAGTGTCACCCGGATCGAACTGGTTGGTCTTTTTTGCGGATTGCTGGCGGTAGCCAGTCACAGCGTCGTTGACTTTAACCTCTATATTTTGTCGCTCATGATGATATCCGGCTTGGTGATGGGGCGATTCCATGAGCTCGCCAGCCGTGAACTCAAGCTGCGTTCGCTGCGGATCAGTCTTCCCAGTGTCATTGGCAGGCAGGTTTTTCCGGTCGTCATCGGTTTGCTGGTTCTTCTGCCCGCGCTCTACTTTACGGCCCTGGGACTGGCCAATTCGTACTATGGCAAGGCACTCGCGCAGGCGCGGGAAGGAAAACTGCAGGAAGCCGATAAGAGCCTTGGCACGGCGCAACAGCTAACCCCTTCGGATGATCGCATGCTGATCGCGCATGCCGATTTATTCCGGCATGCCGCCACGCTGCTGCCGCCAGCCAATGAAAACAGCAAACGGCCGCTATACGATGACGCCCTCAAATTCCTGGACGACGCCGAGAAAGCCAATCCCTTGCGTGGGTTGACGTACGTCATTCGCGGCAGGATCTATCAGCAGAATCCCGCGTTCGCTGGAGACAACGGGTATGAACTCGCCGCCGAATCTTTCCGTCGCGCGCTTGCTCTCAATCCCAGGCTGTTCCAGGGCCGGCTGGAATACGCCTCGTTGCTGTTGCAGCACGACCAAAAGCAAGAAGCGCTTCAGACCCTGGAAGAGGGCGTGAAGCATTCCTATCCCGACTTGCCGGACCTGATCCCTTTTTATTCTCTCGCCGCGAGGCTCAGCCGGGAGGCCGGGAAAGAGGAGCAAGCCAAGACTCTTGAAGACAAAGCCCGGGACCTCGAAAAGAAGACCCGAGCAGCCTATTCACTTTACGGTTACTAGGAAACCCATTCAAATTACGCACGCTTGCGCCAGTTAACACCCCCAAGGGGAAATGGCCCGTTATTTGCTTGAGGATGCAGAGGCATCAGGCACCTCGCCCTTGGGCGGAGGAGCCTGGTTTTGTCGTGGTCGTGGAGCCGGGAGACCGGTTTTATCGACTATATTGGGGGTAAGTTCAGTCTTTTCAGTGTATTAGGCCGTCCGTTTCATGTCGGAGACGAGGCGCGGCCGGACGGGGAGTCACGATGGCAACGATTAGCGAGATGAAGCCCAAAAAAATCCGCATCGGCGATTTGCTGATGGCGAACAAAATTATTTCGCAAGAGCAGCTCAATACCGCCCTGGCGGATCAGAAAAAGAGCGGCCGCAAACTCGGGCGCGTCCTCGTGGAGAATGGTTTCCTCTCCGAAGAACAACTGCTGACCTTTCTCGCGCAGCAGCTCAACGTTCCTTATATCGATCTGCGGCGTTATCACTACAAGCCCGAAACCGTCCGCCTGATACCGGAAACCCATGCCCGGCGCTTCCGCGCCATCGCACTCGAGGACGGCCGTGACAGTCTCCTCGTCGGTATGGCTGATCCCACCGACATTTTTGCGTATGATGAATTGGCGCGCGTATTACGCCGTCCGTTGCGTTTCGCGGTGGTGAACGAATCCGAACTGCTCAAGACCATCGATCGCGTTTACCGTCGCACGGAGGAGATCAGCGATCTGGCGCAGGAACTACAACAGGAATTGACGGCCCAGGGCGTGGATCTGGTCGCCTTGGCCGAGACCGAGGGCCTTACCGACGCGCCGGTTGTCAAACTCCTGCAAAGCATGTTTGAGGACGCGGTGCAGGTTAACGCCTCGGACATTCACATCGAGCCGGATGAAAAAGAACTACGCATCCGTTTCCGGCTGGACGGCGTGCTGCGCGTACAGACGATCACGGATCGACGCATCGCGAGCGCGCTGGTATCGCGCGTGAAGCTGATGGCGGGGCTCGACATATCCGAAAAACGCCTGCCGCAGGATGGCCGCACCAACGTGCGCATTCGCAACAGAAACATAGACGTGCGTATCTCGACCATGCCGATACAGTTCGGAGAGTCGGTGGTGATGCGTCTGCTCAATCCCTTCGCCGGCGTGCTCAATCTGGAGCAGATCGGTATGCCGAAAAACATTCTTGAGCGCTTCCGCCACGTGATTCACAATCCCAACGGGATGGTGCTGGTCACCGGCCCCACGGGCAGCGGCAAGACGACGACGCTCTATGCGGCGCTGAAGGAACTCAACCGACCCGAATTCAAGATTCTGACTGTCGAAGACCCCGTGGAGTACCGTCTCAACGGGGTCAACCAAATCCAGGTCAATACCAAGATCGAGCTGACGTTCGCCCGCGTGCTGCGGTCCATGTTGCGCCAGGACCCGGACATTATTCTCGTGGGCGAAATGCGCGATCAGGAAACCGCGGAAATCGGCCTGCGCGCGGCGATGACCGGCCACTTGGTGCTGTCAACCCTGCACACTAACGACGCAATCTCCACCGCGCTGCGCCTCCTGGACATGGGGGTGGAGTCGTACATGGTCGCCGCCTCGCTGCGCGGCATCATCTCCCAGCGCCTGGTGCGGCGCATCTGCGAGTCCTGCGCCGAGCCCTACGAGCTTCCCGCCGCGCAGATGGCCATTGTCCGGGCCGAGGCGGGGGACAAGGCGGAGACGCTCAAGTTCAAACGCGGACGCGGTTGCAGCCACTGCAACGGCACGGGTTACCAGGGACGGGTCGGCGTATTCGAGTATCTGGAAATGGATAATGCGCTGGCCGAGGCCATGCATTCCGGTGATCCCCAGAAATTCGCCGAGGCGGCGAAGAGTCAGCCGGGCTTCCAGGCCTTGCGTCGCGCCGCCATTATTCTCGCGGCGCAGGGATTGACCACCATGGATCAGGTGGTGCGCGCCACTTATTCATTGGAGGAGTAGGGCGATGTCTTATCTTCTTAAGACGAACGAGCGAAGCGAGTAGGGCTACTCATCATATGTCAGGACGAATGAAATAGGGATTCCGTTATGCCACTGTTTCAATATAAGGGACGCAATCAACGCGGCGAGGCGGTGCGCGGACATCTCGATGCCGCATCGCCCGACGCCGTCGCCGGACAACTGTTGAACAGCGGCGTGATTCCGATCGATATCGTCATCGCTCAGGCGCGCGCGGACGTCTTCGGCGCGATACGGGCGCGTTTGGCGGCGAGCAGCAAGATCACCCTGACGGATCTCGCCCTTTTCAGCCGCCAGATGTACACCCTGCTCAAGGCCGGTGTGCCGATCATGCAGGCCCTGCGGGGCTTGCATGAATCCACGCAGAACCCGGCGCTGGCCAAGGTCATCTCCAATCTCGGTGAGAGCCTCGACACGGGCCTGGATCTCACCAGCGCCATGCGGCGTCACCCGCAGGTCTTTTCGCCGCTTTACGTGAACATGGTTCAGGTCGGTGAAACCACCGGAAGCATGCAGGAGGTGTTCTTGCAGTTGGCGCTGTACCTCGAACGTGAGAAGGACACACGCGACCGCATCAAGTCGGCGACGCGCTATCCGACTTTCGTGGTGGCCGCCATTCTGATCGCCATCTTCATCATCAATATTTTCGTCATACCGACGTTCGCCAAGGTTTACGCCGGATTTAAAATTGAACTGCCGATGGCGACGAAGATACTGATCGCTTCATCCAATTTCACCATCACTTACTGGCCGGTAATGCTTTTTGCACTCGTCGCCGCCATTTTTGCCGTCCGTTCCTATGTGCGAACTCACGAGGGACGCTACCGCTGGCACAAGTTCAAACTCCGCGTTCCCGTGATCGGCAATATAATTTATAAAGCCACGCTCGGCCGTTTCGCGCGCGCGCTCGCGGTGATGATGAAGTCGGGTGTGCCGCTGGTGCAGGGTATGACGGTGGTCAGTCGCGCCGTGGACAACGACTACATCAGCGATCGCATCGTGCAGATGCGCGACGGCGTCGAGCGCGGCGAGACGATCGCCCGCACGGCGGCCGCGACTGGCATGTTCCCATCACTCGTGATCCAGATGATCGCGGTGGGCGAGGAAACCGGTTCGGTGGATGAGCTGATGTTCAACGTGGCTGAGTATTATGAACGCGAAGTGGATTACGACATCCGCAACCTGAGCACCGCGATTCAACCGATTTTGATCGTGTTTCTGGGAATCATGGTATTCATTCTGGCGCTGGGCATATTCCTGCCAATGTGGGACTTGGTCCAGGTTGCGCGCAAAGGCTAATCGTGACGCGGCTTATGGCGGGTATCGAGAAACTGGACAAGCTTAGGTTCGTAACCTACTGTGTTTTCATAAGGTACCTGTTACAGCGGGAAGGTAAAAAGTGAGCCGGGAAGGCCATGGTCCGAGGTTTCGGGTACGCCCAAAACGGTCGAGCGACGGGTTTTCCCTGCTGGAATTGGTTGTTGTGATCGTGATCATTTCCATCCTGCTGGTCGTGGCGATTTCGCGCTTGCTGGCCCTGATGGTGGATGCCGAGCGGGTGACCATGGAAACCGTGGCCGGGACGCTGCGCAGCGCGATTGGCATGAAGGTTGCAGAAAGTATTGTGAAGTCGAAGGTCGTGGACCTCCGGGCCTACGAGGGCAGCAATCCGATGGACCTGCTCGCGGAAGTGCCGCGTAATTATCTGGGCGAGCTGGACGGTGCAAATCCGGCGTCGCTCGAGGATGGCAACTGGTATTTCGACAAGCGGGATAAGACGCTTGTTTATTTGGTCCGCAACAAGGGTTTTTTTACCGGCGGATTGTCCAGTCCCCCGCGCGCGCGGTTTGCGCTGAGGCTGGTCTATAGCGATAAAAACGGGAACGGTAAGTTTGATCAGGGCATAGATGAGATAGAAGGCATGCGCCTGAGTCCCGTGGAAACTTATTCCTGGTCTCGATGACGATATCGGGGCCGGTAACGATGGAAGGCGGCAGGTAGAGATCCAGCTGCTACAGTGTGGTAGATCAACGTTAATTTATTTACGCAGGAGATAGAGCATGTCCAAACAGCAAAGTGGTTTTACTCTTATAGAACTGGTCGTGGTCATCGTGATCCTCGGCCTCCTCGCGGCCACGGCCCTGCCGCGGTTCGTCAATCTTACCGGTTCGGCGCGCCTGGCAAGCCTGCAAGGCGTTGCCGGCGCCGTGGGTTCGGGGGCGGCCCTGGCGCGGGCGCAATGGATTGTGAATGGCAGCGCCACCGCTACAAGCATTGTCATTGATGGCGTGACCGTTGTTACCACTACATCTGGTTACCCCGCTGCCGCGGCTCAAACGGGTATCGCTGCTATGATTCCCAATCTACAAGGCTACACGTACGACGGAACCAGTCGTTTCATACCGAGCAATGGTGGCGTCAGCGGTACTTGCAGCGTTTTATATAGCCAGGTTACCGGCACTGCGACCGTCGAAAGCGGGGCAACGGGATGCCCGTAATCAACCTGTCTTGAACAGCCAGGTTGTATGAAACAGTCAGGATTATTGTTGATTGATTGATAAATCTCCTGCGTTCGGCGGCGCGGTTCGCGGCCGCCGGGAAGGACCGGCACAATCTCTCGCGAGATTGAAAATTTCATAGGCCGGCGGTATGGCAACACAATCGGGGCGCTGGCATGGAGTCAGCGCCCCATTTTTTTACATGACAGGGATTCCTGCATCTCAATAATCACTCACCCTTGAGAGAGATTGTTGAGACAGCTTCTACTATCTTTAGATGTACTTTCGGATAGAAAGCCGTGGAGTATGGTGTGATGACTTTTGCAAGCGTTGCACGATGATGCATATCGGTTCTTCCAAAGGATTCACCCTCGTCGAGCTGGTCGCGACGATCGTCATCATTGCGCTGATCGCGGCGGTGAGCGGACCGCTGTTTTTCGACGTCGACGTTTTCCGCCAGCGCGGCTTTTTCGAGGAAACGCTGTCCACGCTGCGGTATGCGCAAAAGTACGCGGTGGCGACAGGCTGCCCGGTGCGCGTGCAGACCACGGCAACAGGTTTTACGCTGTACCGGCCTGCGAACGCCGCGGCGTGCGCCGCGGGCCCTTACAACACACCGATCGCCGATCCCTCGGGCAACGCAGCCACTTTTACACGTACCGCCCCGCCCGGCGTGACGCTTTCCGTCCATAATTTTACCTTCGCCGCTGATGGCAGCGCCTCGGCCAACCAATCCATCAACGTCGGCGGCACGACTTTCCAGGTCGTGGCGGCCACAGGATTCGTGAGCCGATGATGAAATTCCCGACATTCCGTTTTCGCATGCGCGGCGTCACGCTGGTCGAACTGATTGTCGCAATCGTCATTCTTGGCGTGGCGCTGGCGGGCGTGCTGATGGTTTTTATTCGCAACACCAGCGCCAGCGCCGATCCCTTGATCTGGCATCAGGCCACGGCAATCGCGGAGGCCTATCTGGAAGAGGCCCTGACCAAGAATTTCACCGACCCCGACGGCACCAACGTCGGCGAGACGCGCGCGACCTACGATAACGTCCTCGACTACAACTTCACCGACGTCGGCGCGCGTGACCAGAACGGCAATCCGATAAACGGCCTCGGCGGGTACACCGTGCAGGTGCAGGCAATAGCGGCCACGCTGAATGGCATTCCCAATACCGCTGCCATACGCGTCACGGTGACAGTAACGCCGGCGGTTGCCACCGGCAGCACCGTCGTGATCAGTGGCTATCACACGAATTACTGATCTCCCGCATGCACACGACCCCTTCTTCCCGCCGATCAGTAAGCCAGCGCGTCCGCCGTTGCGCGGGTGTGACCCTCATCGAACTCGTGGTCGTGATCACCATCACCGGTATTATCGCCGTGGTCCTCGGCTCGTTCATCGTGAGCCCGATCCAGGGCTTCCAGGCGCAAGTCCACCGTGCCGAGCTGGTGGACGCCGCCGAAATGGCGCTGCGCCAGACCGCGCGCGACATTCGCCGGGCGCTGCCGAACAGCGTGCGCATCCGCGATTCGCTCGGCAACGTGAACAACGTTACCTGCAACGCCGCGGGCGTGACCTGCGCCATCGAGATGCTCAACACGGTGGACGGTGCGCGTTACCGCGAAGGGCCGGGCACCAATCCCGGCGGGCACATTCATGCCGACCCCCAGTATCGTCTGCACATCAACGCCACCGACAATGACGGATTCAATATCATTGGTTTCTTCCGTAATATCCAGACGGACTTCGTGTTGCCATACAACTCGGCTGCGCAAAATCCTCCGTCCCGGCTTGCCATTTACAACCAGGGTGTCACCGGGGCGGACGCCTATGCCGATGGCGATGAGTCCTCGCTTCCGGCTCCCAGCAGGTACGTGATTACCAGACCGGGTGTAACGTCGTTCAGCATCAACAATGATGATGGTGCTGACGAGCATCATGTTTCGCTCGTCGCCGGTACGTTCAGGTTCCGCTGGGCCTCGCCCAACCAGCGGGTATTTATTGTCGACACACCCATTACCTACCTCTGCACAGGGGGGGCGGGCGGCAACATACGGCGTTACAGGAACTACGCGATCACGACGGCACAGCCGACCAATCCCGGAGCGGCACCACTTTCGGCCGTCACTGGTGCCTTGCTCACCACGCCAGTGACCCGTTGCGCCTTCAGTTATTCGCCGGGCACGAATCAGCGTGCCGGCCTCGTGACGCTGGATATCACCGTGGCTGACGCCAGCGGCGAGACGGTCCGCCTGCTGTATCAGGTGCACGTGGATAATTCGCCATGAAGCACGCCTTTTCCGTGAGCGGAAAGCAGCAAGGCGGCTTCGCTCTGGTCGCGGCCATTTTCATTATCGTGGTGCTGGCGCTGCTCGGGATCATGATGGTGACCATCGGCGGCATGCAGCGGGCTACCGCCAGCGCCGCGGTCCAGGGCGCGCGCGCTTATCACGCGGCGCGTGCTGGTATTGAATGGGGTGCGTTCCAGGCGTTGCCACCAACGAGCAGTTGTGTGGCATCTTCGAACTTCACGCTGTCAGTTCCCGGCCTCGACGGATTTAACGTAACCGTGCAATGTACATCGACGTCGCATCGTGAACGTAGTCCTCCGGACTATAACGTTTATGTCATCACTTCCACCGCCACATCCGGCAATTTCGGCGATGCCAACTATGTCTCACGCCGGATCCAGGTCACCGTGACCAGCGCGCCTCCCTAAACCTTGTTATTCGATGCGGGATCCGGCCGATCTCATTCGCCTGTATTGCCGCGACGGCGATGCCGGCGCGTTCCGCGAGTTTTATCGTAGCCAGTCGCCGCGGCTGTGGAAATTCCTGGTCGCGCGCGGCTGTAATCCGGAGGACGCCTACGACCTCGTCTCCGAGGCGTTCATCCGTTTCGTTCAGACCGTGTGCCGCGACCCGCGCGCGCCAAAGGCGTTTCTCTACCGCATCGCCGCTAACCTGCGGATCGACGCTTACCGCCGGGACCGCGCCCGTCCGACTGAGCCGTTGCCAGAGGAAACCGCCGAGGACACGGGCGGGCCGGCCGGGGAAGAAGCCGCTTATCTGCGCGAACTGGTGAATCGCCTGCCGGAAAGCGAACAAAACCTGCTGCTGCTTCGTTATTGGATAGGACTGAGCCATCAGGAGGTGGCGCAGGCGCTGGATATGCCGGAGGGCACGGTGCGCCGCCAGTGCGCCGAAGCCATCGCCAAACTACGTGAATGCTGGAGCGAGGATGAAACGCCAAGTACCGACTGAACGCGAAATCACGGACCTGATCGCGTCGGCCTATGAGCGAGGGACGGAGCCCGATCCGAGGCGCCTGGCGGTGATCGAACTGAGTTTGTTGGCGCAGACACGCTTGCGTCGCGGTCGCGCGAAGTTTGCCTGGTGGTGGCTTGTCGGCGCATTAGTGGCGGGTACGGCCAGCGCGCTGTGGTGGGTCGTGAACTATGATTCAGTTGAAAGGCAGAATCAGCCGGCGCCGGAGGTCATCTCTCCTTCAGAGGCGCCGCTGACCACAGAGTCACCAGTGCATCCGAGCCGGTCCGAAGACGCGGACTCAAAACCCGCTGGCGAGCAGGATGGAAAAAAAGGACCCGAAATTTATCGGCGGGAGCGTTAGGGTTCGATGTTATCGCCACTACGCAAGAAAACTTGAGCACAGGAAATAAAGCAGCATGAACATGAAGCAGTCTGTTTCGGAAAATCGTGGCTTGGCCACGGCCGGTATTTTGCTGCTGGGCGCACTGATCCTGTTATTGACCGGGGTGAACGACGTTCAAGCCGCCACCGACACCTATAC
>NZ_JBAVEJ010000132.1:0-4516 GCF_049587675.1 Sulfuricaulis sp. | reverse complement strand
GGCGGTTCAGATTCTGCGCTTCGCCGACGACGGTCTCTGGGGCAGGCTTTCGGCCTTAGGGATAATAATGATCTTCATCTCGACCGCGCTCGTGGTCATGGCCACGCTCATCGGCGTAAAGCTCAGGGCCGTGGAGAGCGAAACATAGGCATGGTCTGTCCCGGCTGGTCATACAAGACCGACCGCGCGGGCTTGCGAGCCGCTTTGTACGTAGAGTGAGGGAGCGCGGCGATTCGGCAGCAACAGGTGAGCGGGCCGGTCGGGGATCCGAGCGTGAATTCGACGCGCCGTGACTGCAACCTGTAAATCCAGGAAGCCACACCAATCATGAACACCATATATACAGCCGTCATCCTGCTCTCGCTGCTTTCCTGCCTGACAACCTTCCTGGGCGTGGTGCTGGCGCTGCTGTTGCGCGAGAACCGGCGCGCGATCGCCGCCGGCATGGGATTCTCGGTCGGCATCATGGTGCTGATCTCGACAGTCGAGCTCATACCGGAAGCGATCGCAGCCATGGGCGCCAGCAACACCGTCACCAACGTCGCGCTCGGCGCCGCGCTCCTTTGGGTGGCGCACCTTGTCATCCCGCACACCCACCTGTTTCCTGAAACGGGACTGACGAACCGGGTGCTCATCAAGGCCGCTTATCTCTTGCCTCTCGGGCTGATCCTGCACGATGTGCCTGAAGGTTTCGCCATGGCCAATGCCTACGTCGCCGCGCCCGCGCTTGGGGTGCTGGTGGCGGTGGCCATCGCCCTGCACAATCTGCCGGAAGAGTTCGCGATGGCGGTGCCGGTGATGCTGCTGCGCAGCAAGCGCCTGCTGTTCGGCGCGGCGTTTCTCTCAGCGCTGGCCGAACCGCTTGGCGCGATCCTCGGGCTGCTGGCGGTGAGTGTCGCACCGTCGCTCAACGCCCATTTCATGGCGTTTGCCGCCGGAGCGATGCTGTTCGTTTCGATTCATGAACTCATTCCGATGGCGCGACGCTACCGTCACCTCGGCCAGTTCCTGGGCGGCACGGTGTTGAGCGCGCTGGTATATTGGCTGCTCGCGCGCCTGACCGTGGTACTGCCCGTCGCCGGGGCGCCGTAAGCGGCGCACAGCCGGGCACCGACTCGTCACCCGCTTCGCCCAAGGAGGCACTATGTATTCGCGAATCCTGATCGCCGTCGATGGAAGCCCGACTTCCGAGCGCGCCCTTCGGCATGCCATTGGCCTCGCCAAAGGTCTCGCAGCCGCGCTGCGCGTTGTGCACATCGTGGACATGGGTGTGCTGCCGCTTGGACCGGAACTTGCGGTCGACATTGGCGCCATCACGAAGGCGCGCCGTGCCGCAGGTGAACAGATCCTCAAGATGGCGCGCGAGACCTCCCGGGCGGGCGGCATTGAGGCGGAAACGCGACTGGTGGAAACGGGCACCCCCGCCCAACGCATTGCCACCGCAATCGCCGACGAGGCCGCCGCATGGCCGGCCGAACTGGTGGTCACGGGAACACATGGTCGCAGCGGCGTACAGCGCCTGCTGCTCGGCAGCGTGGCCGAGGGCATCGTGCGGATTTCGCCGGTTCCGGTTCTGCTTATCCCGATGCACTGACCACCATCGTCTGTACCGCGCACCGGGAAGCGGAAAAAAATGGGGCATGACTCCCATTGTTTTTAACCTTATTTGCCTGGGATCGTTTGAGGCGGTTCGGAACGTGAGCGGAAACTAAAAAGCCCGACATGGGCTGGGCTTTAGGTGTTTCATCACGCGACGAGAGGTGGGAGCCTAAACTTAAATCACTCCGAGCACTTTAATTTAACCGGGAGAATCCATGCTGGATACTTTGTGGTGGGTAGCAGTGCTGTTCGCCGTCGTGGGCGTGGCCATGATCATCGCGGCGGGAACGGCGCTACGGCGGCGGCGCCCTTTGCGTATGAGCCTGCGGTTGTTGCTGGCGCTGATGTTTTTTGCAGTCGCGGCGGCCTGTGGCACCATCGCCCTGGGCGTCCAGGGTTACCGTGCACTGACGCACGAGGAAGTCGCCGTCGTGGTACGCACCGAACCCCTCGGCCCGAATCGCTTCCAGGCGCAATTCCGCTTTCCCGACGGACGCGAAGTTTCATACACGCTCACCGGTGATCAGCTGTACGTGGATGCGCGCATCCTGAAATGGCATCCGTGGGCCAACGTTCTCGGCCTGCACACGGTTTATGAACTCGATCGCGTCAGCGGCCGCTATCACGATCTCGCACAAGAACAACAGCAACCGCGTACCGTGCGGTCGCTCGCGCCCGCGCGGGAAGTGGATATGTTCAGCCTGCGCCAGCGTTACGCGCTGCTGAGCCCGCTGCTCGATGCCGAATACGGCTCGGCGACCTTCGCTGCTGCCGACAGTTCCGCGCAATATGAAGTACGCGTCTCGACGACCGGCTTGCTGATTCGCCAACTGGCGCCGTAATCGAAGCGAATCGGTGAAGCATTCCGGCCTTCCGTCCCGTTTGACGCAAGATGCCACAACTGGCTCGCTTGACGGTCGCCAAGACGCTGCGGATCATCAATCACCCGCCGACCGCGCGCTCGCGCTCCCGTCCCGCCAATTCGCGCAGCCCTTGCAGCGCCTGCTCCAGCACCGGGTTGTCAGCGGTTCTCGGGAAAACCACGTAAGCGGGAAGAACGTACTCGGGCGATCCCGCGACACGAAACAAACGGCCCGCGGCGATAAAGGACGCGGCCATGCGTGCGGGCAGGAAACAACTGCCGCCGTTGGTCAGTGTTAACTGAATGCCGAGCCAGCCGATGTCGACGAGCTGCGCCGGTCCTTCGAGATCGAGATAGCTCTGCGCATGCTGCGCATAAAAACCCGGCCCCCATTCGACATAGATGTAGTCTTGGCCCGGGCCTTTGTCGTCCGCGCGCGAACTGACCAGCACCAGGGTTTCATCGAACAGATGTTCAACGATCAGTCCGGGGCTGTGGCTCGGCGTGTACATCAGGCCGATGTCGAGCGAGCCTTCGATCAGCCGGCGCATGAGATCTTCCTCGAAACCGATCTCGCTGTGGATCACGACATCGTTCGCCCGGCGTCGCATCCAACCGACCCACTGCGGCAGAAATCCCTCCCACAAGGCGATGCGTCCGCCGATACGGAGGCTGGCGCGGTAGCGTTCCGGCAGGCCGGCGTCGTCGCGCGCCTGCTCAGCGGTCAGCACCAGCCGCTTGGCATAATCGAAAAAGCGTCGGCCCGCGGGCGTCATGCTGGTGCCGGCGCGGTTGCGAACGAACAGCCGGGTGCCGAGCTCGTCTTCCAGCCGTTGAATCCGCGCGCTGACGGTCGACTGGGTCAGGTGAAGCTGCTTGGCCGCTTCGAGAAAACTCCCGTTTGCGGTAATGGCGAGAAAGGTCCGGGCCTGATCAATATCCATCGGGAAAAACCTATATATCGACAATATCGATATTATATAGCGAATAATATCGTTTGATCGCTTTATAAATGAAACCTAATATTTGGAGCATCCCAAGGCACTCTGGAGAGGAGAAACGCCATGAACCAAGCCGTGAACAAACTGAGCACCGAGTATCAGATCGCCCGCGATCCCGATGGCTATCTGTTCGACCCGCTGGACTGGAACGAAGCGGTCGCCTGCCAGCTGGCCGCGGAAGAAGGCATCGAACTAAATGAGGCCCACTGGCCGGTACTGCGCTACATGCGCGAACGCTGGACCACCAACCGGATCGCGCCGGACGTGCGCCACGTAATGGAGTTCCTGGCGCGCGAACTTGGTATCGACAAGAAGGCGGCAAAGACCCATCTCTACAAGCTGTTTCCCTACGGCTACGTGAAACAAGCCTGCAAGATCGCCGGCATGCAGCGCCCGCGCGTATGGAGCACCGGCTGAGCGGAGCCACGCGTGCTTCATATTCGGGAATGCGCTGACTGATTCCGGTAACACATCACCGGCTATTACCCAAGAAAGCTCTAAGTCCGTTCGTGGTGAGCCTGTCGAACCATGAACGGACGTATCACCTGTTATTCACGGCATCTTCCGTTCACCCTTCGACATACTCAGGGCAAACGGGAGGCTTGATCAGAGCTTCCTTAACGCGCAGGCTGTCCTCTCCCTGAGAACCGCTGCATCTCCCCGCAAAGCTCCGTCCCCTTTCGTCCGCGACATCGCCACCTATCTGCCTTATGGCATTCGCCCCCTGGCGAGCGCCTTCGTCCAGGTGCACGCACATCTGGAGGAGTCGTCGCTCGTCTGCGGGGCGAGCCCCTTGACCACCATGCGCCGGATCATCATCCCGCTGCTCATTCCCGGCATCGTCTCGGCGTGGATCCTCATGGCCAGCATGTTTGTGCGCGAGCTGACCCTGTCCGTGGTCCTGTCGCGGCCGGGAACCGAGGTCCTGGCGGTTCAGATTCTGCGCTTCGCCGACGACGGTCTCTGGGGCAGGCTTTCGGCCTTAGGGATAATAATGATCTTCATCTCGACCGCGCTCGTGGTCATGGCCACGCTCATCGGCGTAAAGCTCAGG
>NZ_JBAVEJ010000131.1:0-2237 GCF_049587675.1 Sulfuricaulis sp. | reverse complement strand
GTTGAAAAGACGCTCGGAATGCTCATTTACTGGCGTGTAAACTCCGCTTCCTCGCGCCTTTTCGCCTTGCCATCATCCGCTTGATCAACTTAATCAGAGATGCTCAGGAGCCTCTTGATGCGTTCTGGCGCCTGTTTACTCCCGGCGGGAAAGCGGGTTTAATTTGCGCCCTTTGCTGCCTCTCTTGATCCAATAACATGGCCTTGATCGTACAAAAATACGGCGGTACTTCCGTCGGCAACCCCGAACGCATTCAGGCAGTCGCTGAGCGCATCAAGCGTTTCCGCGGACAGGGTCACGACGTCGTTGTCGTGGTGTCGGCCATGAGCGGCGTGACCGACTCGCTCATCAAGCTTGCCAAGAGCGTGCACAGCGATCCGCCGGCGCGCGAACTCGACGTCTTGCTCGCCACCGGCGAACAGCAGACGATCGCGCTGCTTGCCATGATGCTGGATAAGATAGGCTGCCCGGCACTTTCCTACACCGGATACCAGGTGCATATCCGCACCGACAGCGCCTTCGGCAAGGCGCGCATTATGCAGATTGATGAAAAGCGCATCCATGAGGACCTGAAGAAAGGCCTCGTGGTCGTGGTCGCCGGTTTCCAGGGCGTGGATGAGGACGGCAACATCACCACGCTCGGCCGCGGCGGCTCGGACACCACCGGCGTGGCGCTGGCGGCGGCGCTCAAGGCGGACGAATGCCAGATCTACACCGACGTGGACGGTGTGTATACCACCGATCCGCGCATTGTCCCGCAGGCCCGGCGGCTGGATCGCATTACCTTCGAGGAAATGCTCGAGATGGCGAGCCTCGGCTCCAAGGTATTGCAAATCCGTTCGGTCGAGTTCGCCGGCAAGTACCGGGTCCCGTTGCGCGTGCTGTCGTCCTTCGAGGAGGGGCCGGGCACACTTATTACTTATGAGGAAAAAGAAATGGAAGCGCCACTGATATCAGGCATTGCGTTCAACCGTGACGAGGCCAAGCTCACCATCCGTGGCGTGCCGGACAAGCCCGGCATTGCCGCGCATATTCTGGGCGAGATCGGCAAGGTCAATATCAACGTGGACATGATCGTGCAGAACGTGGGCGCCGATGGCACCACGGACTTCACTTTCACGGTCCATCGCGGCGATTACAAAAAATCCATGGAAGTCCTCAAACGCGTGTCGCAGGAATTGAAGGCGCGCGAAATCAGCGGCGACGACAAGATCGTGAAGATCTCCGTGGTCGGTGTCGGCATGCGTTCGCATGCCGGGATTGCCGGCCAGATGTTCAAAACCCTGGCCGATGAAGGCATCAATATTCAGATGATTTCGACCTCGGAGATCAAGGTTTCCGTGGTAGTCGAGGAAAAGTATCTGGAACTGGGAGTGCGCGCCCTGCACACCGCCTTCGGTCTGGAAAAACCCAAGTAGTCCGCGTTCTGACCCCCTCCAAGCTGGCATAGAAGCTGCATAGATACAGCCAGGCAGGCGAATACAGCCGGGTTTAAGGGGGTTTCCCCCGTAATATCCGTAAGTTAGCTGACAGTCTGGCGGCAGGTGCCGCCTAAGGCGAGTACAGCAGACGGCAAAAAATGCCATATCGCCCGTTGCCATGGGATGGTTTGCCAAAAACCGTCATGTACGACGCAAGGGGAAACAGTGTTGAGGAGCCGGTTAAACCAGGGGTGGATGACCGGGCAAAGGATAGGGAACGTATGGAATTAGGTACTACTGAAAGGAGTGCAGGACAATGCTGATACTTACTCGACGCATTGGGGAGACCCTCAACATTGGCGACGATGTTCAGGTTACCGTGCTAGGCATCAAAGGCAATCAGGTCCGGATCGGCGTGAATGCGCCGAAAGAGATCCCCGTTCATCGCGAGGAAATCTACGAGCGCATCAAGAAAGAAAAAGAAGCCGGTGTGGTGCATCCCATGCCCGGCATGGCGCAAAGTGGCGTCAAAGGTTAGAACAACCGGGTTTTTGCTTTACGTTATTTGAGTGCACAGGTATCCTTGCGGGCGCGTTTGCGCTTGCAAGGAGAGATGGCCGAGTGGCCGAAGGCGCGCCCCTGCTAAGGGCGTATGGGACAAAATCCCATCGAGGGTTCGAATCCCTCTCTCTCCGCCAGCTTTAGGAAAGAGGACCATGGCCCTCTTTCCTAAAGCTCTGTGTACGAGGCGGATTCGAACCCTCGATAAAATCTAAAACAGCGGGTTCGACAGCATAGCAAAGCTATGCTGAACGC
>NZ_JBAVEJ010000130.1:0-2477 GCF_049587675.1 Sulfuricaulis sp. | reverse complement strand
TCCCTGTGCCGTGCGCGACGCGCGGGCTTCCCGCCCGCGCCCCTTCGGGCTGGCGGGGCAAAGGCTTGCGATGCTCGGGCGCGCCATCCGGGATCTTGAAAACACCTCCAAGTGAAGGTCAGAGGTGTGTTGTTCTAACCCCGTCGGAGCGAGCCGAGCACCGCAGCGAAGCCGGGAGTGTTCGCGAGACTTTTGATCGAGCCCGAGGCGCGTTGTGTGCGCCCGGCGAGTTAGGCGAGCGCCCGGCTTTGCGAGGAGCGGAGGGAACCGCGCGCAGTTTGCGCGGCGAAGCGACCGAGTGTCTTTCTCTTTGGTGACTTTCTCTTGGACAAGCAAGAGAAAGTCACCCAGGGTGCAGGGGCGGAGCCACCCGCAATTAGCTTTTGAATGGTGCGCATGGCGCTCCCTACATTAACTATGACGCGCCAGCGCCCACTTCACATGTTCCCGCACCAATTCCGAAGCGTGATCTAAACGAGCCTTAAGCGCGTTGGTGAGTGGCTCGCTCGTCGGTGCATTGCCGAGCGCCACGGCAATATTCCGCAACCAGCATTCATAACCGATCCGCCGGATCGCGGAGCCTTCGGTGTATTTCAGAAATTCTTCCTCGGTCCATGACAACAACTTGATCAGTTCCGGTGTGTCGAGTCCGTGGCGCGGAGCAAAGTTGGGTTCATCGGTCGGCCGGGCGAAGCGGTTCCAGGGACAGACCAGCTGACAGTCGTCGCAGCCGTAAATCCGGTTGCCGATCAGCGGCCGCAGTTCCACGGGAATGGCGCCGCGCAGTTCGATCGTGAGGTAGGAGATGCAGCGGCGTGCATCGAGCTCATAGGGCGCGACGATGGCCTGGGTCGGGCAGATATCGATGCACGCATGGCAGGTGCCGCAGTGGTTTTCCGCCGGCGTGTCCACCGGTAGCGGCAGGTCGGTATAAAGCTCACCGAGAAAAAACCATGAGCCGGTCTGTTTATCGATCAGGTTGGTATGCTTGCCGATCCAGCCCAGCCCGGCTTTTTCAGCCAGAGCCTTTTCCAGCACCGGGGCGCTGTCGCTGAAAGCGCGGTACTGGAACCAACCGACGCGCGCCTCGATCCGTTCGGCCAGCTTCTGCAAACGACCGCGCATCACCTTGTGGTAGTCTCGGCCGAGGGCATAGCGGGAGATGAATCCCAGCGACGGGTTGCGCAGGACCACGGCGGTATCGGCGACCTGACCCGGAAGGTAGTCGAGGCGCGCGGAAATTACGCGCAGCGTGCCGGGCTGTAAATCCTGCGGGCGGCTGCGGCGTGTCCCGTGGGACTCCATATAATGCATAGCACCGTGCCGGCCGCGGCTCAGCCAGCTCAGCAGATGCGTCTCAGCCTCGCTCAGCTCGACATCAGCGATGCCGATCCGCTGAAAACCCAGCTCGCAACCCCAGGCCTTGATGTCGGCGACGAGCAGTGCGAGATCGATATTTCTGTTTTGCACGGTGTGCATGAGGGCCTATCATATACGCACACAACGAAAGGACGAATTCATGAATCTCCCGGAAGCTCTCTACACCGCCGCCCAGGCGCGCGAACTCGACCGTTTCGCCATCGAGGAGCGCGGCATTGCCGGCGCCACGCTGATGCAGCGTGCGGGCGAGGCGGCCTTTGAGTTGTTGCGGGTACGGTGGCCGCGGGCGCGGCGTATCGCGGTGGTGTGCGGGCCGGGCAACAACGGCGGTGACGGTTATGTGCTGGCACGGCTGGCGCAGGGCGCCGGTCTCACGCCGGTGGTCATGAGTGTGGGCGCGACGGACAAATCGAAAGGCGATGCCGCCGCGGCACGCAAGGCGTGTGAATCGGCCGGCGTCGCGATTCAGAATTTCAGCACCGGGTTGCTCGCGGGATGCGATGTCGTGGTGGATGCCTTGCTCGGCATCGGCCTTGAGCGGGAAGTCAGCGGCGAATGGCTTGCCGCCATCGAGGCTATCAATCAAAGCCGCGTTCCGGTACTGGCGGTGGACGTTCCCTCGGGGCTGCATGCCGACACCGGCCGCGTGATGGGGGCGGCGGTGCACGCGCAGGCGACGCTGGCGTTTATCGGACTCAAGGCCGGTCTGTTCACCGGCGCCGGACGCGCATGCAGTGGCGAAATATTTTTCGACGATCTCGGCGTGCCGCCGGATATCCACGCCAAAATTTCCGCTTTGGCGCAACGCCTGACGGAGCGTTCGCTCCACGGGCTGCTGCATAAACGCCGTCGCGACATGCACAAGGGCGATGCCGGCCATGTGCTGGTGATCGGCGGTGACCGTGGCATGCCGGGCGCGGCTCAGCTGGCGGGAGAAGCGGCGTATCGCGCCGGTGCCGGGCTGGTGGTGCTGGCGACGCATCCGGAACACGCGGCCCGGATCGGCGCGGCGCGGCCCGAGTTGATCGTGCACGGCGTGGCTTCCCCCGCGGAACTGCGTCCATTGCTCGCGCGCGCCGACGTGATCGCCGCCGGCC
>NZ_JBAVEJ010000129.1:0-23911 GCF_049587675.1 Sulfuricaulis sp. | reverse complement strand
ATATTTATAATTTTGGTAGAACTCACCATTTCCTCTTCGCAGCTCTACTAAACTCAACTCAAATCGTTTTGCGCCGCGCCACGCCGATCAGTCCCAGCAGCCCCGAACCGAACAGCCATATGGCGGCGGGGATGGGGACGGCGGCGGGGACGGAGGATGTCATAACAAAATTCGGTGCCACGATATGTCCCCATTCCACTATTCCGCCGCTACCGATCAAAGGCGGTCCGCCGGTGTATGAATTACTCCAAAGAAAATAGTTGTTGGCTGAGCCGGTGTCGGGGGCAAAAGGTGTAATGAAGGAAAACCCGCTCAAAGTGCTACCCATTGGTAACGCCTGACCTGCGAACCACTGCCAAAAAACTCCATATTCATTTAGAGGAGTATCGGCGCTACTACCTGAAACTGCCGCGCCCATGGACCATCCGGCTGGGGCCGAAAACGAGAGGGAGGGGTTAGAAACTTTAGCTTGACTACTATCGACCAGAACAGAAAGTTCTTTGATTGCAGCCGGGCCTGAAGTGTTGTCCAGAGTGTAGCTATACGTATATAAACCGGTATTCGAGTCGAATGAGGCATTTCCGCTTAGAATTGCTGCATTAGCCGAAAGCGGGAAGGCGTCTGCAAATGCCACCAGTGAGATAATGCAAAGTAATTTGGCCAGCCCAGATGGATAATGCCAAGAACAGCGGTTACTGTTTTTCATTACGACCCCCTAATGTTTTCCAATTGTTAATTTTTTGTCTTGAAAATCCACAGAATTACCAGCGCATGCGTGTTGCTCGGTGTGCTCTATCAATCCTCCGTTTCTTTATTCGCGCTGATACGATTACGCCGCGCCACGCCGATCAGTCCCAAGAGTCCCGAACCAAACAGCCACACGGCGGCTGGTACTGGCACAGGGGAAACCGCAACCTTCACGTTATCCAGCCCCCAGCTCTCATCGGCGATGCCCTGCAGGCCGTTCGCGCCGAAGTTGAGCATGAGCGAGCCCCCGGTATGCGCAAACGCGAACGATAGTTCGTAAACGGAGTCCATCGCCTCGTTGGTTACATCCGGACTACTAAACGTGTAACCCAGCGAGTAGCATTCACTTGCTCCGGTCATCGGATTGTATTCACCAGAAGGTAAACCGCTGAGGTTGTAACCGGTGCAACCAGCCGCAAAGGGGCTAGGTGCATATGCCTGTCCGACACTACCACCGTTGCTGAAAGTGGTGTTGAGCAGGGTGGGGCCACCCCCGACGTTCAGTGTCCAGTGATCGGGGCCGAGCGGATCGCCGTTTGCAATCGCCGTGGCATTGCCGTCCCAGGAACGGATGAGATACAGACTGAAAGAAACCGTCGTGGAGACGTGCTCTGGTAGGCCCGTTAGCGAGAGACTCACCGTGCCGTTACTGAATTCGCCTAAAAACTTTCGAACAAAATCGGTATTCGGTGCCTGGGTGATTCCGATGGTGTTATCCGCGCTCGACCAGCCGGTGCCTACAGCGCTCTGAAAGTCATTGATATAAACTGTTGCTGCACTCACCGGCATGGAAAACCAGCAGACGAATGCAAGCAAAGCACTACGCATATATCGTGATCCTTGCGCGGTTTTTTTTAGTTTCTTCATCATCGTATCCCTTTGTCACCGTGGAAATGGTTATGTCGTGTTCCGTTTTCGGCGTGACGCCAGGCCCAGCAGGCCAGCGAGCCCGGAACCGAACAGCCACACGGCAGCGGGCACCGGCACTACATTGGTGGGCACCGGCACTGGATTGGCCGACTGATCGAACCAAATGTGATGATTGTTGACCACTTGGGAAATGCCCGCTTGAATTGAACCTTGGAGAACTTCTCCATCATCTACGCCATTACCAAATCCCACCGCCGCCGGCGTGCCGCCGAAACCGAGGTTTCCACCGCTGGCGCCACCAGTTTCCCACTGCATTGTCTTATAGAAAAAACCTATCTGCCCTTCACCTGCGGGGATGGAATAGTCAGGGCCGCGCAGCACGAGCTGGAAGCTGTTCAGCTTATCTGCCTGGCCATTGTAATAACCCACCTGATCCCAGGTTACGATGATTTCGTTTGTAATATCGTTACGCAGGTACATCAACCCGCTTGCCGTATTGCGAGTATCCACATCGGCAAAAAATGGCGAGATGATCGGCTCGGCCACTCCCTGTGGGCTGGTCGGCGTATATTGTGAAATGCCGTTGTTAAAGCTGATGTTTCCGTTGTTATTGGCCCAGAACTGGGTGTAAGAGTTGCCAAAAAAGTTCAGCGTGAACCCGAGGGGAATGTGGCCACTGTATCCATCGTCGTTGCGTTGTCCGCCAACATTTGCAACGTTACCACCGCCGGTCATGGTCAGCGGATTCCCGATGCCACCCCCGATGAGATCGGTATAGTAGTTATTCGAAGAGACCAAAGCACTTTGCGAAACAGTAACCACCGCTGCGTGGGCAGACCACGATCCGGCGGCGAGAATCGCCGCGGTCAGAAATTTCAGCAGTTCCATGCTGATCATCTTTTTATTGAAAAACATGGTTATCTCTTTTAGGGAAACTCTGAAAAAGTTCCGGCCTCCAATCTTTGTGTAGCAATCCATAAGTCAATTCCTCCGGACTGTGTTTTTTATAACGGGCTTGCGCCCTGGTTTTTCTATCCTTCGAGTGCTCCTTCCTTTTACTGCAACTTAACGGCGTATATCGATCAGTTGCCGTAGATGAAATCCGATGTGCGCTTTGATCTTTTCTCCGGTATCAGCGGGGATTCTTCTTGCCCGCTTTGATCACCCTAAGCACAGGCTGGGGGAATGTTCTTTCGAGAGCGTGTGGCTCAGAAAGTATCGACACCAGTTCAGCAATGGTGTGGAAGGAGCGCGTCTTGTCCAGGCCGACGGTTTCAATCAGGCCAACGAGATTCTCCGGGTTTGTGGCATCCCGGCGATACAAACGAACGATGTAACTCTCCATCTGCTCCTCCAGTAATAATTATTTTCGTAATAATTATTTTATTTATGGAGGACACAATGCGTGGATACGACTTACAGATAGCCTACGGATTGAATAAAAAATGAATCATGCAGCGGCGAATCAGGCGCGCCCATAACACAGGTCATGGCTGCGCCTGATCACGCCCCTGGATTTTTAGAACATCAGGCTACTGTCAAACGTCTGCGAATGGTTTCTGTGGCGGGGGAAGGAGTAATGGAGAGGATCAGTGACAAAGTCGTGCGGCACCGACGGTAGACAGCCAGAGCCTCGCTCTTTCTGCCGAGTTGCTGATAACAGACCATCAGGCGCTGATAAAAGATTTCCGCGAGGTCGTCGGTTTCCAGTCCCTTCTGGTAACACTGGATGGCGGCTTCATGGTGTCCGATCTTTTCCCAGTGGCGCGCGAGATCGAGAAGGTGCCGCATAAATTTACTGCGCAACCGTTCGCGCACAGAGATGGACCATGGCTCGGGTATCTCACGTCCCAGAAAATGTCCGTGGTAAAGCGTTAATACCCTGGAAGATATGCTTGCTAACTCATCGGGATTAGGAAGCGGGGATTTCAACAACGTTTCCGCATGACCTACTGCCTGCTCAAACGCCCAGACATCCACCCAGCAATGTTGGTTATCGAGTGTGAGCAGTCCGTTTGATAGCACCAGTGCATTCTCAATGCCGATGAGCTTGCGTAACCGGTGCAACGTGATTTCAAAGGCGTTGTATGCCGTATCGCCTTCGGACTCCGGCCACAGCGCCATCCCCAAGCGGTCTGAACCGACCTCACGACCGCCGAGCGCAATCAGTGCCTTGAGTAATTGCAGTGGTCGATGCTGGGCCTTGCGGGCAAAACGAATCGGCTCTATGCCCCTTGTAACGGAAAATCGTCCAAAGGTGTATATGTGCAGCGGATAATTCCGCTGGTCGTCAGGCGCGGGAGCGCCGATTGATAAATGATGCAGGTCAACCATAATGAAATGCTAATACACGATTTACTCATTAGTAGCATCCGTGCTAGCTATCATTAACTTGGCTTAACTTGGCTTCCAATACGATATTTTGACACCAATTCATCATAAATTCATAGGCCATGCTGCCCTTTGGGTAGAACTTGCATGGGTCAACTCAAGCTGGCACATGAAGTTAATATATAACCCTATGATATTAAAACAATTACAAGAATCATCGCAGACGAATAGATTCTGGTTTAGTTCAAGATTTTACCGCTGTCGCTTGTTCGGAAATTGCCGCCCATGGACCAGGCAGGGATGTGATGGCTGGCCGAAAAGTCTTCGCGGCTGCCTACGCATTCCAGCAATCAGCCGAATAAGCTCTTGAGTTTGTCCAGTCAGGGATGCTCGCGGGAGTGCGGCGGGGCGAGGGCAAGTATTTTATGCACGGCCTCAAGAATGTCGGCATGCTCGCGCACGCTTCCAATTAACATGACGTGCAGGGCGCCAACCGGAAAAATCGAAAGCTGATAATCGATCAGGCAAAGCAAATCCAGGTGGTAGCGATATATTTGACACCCTTTTCCATGATGACCGCACGATGGACATGGGTCCAAAATGGCGGGAACAGGACGAGCTTGCCGGCTTCAGGCTTGACCAGCACTTCCTGAATCGGAAATTCCGTCTCACCGCCAGGCCCTGCGACATCGTTAAGATACCAGATGGCGACGAGCTGACGTTGGCTGAAAGGACCGGGTCCGCCATCCACGTGCCAGTGGTAATACTCGCCCGGAAGATAACGCTGCATGTTGTAACCGATGTCCTTGAACGAGTTGGCGGCAAAAAACGGGAACGCCTGGCCGAATTCGTTGAATGCCTTGGCGAGCGATTGAACCAGCGCGGTGTCAATGTCTTTCCAGTCCTGCCGTCCGCTGATGCGCAGGTCGGTGGTCTTTTTGATGCTGCTCTCCTCAGATTGATTCTGGCCGATGCGGCCGGCGTATTGCTGATCTTTGTTGGTCTCGAAGCGCTGAATCATTTCCTGGCATAGTTCACCCGGGAGTGCATTATTGATTTCATATATAAAGGACAGCGGTTTGACTTCGTGCATGGGTACGCTCGCGGGGAATGGCGATTTGTAATTGTCGGGTATACTTGATTATCTTAGCGCTCTTCCTGCACGTCAAACCAGCAAATCTATGGCACTGAAACGGATTATTGCCTCGCTGTTCCACGCCTCGGCGCCGGTCAGCGTTACGGAAAAAATTGTCTCGGCCGCGGCGGCGTTCCTCGGAATTTTTCTGACAGCCCTGTTGAGTTCGGGCCTCGGCGACAAGGCAACGCCGCTCATGATCACTTCGCTGGGTGCGTCGTCGGTGTTGCTGTTCGCCGCGTCACACAGCCCGATGGCCCAGCCGTGGCCTTTCGTCGGTGGTCAACTGATCTCGGCCTTGGTCGGCGTGACATGCTTCAAATTCATTCCCGGCGGATTCGTGGCCGGGTCGCTAGCCGTGGCCCTGGCCATCTTTGCCATGCATTTGTCGAATTGCCTGCATCCACCCGGTGGGGCGACGGCGTTGGCGATGGTAATGGGCGGTCAGGAACTGCATCAGCTGGGTTACAGCATCGTCCTGGCTCCGGTGGGACTCAATGTCGTCATCTTGCTGGTCATCGCGCTTGTCATCAACAACCTGTTTCCGGGACGTCGCTATCCGCTGTTACCGTTCGCCGGCATGGCGAAGAATTTACCACCAGCTTCGCCGCTGGTGGTGAACCGTAATGCGTTGGTGAAGGAGGACATTGAAAGCGCGATGAAGGACATGAACGCCTATATCGACGTCACGGAGCAGGATCTGGAGCAGATTTATACGCGGGCGTCGCTGCATTCCATGCGCCGGCGCATGGGCGACGTTTTCTGCCGTGACATCATGACGAGGGATGTGGCCACGGCCGAGTATGGCGACGAGCTGTCAGCGGTGTGGGAAACGATGCGCCTGCGCAAACTCAAGGGCGTGCCCGTGATCGACCGCGCACGCCGCGTGGTTGGCATTGTCACGATTGTCGATTTTCTGAAACGCGTCGACAAGACGCATCACGCTCATCCGCGTTTCTTTGACCGCCTGCGCGCCTTCATTCGCCGCACGCCGGGGATGACCACGGACAAACCCGAGGTGGTGGGGGAGATCATGTCGTCGCCGGTCATCACGGCGACGGAGGACATGCATATCGTGTCGCTGATTCCGCTCTTCTCCGAGCAAAAAATTCATCATGTGCCCATCGTGGACAAGGACCAGCGCGTCGTGGGGATGGTGACGCAGACGGATCTGACGGTGGCGCTGTATCGTTACTGGGCGGCGATGCCTTGAGCCTCCGGCGAATGCGCTAACCGGTCAGTTCATCCAGTCGGCGTTTGTACGCCTGCATTCTTTTTTCGTAGGCTTCCTGTTCCGAATCCTGAGGACCCGATTCGAGCCATTCCCCGGTACGCAGATCGCGCACGGCGAAGCGATAGCTCTTGCCCACCTGATACACCTTGGTGACATCCTTGCCGGCCTGCTCCATGGCTTCGAGCTTCCCCAGTTTGCGTGACGGCGAAGGAGTGTCGGAAGCCGGCGTTGCCGGAGGTCGGCTGGCGGGTTTATCGTAAATCATTTCCGTGTGGAGCATCTCGCCGCCAGTGTCGATGCGCACACCCGCCACTCCCGGCAGACGCTTGAGAATATAACCGGCCATGAGCATAACCATCGTTTCATTGGCGCCGCTGAGCGAGGTGAGCAGCTTGTTGGCCGCGATCTGGCAGCGTTGCAGCTTGTCGGGATTTTCAATGAACTCGGGACCCATTTGCCAGCCGTGATCCATATCGTCATCCAGCTTGCGGAAAAATTCTTCCGCCTCGATAAGCATTGGCGGCGGGACGTCGACGGAATAGACCCGTTCATCCACGATCACATTCAGCTTCATGGGGTCGATGCAGCTTTCGGTGGGCAGCTGAGGGGCGATTCCGGCTCCGGTTCCAGCAGGTTTTCGATGGCCGTACTGGCCTGCTCTCCGTTTTCTCTGTACAGACTCATGATGGCGTGCGCGGTTTCGAGCCAGCGGCGTTGTCCGGACTCAACCATCACGCTCAGCGCCTGGCGATCTCCTGCCGTTGCCCAGTGGCGATAAGCCTCGAGTGCCTCGGGGTAAAGATGCTTGCGCATGCCGGTGAAGTTGGCGAAATAGAAATGCAACGACGCGGCGTTGTTCGATGCCAGCAGACGGGGCAGAGTGGACAGGCAATCCGCCAGAATATCGCGCACCGCGCGGACCATGATCTCCGCTTTGGATCGCGAGAACGTAGCGAGCATTTTCTGCCAGTCCGGCCCCAGCTTCTCGCCGGCCAGGCCTTCGCCAAGTTCGTGCAGGATCATCGCCTCGGTTTCATTCTCTGTCATGCGCTCCAGCGCTGAATTCATGTCGATCTCGAACGCATAACAAGCCAGCGCGCGTTCCATGGTCTCGTTCTTGCGGTTCCAGCGCCATTCCTCGATTTTCTCCCACAGAAAACGCCGCACCGATTCCTGGCGGACGTAAATTGTTTTGCCTTGCAGCATGGCCGGCGGCGCTTCCAGGTCGCGGGCGTATTCGCAGGAGGAGATGTAAACCGTGTACCCGGCGCGCTGTTCCTTTTTGAGGAGCGTGCCGAGAAAGAAATGCGGTTTCGAGAAACGGCCATAACCGCCGCTGTAAACATAACCTTGAGGGATCAGCTCACGGTTGACAGTCTCCGCATCAAAGGGGTCCAGTGTACGCCCGTCCAGCGGAAGCGATTCGAACGAGCTGGATTCGAGATCGGACCACATGCCCTCACGTTCCTGGAGCCACTCGCCGACCTCGTCTTTCGGCAGGTTGTGCGCGAACGGGATGTCGTGTTCCCAGCGGTAAAACTCGCGCATCTTCAGAAGAAAAATGCAGAGCGTAAAGTCGCCCGCATGACGTGCATCCGAGATGTGACAGTTTTTCTGAACCGTGTTGACCAGCTGACCGAGGTTCAGCATGGCATGATGTTCTGAAGCATGTTTAAAGTATAAGTCCGTCTGGTATCCGGAAACTAGCCGCCGGATCCCGAGGCGCAGCTCTTTCGGAGACGGCGGCAATAGCGCTCATGGTACATCGCTCATCGCAGCTACCTGCGCCAATGCCGAAGGAGCGTTCGCTTCGGGCACTGGGCGCTAACCGCTGTATATATGGGGTCATGTCAGTTAGTTTTTACGCAATATCACCCTCGCTTCGTGCCATCTGTCTGAATAAAGACCGTGATAAGCATGCAAAAATAAGGGGATTGGTCCTCCGGTGATTTTATTCTTGAAAAGCCGGCTTCAATGGGTAATATATGCGCCGCTTTACCGCCGTTCACATGCCAAGAATTCATTCAGGAGTGCGTTTCATGACGAATAAAGCGTATTACGAGACCATCAGCGCCATGGAAAAGAAGGGCGTTGATAAGGAATACATCAATGGTTGGGCGTGCGGTTTTCTGCACAACCCCAAGCGCGAAGAGCAGCGTCTGAACGACGCCTACAGCGCCGGCTATGACGACGGTCACGCCGGCAAAACCGACGGCTTCACCGCTTTCGTTAAGAAGTAGTCGCGCAATGATCACGGGCCGCGCCAGGCGCGGCCCGCGTGTTTACGAATTTCGCTGAGCCATCTCGTACCATTTCCGGGCCTCGGCTTCGTCTTTCTCCACGCCGATTCCCTGCTCATAAAGCATCCCGAGTGTCATCTGTGATCCGGCCAAGCCCTGGTCGGCGGCACGACGGAACCATTCCGCAGCCAGTTTTTCATTTTTCGGAACACATTCGCCCTGCATGTACATGAATCCGAGGCCATGCTGGGCCAGGGAATTTCCCTGCACAGCCGCGGCGTGCATCCATTTGTGCGCCATCATTTCATTGCGCACGTGTCCGAGGCCGTTCTGATACATCACGGCAAGACGGTACTGGGCCTGGTCATTGCCGGTCTCGGCCAGCGGCGATAGAAATTTGAACGCCTTGGCAAATTCCTTGGCCTCGAAGGCGGCAATACCGCTTACCAGGTTCATATCGGATTCAGGCATGGTTACTCCTTAAATCGTGGCCTGCCGGCATTTTGCCAGAGACTTGCGTCGGGAGCGAAGCATAAAACCCGATGTGGATGGCGAATCGCACCATGACTCCGCAAGGAAGCAAAACTCCAATATAATGCGCGCCATGGCGCTACCGCTGAAAACCAAATTTCGCAAAAAAGGTCCCAAGACCCTGGAGGATCGCGCCAGTGTGGTGGCCACGAATATCTGGCGGATAGCGCAGGAAGCCGTGCGTCACATGGAAAAGGAAGGCTACCCGTTGGGCGGTGACCGCCAGGTGACGTCCGTCATCACCGAGATCATCGCATTTCTGGTTCAGTGCTCCGACAGAATCGTATACGGCCAGCTGAACGAAGAGGAACGGGGCCGTTTCATTAACGCCCTGGGCAAGCATCTGGCACGAATTACCTCTGTCAACCTCGAGGAATTTGTCGGCCCCGGCGCCTATGCCGGCGATTTCATCAACACCTTGAATGCCCGATTCGCCGACTATTCGGAGATCGAGTTCAACGGCCGCCAACCGAGCTACAGTGTGCTGCGCTATCTGGGGGAAAAAGTATCCCGGGCCATGGAGGCCACGGACAGCAAATGGGTGCTCGAGCAGGTGGTGGATGTGGAGACGCCGGAATTGATCAAGGCAATAAAGAAAGTCGTCGGTGAAGTCCTCGGCGTACAGGTTTCCTAGACTTTTTTAGCCTAAACAAGTATCTTAATAACGATTCATAACAGACTGATTTTTGTAATCAAAGTTTCTATATTTTATACACTTCGGTTGCCCGGGCGATGGAAGACCTAAACCCCTTGTTCACCAAACTCCGCGACCTCCAGGACCGTTCCCAGGTCTTACGGGGGTATCTTTGACTTTGATTCCAAGCAGCATCGTCTGACCGAAGTCCAGCGCGAACTCGAGCAACCCGACGTCTGGAGCAATCCCCAGCGCGCCCAGGAACTGGGTCGTGAGCGTGCGCGCCTCGAAACCGAAGTGGGCACGCTGACTCGTCTTGCCACCGAGCTTGCCGAGGCGTTTGAACTGTTGGGTCTCGCCAAGGAGGAAAATGACGCGGATGTGGTGAAGTCCGTGTCCGGCGATCTTGGGCGTCTGGAGAAGCAGTTGGGCGATCTTGAATTTCAGCGCATGTTCTCAGGTGAAATGGACGCGAACAACGCTTTTGTGGACATTCAGTCGGGTTCCGGTGGCACCGAGGCTCAGGATTGGGCCAATATGCTGTTGCGCATGTACTTGATGTGGGGTGACAAGCACGGCTTTAAAACCGAGATTCTGGAAGTTTCCGAGGGAGAAGTAGCCGGGATCAAGAGCGCCACAGTCAAGTTCACCGGTCCCTATGCCTACGGCTACCTGCGCACCGAATCCGGGGTGCATCGCCTGGTGCGCAAGTCTCCTTTCGATTCGGGAAATCGTCGGCATACCTCATTTGCCTCGGTTTTTGCCTATCCCGAGGTGGACGAAAACATCGAAGTTGAAATCAACCCGGCTGATCTGCGCGTGGACACCTACCGGGCCAGCGGTGCCGGCGGTCAGCATGTCAACCGGACCGATTCCGCCATTCGCATTACGCATAATCCGACCGGGATTGTGGTTCAATGCCAATCGGATCGTTCCCAGCATCGCAACCGGGCCGCGGCCATGGCCATGCTTAAATCCCGGCTATTCGAGCGCGAACTGCAGGCCCGAAACAAGGAAAAGCAGAAACTGGAGGATAGTAAATCCGACATTGAGTGGGGTCACCAGATCCGGTCCTATGTGTTGGACCAGTCGCGAATCAAAGATCTGCGAACCGGGGTAGAGACAGGCAATCCGCAAGCGGTGCTGGATGGCGACCTCGACAAATTTATCGATGCCAGTCTCAAGAGCGGCCTCGTTAATAATTAATGTTATTTATCGTATAAATACAATAACTAGCTAATTATTATATAAAATGATTGACGAAAAAGACGAGAACGAACAAATCGCCCTGCGACGTCTGAAACTCGCTGAGCTGCGCCTGCAGGGCAACGCGTTTCCCAATGATTTCCGCCGCAACGTCGTGGCCGGCGAACTGCACGCCGAGTATGGCGAGAAGGAGCCGGCCGAGATCGAGACCCGCCATGTGCGGGTCAAGGTGGCGGGACGGATGATGACCCGCCGGGTAATGGGCAAGGCCAGTTTTGCGCACCTGCAGGACATGTCGGGGTTGATCCAGGTCTATGTCACGCGCGACGCTGTGGGCGAGGCGCGCTACGAGGACTTCAAAAAGTGGGACATCGGCGACATCCTCGGCACCGAAGGAACGCTGTTCAAGACCAAGACCGGGGAGCTCTCGGTCAAGGTGGACGATGCCCGCCTGCTGACGAAGTCGTTGCGGCCACTTCCCGAGAAATATCACGGTCTCACGGATACCGAAACCAAGTACCGTCAGCGTTATCTCGACCTTATTATGAGCGAGGTGGCGCGCAATACTTTTCGGACCCGCACCGCCATTGTCGGTTATATCCGTCGCTTTCTCGACGAGCGCGGGTTCCTCGAAGTCGAAACGCCGATGATGCAAGTGATTCCGGGCGGCGCCGCGGCGCGTCCGTTCGTGACCCATCATCACGCGCTCGACATGAGCCTGTTCCTGCGCGTGGCGCCGGAACTCTATCTCAAACGCCTGATCGTCGGCGGTTTCGAGAAGGTCTACGAGATCAACCGCAACTTCCGCAACGAGGGGCTGTCGACGCGGCATAACCCCGAATTCACCATGCTCGAGTTCTATCAGGCCTACGCCGATTATCACGACCTGATGAACCTCACGGAGGAAATGCTGCGCGGCCTCGCCCAAGACGTGCTCCATGCTGAGACGATCAGCTATCAGGGCGACCAATACGATTTCAGTAAGAGCTTCCGCCGCATGACGCTCAGGGAATCGGTGCTCCATTACAATCCCGATATCCAAGAAGCGGATCTCGACTCCGTTGAGGCGTTGCGCGCGATCGCCGGCCGGCTTCAGCTGCCGGTGAAGAACACCTACGGCACCGGCAAACTGCAACTCGAAATCTTCGAAAAGACGGTGGAAACCAAGCTCAAGGACCCGACTTTCATTACCTCCTATCCGACTGAGGTTTCACCGCTGGCGCGACGCAATGATAAAGATCCAAGCATCACCGATCGCTTCGAATTATTTGTCGGCGGACGCGAGATAGCGAACGGCTTCTCCGAGCTGAACGATGCCGAGGACCAGGCCGAGCGTTTCCGTAAACAGGTGCAAGAGAAAGAAGCCGGCAATGAAGAGGCCATGCATTTCGACGAGGACTACATCCGTGCCCTCGAACATGGCATGCCGCCGACAGCGGGCGAGGGGATAGGTATCGATCGACTCGTGATGCTGTTCACCGACTCGGCTTCAATTCGCGACGTGCTGCTATTCCCACACATGAGACCGGAAAAGTAATTCAACGGATGTGTTTACCGCCAGGACGCCAGGAAAATATTTTAACCTACAAAGAACAAAATCCTGGCGTTCCTGGCGTCCTGGCGGTTCAATTCAATTGTTTGAAATTTCTTTAATCCTGTCCGTTCACGATGTCTGATCTTCCGCCCGCTATTTTCCTCATGGGTCCCACGGCCGCCGGGAAGACGGCGCTCGCGCTGGCGTTGCACGATGCGCTGCCGGTGGAAATCATCAGCGTCGATTCCTCGCAGGTCTATCGCGGCATGGATATCGGCACGGCGAAACCCACCCGTGATGAACTGGCGCGCGCGCCACATCGCTTGATCGATATTCGCGATCCGCGGCAAACCTACTCGGCAGCCAATTTTTGCACGGATGCCTTGGGCGAGATGCAGGACATTACGCGGGCGGGAAAAATTCCGCTGCTGATCGGTGGCTCGATGTTTTATTTCCGTGCCCTAGAATTTGGACTTTCCGACTTGCCTTCCGCCGATCCCGATATTCGTACGCGTCTTGGCGAGGAAGCGGCCACACATGGCTGGTCCACCCTGCACCGGCGCCTGCAGGAAATTGACCCCGTCTCCGCGGCGCGGATTCATCCGAATGACGCGCAGCGTATCCAGCGTGCCCTGGAAATTCATGAACTCACGGGACAATCTCCGAGTGCGCTGGGCGCGGAAAAACGAAACCATTCATTCCCCTACCGCGTGACGAAAATTGCGCTTTGGCCACTGGACAGAACTCTGCTGCACCGGCGTATTGCGAGCCGATTTCTTGCCATGCTGGAGCAGGGTTTTGTCGATGAAGTGGAACAATTGACCCGTTTGGACGGTCTCAGTTTGACCATGCCGTCCATGCGCGCTGTTGGTTATCGGCAAATCTGGGAATACTTGATTAAAGTAGTCAACTATAGTGAAATGACAGAGCAGGCTATTGCCGCCACGCGCCAGTTCGCCAAACGCCAGATCACCTGGCTACGCAGTTACCCTGGAGTACGCGCGTTCGACAGCGCCGATACATTGCCGGAGAAGGAATGTCGGGAGTATTTACGGCAAACGGCACATCTATAAAATAAAACTTGGTCTGGGGTTATACTATTATGTATCCCTTCCGGCCAGGGATAAGGCCCGGTTTTTCAAAGAACCAGAGAATAGCCGGAAAGCATCAAGACATAAGAACAGGAGAACTGTCATGAGTCAGCAAAAAGGGCAAGCCTTACAAGACCCTTTTCTCAATACCTTGCGCAAAGAGCATGTTCCGGTATCCATATTTCTGGTCAACGGCATCAAGCTGCAGGGACAGATCGAATCGTTCGATCAATTCGTTGTATTGCTCAAGAATTCCGTGAGCCAAATGATCTACAAGCATGCCATCTCCACGGTGGTGCCCAGCCGCCCGGTGAAGTTTCACATCGAAGGCGCCGACGACGCCGACACCAAAGGCCCTGGCAACGAATAATTCTTCGCTGAAGTCCGCCACAATCAAGCGCCGGCGTGAGCGCGCGCTGCTCGTGCAGTTGCGCCTTTCGGGGCGCATCGAACAGGAAGAACTCGATGAGCTGCGGCTGCTCGCGGAATCCGCCGGTGCGGAAGTCTGCGGCGCCATTACGGGCAGCCGACAAGTGCCGGATGCGGCCACGTTCATCGGCAAGGGAAAGGCCGAGGAGGTGCGGGATGCCGTGGTGCGCGAACATGCCGACCTCGTGCTGGTCAATCACGAACTGTCTCCCGCCCAGGAGCGCAATCTCGAAAAGATCACTTGCTGCCGCGTGCTGGACCGCACGGGTCTGATTCTCGATATTTTTGCCCAGCGTGCCCGGTCCGCCGAAGGCAAGCTGCAGGTGGAACTGGCCCAGCTTGAACATCTGTCCACGCGCCTGGTGCGCGGTTGGACCCATCTGGAGCGGCAAAAGGGCGGTATCGGCCTGCGTGGTCCCGGCGAAACTCAGCTGGAGGTGGACCGGCGCCAGATACGCGAACGCATCAAGAAACTCAACGATCGTCTGAAGCAGGTTAACGTTCAGCGTCGCAGTCGTCGCAAATCGCGCCACAAGGTTCCGATCCCGACGGTTTCGTTTGTCGGCTATACCAATGCCGGAAAATCCTCGCTGTTCAACCAACTGACCGCGTCTTCGGTTTACGCGGCCGATCAGCTGTTCGCGACCCTCGACCCCACGATGCGCCGGCTCGATCTGCCCGGGAAGTCGGCGATTATTCTGGCGGATACGGTGGGATTTATCCGTCACTTGCCGCACGATCTGGTCGAGGCGTTCAAATCCACCCTGGAAGAAGTGGCCGGGGCGGATTTGCTGCTGCATGTGGTGGACTCGGCCAATCCCGAACGTCTCGATCAGATGCAGCAGGTGAGCAAAGTGCTTGCCGAAATCGACGCGATTTCCATCCCCCAGATCGCGGTATTCAACAAGATCGATCTGACAGGCGAAGCGCCACGATTCGAGCGCGATGCCTACGGGCACATTTCGCGTGTTTGGGTTTCCGCCCGGACCGGCGAAGGCATGGATCTGTTGCGCCAGGCGTTGGCGGAACATTTTCGCCAGCATCGTCAGCGTTACTGCTTGCAACTGCCACCGGAGGCCGGTCGCTTGCGGGCCCTGCTGCATGAGCGATTCGATGTCGTCAGCGAGATCGCGCTGGAGTCCGGAGGCTGGCAAGTGGCGTTGTCGCTCGAGCCTGCCCAGTTCGCTTGGTTACAGCAGAGCGTTGATTTTCGCGAAACCTATCTGCTCGCTGAAACGGAATCTGTCCTTGCTCCCACCGGGTCCTGACCCTAAAATGCGGCTCTTTGCCGTGATTTTGGGTATTTCGTAAGGAGTAATCAAAGTGGCTTGGAATGAACCCGGCAAGCCCGGGGATAAAGATCCGTGGGGCCAGCGCCGCAAACCGGGCGCCGGCGGGCCGGACCTCGACCGCATTGTAAAGGACATCCAGCAGAAATTAGCCGGCCTGTTTGGCGGTGGAAGTGGCGGTGGCAGCAGTGGCGGTGGCGGGATACGTACCAGTGGCATTGGGCTTGGCCTGATCGTTGCGGTCGCGCTGTTCATCTGGCTTGTCACCGGTTTCTACGTCGTCAATCAGGGTGAGCGCGGCGTGGTCCTGCGTTTCGGCAAGAAGGCGGAGATCACCGAAGCCGGCCTGCGCTGGCACTTGCCGTTCCCCATCGAGAAGGTGGAGAAGGTCAATGTCGAAAAAGTCTCCACGATCGAAATCGGATATCGCAGCAACCGCAGCGGCGGCGGAAAGAGCAAAGTGCCTAAAGAGGCGCTGATGCTGACCCAGGATGAAAACATCATCGATATCGAGTTTGCCGTGCAGTACAAGATCAAGGACGCGGCCGACTACCTGTTCAACGTCCGCGATCCCGAAACCACGATCGTGCAGGCCACGGAATCAGCGGTGCGCGAGGTGGTGGGCAAGAGCACTCTCGATTTTGCTTTGACCGAGGGACGGGATCAGGTGGCGCGCAGCTCCCGCGAACTTCTGCAGACCATCCTTGACAAGTACAAGACGGGCGTAAATATCGTGACCGTCGAAACCCAAAAAGCGCAACCGCCGGAGGAAGTGAAACCGGCGTTTGACGACGCCGTCAAGGCTCGCGAAGACGAGCAGCGCCTAAAGAATGAAGCGGAGGCCTATGCCAATGACGTGATTCCTCGTGCTCGCGGCGCAGCCGCCCGCTATTTGCAGGAGGCCGAAGGCTACAAGGCGAGCGTGATCGCGCGGGCCGAAGGCGATGCGCGCCGGTTTACTCAGATTGCCAGCGAATATGTGAAAGCGCCGGCGGTGACGCGTGAACGTCTGTACATCGAGATGATGGAGCAGGTGTTGTCCAACACCACCAAGATTTTTATCGACCAGAAAGCCGGAAATAACCTGATTTATTTACCGCTCGACAAGTTGGTGCCGATGGGCGACTCGGCGCGCGCGCCGTCCGCAATGACATCGACGGAATCGGGCATGACGCCCAGTCCGGAGGTGAAAAGCGGGGCTTCGAGCCGCACCCGTGAAGATCTGAGGAGGCGCACGCAATGAACCAGTCGAAGCTTCTAGCCGTACTGGGCATTATTCTGTTGGTGGCGATCACCGTGCGTTCCACTTTTTATATGGTGGATGAGCGCGAGAAAGTCATTATCGTTCGTTTCGGTCAGGTGTTGCGCTATGACGAAGCTTCAGGTTTGCATGTCAAAACACCGTTTCTGGATGAAGCGCGCTTCTTCGATTCGCGACTTTTAACCCTGGATGCGGAGCCACAACCCTTTCTCACCAAGGAAAAGAAATACGTGGTGGTGGATTCCTTCGCCAAATGGCGCATTCAGGATGCGCTCAAGTATTATCTGACGGTGGGCGGACAGGAAGTGGATGCGCGTCGGCGGCTCGAGCAGGTCGTCAACAGCAGTCTGCGTGATGAATTCGGCAAGCGCTCGGTCCACGACGTGATTTCCACCGACCGTGCCAAGATCATGGAAATCCTCACGGCCTATACCGACAAGGAAGCACGAAAATTCGGTATTGAGGTCAATGACGTGCGTATCCAACGCGTGGATTTGCCGGACGAGGTCAGTCAGTCTGTCTATCAGCGCATGAAGGCGGAACGCTCGCGCATCGCGAATGAATTGCGCGCGCAGGGCGCGGAGGCCGCGGAAAAAATTCGCGCCGATTCCGAGCGGCAACGCGAGGTGCTGCTGGCCCAGGCTTACGGCAAGGCCGAGCGAACCCGTGGCGAGGGCGACGCCAAGGCGACCGAGGTATACGGCGCGGCATATGGCCGCGCGCCGGAATTCTATTCGCTGTACCGCAGTCTCATTGCCTACAAGGAAAGCTTCCGGAAAAAAGACGACATCATGATCGTGGATCCGAGCTCGGATTTCTTCAAATACATGAAGAAACCCACCCGGTAAGCAGCCTTGGCCGACTTTGGCTATGTGGCATGACTTGTGGATTGCGCTGGCATTGCTGCTGATCGTGGAGGGGGTTTTTCCTTTTCTCAGCCCGGACGGGCTGCGCAAGATGCTTGTCGCGGTGCATCAACTGAGCGACTCGCAATTGCGGTTCGCGGGGCTCACCAGCATGCTGCTCGGCGTGGTGTTGCTGTACATCATCAACCGCTAATAACATAAGCATTTCCTGTTTACGATCACTCATATGCCTACCAAAGACCGCTGGCTGCTGCCTGATGGCGTTGAAGAGATACTGCCTGCCGAAGCCCGGCGCGCGGAGGCTATGCGCCGGAGCCTGCTCGATCTTTTCGAGAAGTGGGGCTACGAACTCGTGATGCCGCCGCTCATCGAATACCTGGAATCGCTGCTGGTCGGCGCCGGCACCGAGTTCGATCTCCAGACGTTCAAGGTAACGGATCAGCTGACCGGGCGACTCATGGGCATGCGGCCGGACATGACGCCGCAGGCGGCGCGCATCGACGCGCACTATCTCAAGCGCACTGCCCCCGTCCGCCTGTGCTATACCGGTTCGGTGCTGCGCACCTGTCCCGACGAGTTTGGTGGATCGCGCGAACCCTTGCAGTTCGGCGCGGAGCTGTTCGGTTATGCCGGCTCTCAGGCCGATGCCGAAATCCTGAGCCTGATGATCGCGGCGTTGCGGCTGGCGGATATTCACGAGGCGCACATCGATCTGGGTCATGTCGGGGTGTTTCGCGGTCTGGCGGCACAGGCAAATCTGGGCGCGGAACGTGAAAAAGATTTGTTCGATGCACTGCAGCGCAAGGCGCGCAACGAAGTCGAAGCATTGCTCGCTGGCAGTGACGCTGCCGAAGCACCAAAGCGCATGATCGCCGGTTTACTGGATCTTTGCGGAGGGCGGGAGGTGCTGGCGCGTGCCCGCGAACAGTTGCGCGGAGCCCAGGAACAGGTGATTCGCGCGCTGGACGAGCTCGAAGCAACAGTCAATCTGGCAATGCAACGGCCTGACGCCCCGGCATTTTATTTCGATCTCGCGGAACTCTCCGGTTATCACTACTACACCGGCGTGGTGTTTTCGGTTTTTGTGCCGGGCCACGGGCGTGCGATCGCACGCGGCGGGCGTTATGACGGCATCGGACGTACATTCGGGCGCGAACGCGCCGCCACCGGGTTCGGCGCGGACTTGCGGCAATGGCTGCGGCTCACGGCGACACCGACGGCTGCGCTGGCCGGGATTCTTGCGCCCGATGGCGGTGACGCGACTTTGCAGGCGGAAGTCACGCGGCTACGTGCCGAAGGCAGACGCGTGGTGATGCGTCTGGCGGGTGACTCTTCTCCCGCGTCAGACTTTGGCTGCGATCAGGCACTTGTCAACAAAAACGGCCGTTGGATTGTTCAACCTGTCAAATAACGAAATCGGAAATCATGGCTAAGAACGTTGTGGTGGTCGGCACCCAGTGGGGTGACGAAGGCAAGGGGAAAATCGTCGACCTGCTGACTGACCGCGCCCACGCCGTCGTGCGCTTTCAGGGCGGGCATAATGCCGGGCATACGCTCGTCATCAACGGCAAGAAGACGGTGCTGCATCTCATCCCCTCGGGCGTGTTGCGCGATGGTGTCATGTGCCTCATCGGCAACGGCGTGGTGCTTTCCGTCGCCGCGCTGTTCGAGGAAATCGAGGAACTGCGGCGCGGCGGCGTGGACGCCATGCAGCGACTGCGCGTCAGCGAATCTTGCCCGTTGATTCTGCCGCATCACGTGGCGCTGGATCATGCGCGCGAGAAGGCGCGCGGCAAGGCGGCGATCGGCACCACCGGACGTGGCATCGGTCCGGCCTATGAGGACAAGGTTTCGCGTCGTGGCCTGCGCGTGGGCGACATGATGGATACCAAAACCTTCGGCGACAAGCTCAAAAGCGTGATGGAATACCACAATTACGCGCTCAAGAATTATTTTCACTACGATACCGTCGATTTCCAGAAGACGCTGGACGAATGCCTCGGGCTTGTTGAGAAGTTGCGTCCCATGGTGGCGGATATCCCCGAGCTGCTGCATCAGTACGGGCGCGAAGGCAAGCGTGTGATGTTCGAGGGCGCGCAGGGCGCGTTGCTGGATATCGATCATGGAACCTATCCTTTTGTCACATCCTCCAATACCTGCGCCGGCGCCGCCGCCACCGGGAGCGGCGTCGGCCCTGGAAGACTGGATTACGTTCTGGGCATCACCAAGGCCTACACCACGCGCGTTGGCGCTGGTCCATTCCCGACTGAGCTCAACGACGGTATTGGCGACCGCTTGGGCGAACGTGGCAAGGAATTCGGTGCCACCACCGGACGCAAGCGTCGCTGCGGTTGGTACGACGCCGTGATCATGCGCCGCTCGAATCAGTTAAATGGGGTGACAGGCCTGTGCGTAACCAAGCTAGACGTGCTGGATGGACTGGGCGTGATCCGCGTGTGTACTGCGTATCGCCACGAAGGCAAGCTGAGAACAACGCCGCCGAGCGGCGCCGACGCACTTTCAAAATGCGAGCCGGTTTACGAGGATCTGCCAGGCTGGACGGAATCCACGCTGGGCGTAAGGAGTTTTGACAAGTTACCGGCTAATGCGCAGAAATATCTCAAGAAACTCGAGGAACTCACCGAAGCGCGCATTGACCTTATCTCCACCGGAGCCGAGCGTGACGACACGATCATCCTGCGGCATCCGTTTGAATAAGGAATGTCACTTCAGGAAGGTTTCCACTGACAGGCCTGTGGGCCGGCCTGTAAGGCAGATATACCGGCGTGGGTGACAGCGCGAACAATCGTGACATTTTCTTGTCCAAAAACAATAGAGGACAGGAACAGCCAATGTCCTGGCTGATTATTTATACGATATACATATGAGAATAACAGGAACGCCCACCATCCGCATCGCAGGATTATTGTCGCTGATCCTGTTGTCTTCGTGCGCCTCCACCGTGCGTTTCGAGCAGATGATGGATGGATATGTCGGCGCGCCCATCGCCGATGTCCAGCGTGTGTTTGGCTATAACTACATCGAGCGAAAACTCACGGATGGACAGCGTGTGTATACGTGGGCCTGGCAGGAGAAGGGGGTGTTCCCCGGCTACGAAACACCTACCACCATCCAGACCTTCACCTCCGACAAAGGCCAGCATGTCATCGTCATCCCCGGGACCTATTTTCCACAGACACCGTACGAGACAAATTGTGAATTCAGTTTTCTCGTTGATGCTTCGGATAAGGTGGTGTCATGGCGCGCTCATGGCAACGGCTGTGCCGGCTTCTACGGGCCAAAAGTCCTGGGGCCGGGCGGAAAATCACACCCCTGATTCCAGGCAAAATTGAGAAGCAAGCGGCGGGGCGTGATAAACTGCGTTCCGCACGTATGCGTGGTGCAGTGCTCGGAAAGGGGAAAGCCAGACCGCTGAATTTTCAGGAACTGACGCTGGTCCGTGAAAACTTGCCAGCGTCATGAATAAATCTGGTACCGAGGAGAGGACTTGAACCTCCACGAGCTTGCGCCCGCTAGCACCTGAAGCTAGTGCGTCTACCAATTCCGCCACCTCGGCATGGACTCCGTCAATCATATACGGGAGCCGGCAGGACGGCGCACTCTACCGAGAGATAAATTTTATGTCAACGCGAAAGCCGAAAAAACCGTTCCAGGACCCCATGGTGGAACGGGAAAAACAAAAATACGAGTTTCCCGTGCCCAGCCGCGAGGCCATCCTGGCGCTGCTGGCCAAGCACAACGAACCCCTGCCGTTTCAAACGCTGGCGGCCGAGCTGGGCGTCAAGGACGAGCGCGATGAAGACGCGTTCTTGCGACGTTTGCGCGCCATGGAGCGCGACGGCCAGATCCTGAAGAATCGCCGGGATCTCTACGGGATCGCCCGCAAGATGGATATGGTCTGCGGGCGCGTCACCGGACATCCCGACGGCTTCGGGTTCCTGATTCCCGATGAGGAGGGCGAGGACGTGTTTCTTCCGCCACGCGAAATGCGCCAGGTGATGCACGGTGATCGCGTGATGGCGCGCGTCACCGGCGTGGACCAGCGCGGACGGCGCGAGGGCGTGGTAGTCGAAGTGCTCGAGCGGGCTCACAAGACCATCGTTGGCCGGTATGACGCGCGCGATGGCATGGGTTTCGTGGTTCCGGGCGACAAGCGCATCGCGCAGGACATCGTCGTTCAACGCGGCGACGAAGGCGGTGCGCGGGAAGGCCAGATCGTGGCCGCGGAAATCACGTCACTGCCCACTCGTCACCGCGCCCCGGCCGGGCGCATCGTCGAAGTGCTGGGTGATCACATGGCGCCGGGCATGGAAATCGAGGTGGCGGTCCGGTCGCATGACATTCCCCACGTCTGGCCGGACGCCGTAACGCGTGAAGCGGAACAGTTCGCGCCCGAGGTGCCGGCTCAGGCTTCGCAGGGACGCTTCGATCTGCGAGACATACCGCTCGTGACCATCGATGGCGAGGACGCGCGCGATTTCGACGATGCGGTGTTTGCCGACCACACGGGAGGCACCTGGCGCCTGATTGTGGCGATCGCCGATGTGTCTTATTACGTCAAACCCGGCACGGCGCTGGACCGCGAGGCCTACGCGCGCGGCAACTCGGTTTATTTCCCGCAGCATGTCGTCCCGATGCTGCCGGAGGCGCTGTCCAACGGCTTGTGCTCGATCAATCCGCACGTGGATCGTTTGTGCATGGCTTGTGAGATGCAAATCGACGGCAGCGGCAAAATACTCAAATACCGGTTTCTGGAAGCGGTTATGCGTTCGCGCGCGCGCCTCACCTACACCAAAGTGGCGGCCATGCTGGTGGATAAAGATGCCGCGCTGCGGCGTGAGTACGCCGACGTCGTGCCGCACCTGGAAACACTGCACGGCCTTTACCATATCCTGCACGCCGCGCGCATGAAACGCGGCGCGGTGGATTTCGAGCTGCCGGAGACACGCATCCTGTTCGACGAGCACCGCAAGATCAAGCGCATTATTCCCTTGCAGCGCAATGACGCGCACCGCCTGATAGAAGAATGCATGCTCGCGGCCAACGTCTGCGCCGCGGAAATTCTGCGGAAAAACAAGGTCCCGGCGCCGTATCGCATTCACGAGGGACCAACGGCGGAAAAGCTGAACGACCTGCGTGAGTTCCTGACCGAGATGGGGCTCTCTCTCGGCGGCGGCGACAAGCCGCAGGCGCAGCATTATTCCAAGCTCATCAAGGCGGTGGAGCAGCGCTCCGACTCGCGCCTGATCCAGACCGTGTTGCTGCGGTCACTGAGCCAGGCGGTGTACAGCCCTGACAACATCGGCCATTTCGCTCTCGGGTACCCGAACTACACACACTTCACCTCGCCGATCCGCCGCTACCCGGACCTGCTGGTGCACCGCGCGATCAAGGACATCATCGCGCGCCGCGCCACGGGCATGACGCCGGAGCTGGCCAAGCAGCAGGGCGAGCACTGTTCGCTCACCGAGCGCCGCGCCGACGAGGCCACGCGCGAAGTCGTCCGCTGGCTCAAGGCGGTGTACATGATGGACAAGATCGGCGAGGAATTCGACGGCATCATCAGCGGTGTTACGAACTTCGGAATTTTCGTCGAACTGGTGGAAGTCTACGTGGACGGCCTGGTACATATCACGGCGCTCGGCAACGATTATTATCATTTCGACGCGGCGCATCACCGCCTGATGGGCGAGCGCACGAAACAAACCTATCGTCTCGGCGACAAGCTGCGCGTGCGCGTGGTGCGCGTGGATCTGGACGAGGCCAAGCTCGATTTTGAGATCGCCGGTTCACCCCCCGCCGGCAAGCGCGCTGCGGGCGCCAAGCGCCGTTCCGCCGAAGGCAAGCATGAAGCCAAGCGCGCAGGCAAGCCATCGCGAAAACCCCGGGGCAAGCGCCGCCGCTGAAATGGAGGCGCCGCTGAAAGTTGGAAAACTCCTTCTCCCTCCGGGAGAAGGTTGGGATGAGGGGGATATAAATCTATCTCCTCACCCTTTTATTCCCGCCGGGGTGCAAAAGAATCATTTGCACCCGTTCGGCAACGTGAATGTCCACCGGACTTTCACGACAATTCTGCCTCACCTCCCGCAAGGGGAGAGGGAACCTTGTCACCGACTTTTTCAACAAGCTGTTAGAGGTGCCCGTGGAGGATAACTATATCTGCGGCTTGCACGCGGTGCTCGCCGCGTTGAAGAACAATCCGCAGACGGTAGAGGAAATCTGGGTCAGTGATGCGCGCGAGGACAAGCGCGTTTCCTCGGTGATGCAGGCGGCACATGATGCTCATGTAAAGATTCACAAATCCCCACGCCCCGCGCTCGACCGAATGGTGGACGGCATGCGGCATCAGGGAGTGGTCGCGCGGCTGCGCGAAGCGCCGGTGCGAAAGGATCAGGATCTCGATACCTTTCTTTCACGGATCCCGGACATGCCGCTGTTGCTGGTGCTCGATGGCGTGCAGGACCCGCACAATCTCGGCGCCTGCCTGCGCTC
>NZ_JBAVEJ010000128.1:0-12997 GCF_049587675.1 Sulfuricaulis sp. | reverse complement strand
ACGGCGTGATCAGGAGCAGCAACACTCCCGCGCCGAGCGAGCTGCCGACGAGAAACCAATACAAGGGAATGGTGGAACCGGCCAGCAGGCTTTCCAGTATGCCGGCCAGGTAATTGGCGATGGCGTTCGCGGTGAACCAGATGCCCATCATGATCGCGGCGAGACGCGCCGGGGCGAGCCGGGTGACCATGGAAAGACCGATCGGCGACAGGCACAGTTCGCCCATCGTGTGCAACAGATAGACGAAGAACAGCCATTGCGGCCCGACTTTGCCCAGGGACTCGGCGCGGCCCTGAGCGATCGCCAGCACGATGAAGCCGGCGCCCATGATAAGAATCCCCACGCCCATCTTGGCGGACACGGGCAGCGCATATCGGGACTGGTCCCAGCGCGTCCACATGATGGAGAACAGCGGCCCGAGCAGTACGATCAGCAGCGGGTTGATGCCCTGGAAATAGGACGCCGGGATTTCCCAGCCGAGCAGCGCGCGATCTGTCAGCTTGTCGGCAAACAGGTTCATGGTTCCGCCCGCCTGTTCAAAGCCCGTCCAGAAAAAAATCACGAAGACACTCACGATCACGATGGCCAGCACACGATGCCACTCCTCGCGGGTACAGGTCCTTTGCTGCCACGCGAGAAACGCGATGAAGGCCGCGGCGGGAATACCAACCTTAAGCTCGGTGCCGATGCGGTGCCAAAGCGGCGTGAGGGCGCTGCCCGCGCCGATCACGGCGTAAACCAGCGGGATCATGAGGGCGCTGACGAGCACAATATGCAGCCAGGCACGGCGGTCGAGCCGGTCGTGGCCAGCCGGCAGTCCCGCGTTGCCCAGCTTGTGCTGGCCGCGCACGAACCACATCACCGCCAGCAGCATGCCGACGCCGGCAGAGCCAAAGCCCCAATGCCAGCCGATCTTCTCGCCCAGCGTGCCGGCGATCAGCGGCGCGATGAACGCTCCCAGGTTGATGCCGATGTAGAAGATGGTGAAACCGCCGTCGCGCCGTGGATCGTGCTCGCGGTAGAGCGTACCGAGCAGCGTGGAGATGTTGGGCTTGAAGAAGCCGTTGCCAATGATGATCATGCCCAGCGCCGGCATCAGCAGCGCGGGAAACGCCATCGCAAAGTGGCCCATGGCCATGACCAGGGCGCCGATCAGGATCGCCTTGCGGTAACCGAGATAGCGGTCGGCCAGATAGCCACCGACGATCGGCGTGAGATACACCAGGGCGGTGTAAGTCCCGTACACGGCGAGCGCGTCGCCGCGCTGGTAGCCCAGCGCGTTGACCAGGTACAGCACCAGCAGCGCGCGCATGCCATAGTAGCTGAAGCGTTCCCACATCTCGGTGAAGAACAGCGTGGGCAATGCGGTGGGATGACGCTCGCCATGCGGGGCGGCGTGCGGGGGCGTAGCTCCGGTGACGCTAGCGGTCATGTCCCGATTCTGAGGGGATAAGGCGCACAGTATATCCACCGCCCTCTTCGTCCGTGTCGCGTTTTCGGCCTGGTCTCAAATCGGCCACTTCCGGGCAGTCGCTTTCTCCAGAAGCAGACGGTCCAGTATTCTGAAACGGACGTTCAAGGCTTGAGCTCGGGCGCGGCCCGTCAGATCAGTCGCCTGCAGGAATTGTTAGGATTCCTTTACTCGGACAAAAAGCTGCATGTTTTGGGAACCTTCACCGGCAGGAGTTGACTTCACCTCAAGATACGGCTGTGCTTTCACAAGTTCACCAAGCTTCTTGAACCCAAAGTTACGTGGATCAAATGATGGGTCACTCTTCAATACCAGCCCGCCAACTATTGCCAATAGTGCCCAACCATCATCTTGAGCCGCTGCAGAGATTGCGGAGCTAAGGAGAGGTTTAAGGGAGGATTGTACCGGCGCAGCTACCGGTGAACCTGGAGAAGATTTGCGAAGGATCTCTGTGTAGATGAACTTGTCACAAGCCGCAACGAATGGCTTTGGCGTTTTCTGTTCACCAAACCCGTAGACTGAAAGCCCGGCCTCGCGGATTCTTGTGGCCAGGCGTGTAAAGTCACTGTCTGACGAGACCAGACAAAATCCGTCCACTTTTCCGCCATGCAACAAATCCATGGCATCGATTATTAGTGCTGAGTCTGTCGCGTTTTTCCCGGTCGTATATCTGAACTGCTGAATAGGTTGGATGGCATGAACATGCAAAACATCCTTCCAGCCAGCCAGATTTGGCGTTGTCCAATCTCCGTAAGCGCGCTTTACTGTCGCTGTACCGTACCTTGCTACTTCGGCCAGAAGTTCAGCAATGACAGACGCCTGAGCGTTATCGGCGTCGACGAGCACCGCAAGATTATCATTAATGGGGGATGGCACAGGCACCTCCAAGGAAATCTAACTTGTATAGGCAGGCCCACTGGTCCGCCTATGCAGGATTAGTATTTCCTAATTCGTTTAAACATTCCATCGTCTTTTCCACAGGTCAGGCTGAGGTTGCATTGTTTTCCTTACCAGGAAGTTCGGGTCTGCACTTACGGTTGAATCGTCGACTCAACGCCTTGTGCCGTTCACCATTCGACAAGCTCAGGGCGAACGGCACTTTTTCATAGCTTCCCTAGTGGTCATATCCCGATTCCCGGGGGATAAGGCGCCTATGAACCGAAAGTGGCTTTGATTTCTTCTCGATACAACGCGATTAAACCGTCCGCATCAACTCCACCCCAGATCAGCCAATGAACCAACTCATCGATGATCTCGAGCGCAGCGTCGCTGAGCTTGAACTCGGTGATTTTGTACGAATTGTTAAGAGCGCCGATCGGCTGAAGGTGATCCAGTCGAAGAATCGACTCGTCGGGTCCGCCGGCAATCGGCAGGCGATCCCAAACGAATTGAGGATATTCGCAATGCCGAACGCGCTCGACGAAATCGGGTTTGTAGCCCGCGCGCCGGCCATCTCTGTCCACACCATAATAAGGCGCAACCAATACCGTTGGTGCGGTGGAATTCTTCGGCGTTCCCCCGGTCAGCGCTTGATCTACCGCTGGATTAGTGGAACCAATCACCAGACAGGGTCGCTTCTTGGCCCGATAGGCTGCCCAAACCTCCCCGTCTGGCAGTGGCATGGCGGCGACGGGCAGATCGGTTTTCTCGAGCGGTTGATTCACGCTGAGGGGGGCCACTCGAAGGATGGCGCTGTCATGCCGACTGGCGTCAGTTCGTCCTACTGGCTCAAGCGCATAAGGAACCTGGTCCACGTGGGGCGCGAAAGCAATGATCAACGCACCCCGGCAAAGTTTTTTCTCATTATTCTTGGTCCACCAGTTGGCTGATCCAATGATCGACTGAATACAGTCGTCAGGAAACATTGCCGCCCCTCCTGGTAGAAGATTGCCATACTTCGCCCGAGAATTCGGCGGCTTTTTCGCCAGGTGTTAATGGCTGGCCAGCAAGATCGTCAAGCCAGGCAATACCATCTTCGTAAATCGCGTCGACCCTGGGATTCTTTACCAGGGGTACTAGTATAAGCGCTTTCGGTTTCCTGCTTTTTTGTTTCTCTTGCAGCACATGCATCCGTTCTTTTAATTTTTTCTTTTTCTTCTCGGAGAGGATGTCCATTCTCAATGGTCGCGGTTCAGGCTCTGCACTTGACGCATCTTCTACTGCCAAGGAAAAGTCCAGGTATTCATTCGGTGCGGCCGACAGCATAGGCTTAGTGCTATAGACGTGATCCAGCAGACTTGGTGCATCTTTTCCAAACCTGTCGACATAACGCTTCAAATACATTGTGATATCGGTTGGAAGCTTCCATTCCCTCTCATTTAATAATCGTTCGTCTCGCAAAGACCAACGAATCCCATCGTCCTCGTATTTGCTGGGGAATGTTTTTTTGTCTGCGCCAATCGCGAGGAACGCCGGTTCGATACGTTCGCGCACCTCTTGGGCCCAAGGGCCGAACTTGTCGAACTGCCAGTGGGCGCTGGTGAAGGTTTTTCCTTGATTTCGCCGTGCATAGGCGAGATCGGCCAAATAAACATACTTAATCAGGTGAATCGGGCCGAGTTGACGGTCGATCTGCTTGTCTCTCGCCCCCGCGACCAGCAAGACGTACTGTAGGAGTAAATCGACGTGGCTGGAATCGAATGACATCGCTAGGGTCGGAGATTTCGGGTGGTTGTCTGATTTGACGAGGCGCCGAAATTATAACAGGGGTCGTTCACACAACACACCACACGAATGACTTACCGATATTGCCAGCCCTTTGACTACGGTGATCGCTTTATTGATTTGCCCTGGGATTCGAGGAGCCTTTTGCGTTCGGCTTCGTACTGCTGAAAACTCACGGGCTGGTCTGGAAACGTCGCATTATCCGACGGATTCTTATCCTTGGCGTAAAACTGCAGCGTGTTGTAAACCGCTTCGTAGAAATCGCGCGTGCTGGTACATGCCGAGACCAGCAGACACAAGCTAATGAGCATCAGGGGAGAATCAAAAGGGCCGGGCTCGATGACTCATGAGAACCTCAACCCTTGCGCTATCGTCGGTTCGACACTGCCTGCATTCGCGGGTGGCCGAACACGCGGTAATGCATGAAAATTACTTCAAAAAAATCCCTGGCCCCTCATGGACCGGTCATTCCATGCCCAGCCGCACGAACTGCTGAAGCGTCTTACTGCTGTTTCTCCATCTTCATAGCCGCCTCGGCGTTCAGAACCTCATCTCGGGTTGGGAGACGCGGCGGTGCCACCATGAAGGTATCGCAGGTTTTCTTGAATTTGTCTGAATAACCGCCACAGACAATTCCACTGCCATCGGAATTCATGCAACCGAAGGTGGAATTCGCGCCCGTTTTGGGGAAAGAGACGCCTCCATTGGCCTTGCATGACGACAGGGCATCTTTGGCGTCTTTGCTGTTAACTTTGATCGTCTTGGCCATGGCAGAGCTTGTGACGGCGACTATACCAACAAGAGCGAAGATTGCTGTTACTGTGGTTTTGACGTTCAAGGTCATCCTCCAGTTATTAAAAGGAAAGAAAGTATAAAACTCCCTTTTTCAATAAACAATCGTCCGGAATCCAGTTACAGAAACCCGCGATCGCGCTAGTCGCGGGCAGCACGCGCGAAAACCTAGCTCAAAATTTATGTCGAGTGGGCATCGCCCACGGTCGGACAGCGAGCGAAGCCGCGCGCATGCCGTAATAATAGTTAGAGATTAGGTGTTGCATCGACCAATTGAGTCCACAGTCGAAAAGCGCCCCTTGCTGCAAGAGCCCAGACTCGTGTTTCCCCAACCAACACGGAGGAAACACGCCATATACAGCAATCAGAACAGCGTCACTGGTGGCACTGACCACATCCCTTGGAACAAGAACCGCCTGATCGGGCCGAAGCCACCCTTTAAACTGCGAGAGATCTGGGCCATCCGGATCCGCCTGCAACTGGCACAGCGCGCCAGAGACCTGGCCCTGTTCAACCTGGCCATCGACAGCTAGCTTCGAGGCTGTGACCTCATCAAACTTAAGGTGTGGGATGTCGCGCATGAGGGCAAGGCGATGCGCCGGGCTGCCATCATGCAGCAGAAGACGACCCAGCCGGTGAAGTTCGAGTTGACCGATCAGACCCGGGAGGTGGTGGAGGACTGGATCGCCAAAGCGCAGCTCAGCTCGGGTCAATTCTTGTTTCCGAGCCGCCTGACCCGGTCACCGCATATCTCGACACGGCAGTATGCCCGTATCGTGAAATCCTGGGCGGCACTCATAGGCTTGGAGCCACGGGACTATGGCACCCACTCGCTGCGCCGCACCAAGGCCACGCTGATCTACAAGCGCACGAAGAATCTGCGTGCCGTCCAGTTGTTGCTGGGACACACCAAGCTCGAAAGCACGGTACGCTACCTGCGCATTGAGGTCGATGATGCCCTGGAGATGTCAGAGCAGACGGAGAGCGGCCGTAGGGAGGGGTCGCTTTCCGGCCAATACCGCACGTTCGCATCACCCGTCGTGTTGCGACAGATCGAGCAATAACAAAAAATGTGGGCGCGGCCCGTTAAGGTTTGAGCTGGCCGCGGATCTCGCCATCTTTGTGGGCGGCGCTATGCACGTTGATATAAAGGTTGCCAGCCTCGTAGCTTTTGTACTGCGCATCGGTCAATTTTGCACCGGCCGGAACGGACCACACATTGGCGGACGTATTCTTGAGAGGAATGATGACCGGACCGTTTGCCCCGGGGGCCCCTTCGTGAATATGCGCCGCCTTGCCGTCGACTCCGGAGGTATTGACGCTGCCACTGACGGACTTGTCCGCGCCAACGGTGATCGTGCCGCTGCCTTGGGCGGAGGTGCTGACTGGCGGGACTTCCTGATCGCCGCTCAGCGTAACCTTTGTTGTGGCGGCCATCGCCATCCCGGCGCCCGCTGCGAGAATCCCCGCGACAACGGTAACCATAGCAAGAGTGAAACGTGACTTACGAAGAATTGCATTCATGGGTGGTTGCCTCTATCAAGTTGACCAAACTGCCAATGGCGGCGATTATTTGCTGACGCCCCCGACTCACTGCACCGGGCCGCCAAGGCCGACACAGTTCAAGATGTATGATCTTTATTTCTTTATCCGCCTATTCCCTTTTTATTTCAATATCAATTTCTCATTGATTTGAGCGATAGGCCGAATCTTTGGGAAAGACCTGAGGTTTTATTTACACTTTTTATTATGAAAGCCACACACATTATGAGGATGCCACTTAGTTATCTTTCCTTGTTAAGGAATGTCCGTATATGGACTCCTCCTCGTTTGCAAACAATCCGTTCTTTGGCCGTGAGGTACGACTGCTCACGTATATCCGGTCTCTGACTACGGCATCTATCTATAAGATGCGGGACCCTAATGGGCTATTCGCGCGCCAGCTCCCTATCGCTTTGTCGGGCTCGTCGGCCTCAGACATTCTCGGGTTTTGCTAGCGCCGGTTCGACCTGTGGGCCATCCAGCGGCTTGTTTTGCAATCGTGGTTGATTTGCTCCTTGGTTTACAACCTGGTTGTTCGGCGGCTCTGACTTTCGTGGTATGGCTTAGCCGGCGGCTAACTGTGGCTGGTAATCCGTTCCGTTTTTTATCATTGCCCAGGCCATGCGCGCGGTCTTGTTGGCCAGGGCCACCGCGGCCACGTTGGGGTGGCGCGTGGTAGCAATCCGCATCACCCACTGGCTCAGCCGGTCATCCTTGGCTTTGGCGGTTCGAATCATGGCGCGCGCGCCGTGGACCAGTAATGAGCGCACATAAGCATCGCCGCGCTTACTGATTCCCAGCAGCCGCTCTTTGCCGCCCGAGCTATTTTGCTTAGGGGTGAGACCGAGCGAGGCTGCCATTTGCCGGCCGTTGGCGAACTGATGGGCATCACCGACGGTGGCGAGCAAGGCCGTGGCAATCATCGGCCCGACACCGCGCAATTGCTGCAGGCGTTTCGCCACCGGATCCGATGCCGCAATCAGGGCGATCTCCCGATCCATTTCGGCCACCCGATCATCCAGTATCAACAGGTCATGCCACAGACCATCGAGTAGCTGGCGAAATCGGCCACTCAAACCGTTCTCGGCATCTTCCAGCCAACCCGGGATCGCCCGGCGCAAGTGCCGCCACTCTTTCGGTGCGATGATACCGTATTCCGAGGCTAAACCCCGGACCTGGTTGGCCTTGGCCTTGCGCTGATCCATCAAACCCGCCCGCACGCGATGTACCGCCTGGATATCCTGTTGTTCCACCGTCTTCACCGACACGAACCGCATGTGGGGTCGGCTCATGGCTTCACAGATGGCTTCAGCGTCGTTAGCATCGTTCTTGTTGCTCTTCACATAGGGCTTTACAAACTGCGGGGCGATCAGCTTGACGGAATACCCTTCTTCGCGAAGTTGGCGCGCCCAATGATGCGCGCCCCCGCAGGCCTCCATCCCGATCTCGCACCCTGGCTCAATGGTTTCCCGTAACACCTTCAGCCATTCGGCGCGGTTCAGTTTCCGCCGCCATACCGACTTCTCATGGCGATCAACACCGTGAACCTGAAACACGTTCTTGGCCAAATCTACTCCCACGCGGATAATCTTCATCGTGGACTCCTTCTTCCTAGTGACTGGTGTGTGGAAACTCCAGTTTGGCACTTAGATGCCGATTAGGTGAGGAGGAGTCCATCCCATTGGTATGAGTCAGAAGCGGCCGTTTCGCCACGCGATGCACTACTCACGGCAGCGTAGTGTGCTGACTAGTCGGCTGCCCTGCCACACCTTTCCCAAGCAATTCCCGGTGGTTATGTTTCCTAAACGCAAAAAGGCCACAATCTTTCGACCGTGGCCTCCCGCGTCAATCAGGTTAAATCCGCTTACTTCACATTGAGCACTGCGAAGACTTCGCCCGCATTCTTATATGTCGTCTTATCCGCGATCTTGCCATTGAAGCAGGTTCGCTCTGCAGCCGTGAACTCCCCCGGCATTTCCTTTTTACAGGTCTCTTAAATCATCGCGCCGGTTGTCGGGTAGGTCACATGCTTCGTAAAGTGATCCTTCATTTTCGCTTCATCCGACCATGCGCACATTGCCGTGGTGGTCGCCGCCTTCGTGGCCCGCTTTGTTGTCTCGGCGGCCAATGCGCTACCGCTCGCGATAAGCCCACAAACCATACTGACCAGAGCTGCTTTAAAAACTAGTTTCATAAACACCTCCTTTTAAAATTAACGGACAGAAATCCTAATCTCAAGTCGCGGTGTTAGCAAACATAGGTGTGTCCCGGAAGCCATAAACTATCGTCCTCGAATGCTGACGGTCAGTTAACGGCCACTTCCGGTTATTCATTTTTCCCAGCAGCGGACGGTCGCTGTATTCGGAAACGGACTCTCAACGTTGCGGGTAACCGGCCTGCCGAAGGCAGGCCGGTTACCCGCGTGTTAGGGGTGACAGCGCTGCGTCAGAAGCTAAGGCTCGCGGCACCAGCCTTGAGCCGCTCGTGCATCGCACTTGCGCCCTGGATGGTTACACCTTCAATAAAGTCCTCCTGGCTGTAGCCACGAGCCTTGACGCATGGCGGGCACGCCCAGATGGTGCCGCCACGCGAGATGAAGTCCTGGATCAACGATTTCAGTGGGTCCAGTGGGGGCACGTGCGTAATGTCCAGGGCCTTGCGGCGCACGAGATCAACCGCCGAACTGACGAGAAACGCATAAACCTTCATACCAGAGGTTATTGCGCCGCAGGCAATGGTGAATGCGACTGACGATAGTTCGTGGTCAGTACCACGTGTCACCAATACGACGAGTTCGCGGTTTGATTGGGCGATCTGTTCCGACATCGAAGTCCTCCTTCCTTCAGTTAAGTGATTAAGGGATTACCGGCCCGGCCGGCACGAGAAACTCTAGACTCAATGGTGGCCTGAATGAAAGGCCTATTTGTAATGCCTAACGAAATGAAAGGAAGCACCGCGCCCTCACTGCCGGTGAGGATGCCTTCCCCGTGTCGAATTCTGCGCACGCACCGATAGTCCGCTTCGGGCCGGAAGCAGCCGTTCACGTGGAATTAAAGGGACCAGGCTCGATTATTCATACTCTCGATCCGAGTCACGTCTTCGGCCCGGTTTCAAATCGGCCAGAAGCGGTGATTCATAAGTGTTCAGAAACAAAAACCCCGCCTGAGCGGGGCCTTCCGATATAGTCGGTCCTTAACTACGGTGCCTTCTTTGTTGATTTGCCCTGAGACTCAAGGAGCGTTTTGCGTTCGGCTTCGTACTGCTGAAAACTCACGGGCTGGTCTGGAAACGTCGCATTATCCGGCAGATTCTTGTCCTTGGCGTGAAACTGCAGCGTGTTGTAAACCGCTCTGTAGATATCGCGCGTGCTGGTACATGCCGAGACCAGCAGACACAGGCTGATGAGCATCATGGGCCATAAGGCAAAGTGGCTGCTTGACCGCTGACGGGACATATTCGGAAGGGGCTGGCGTTTACAGTTGAACGATATGGTCCATGGGATGGATGCCATAGGTCCCCACGGGAAGGACGCGTGAAATTTTGATCTCCCGTCCCTGGCCATCCGTGTGTTCCATCAAATCGGTGATGATTTTGTGGCTGTAGGGTGTTTTGTCGGCGGTCAGTACCAGCGCCACCTTGGGCTTGAGACGGCGGGCCCGGTTGATCGAGATGACGACGCCGATGCTGCCTGTGCTGAGCTCTACCAGGGAGCCGATGGGGAAAATTCCCATACACCGAATAAAGTCCTCCACCAGCCCGGCGTGAAAATCCTTCTCCCGCCATTCGTACATGCGTTTCAGCGTATCTTCGGCCGAGAGACCACCGGAGTAGATGCGATCGCTCGTCACGGCGTCGTAGACGTCGACAATCGAGCTGATAAGTCCTGCCTGGCTGATCGCATCCCCTTTCAGGCGAACCGGATAACCCGCGCCATCACGACGCTCGTGGTGTTGCTGGACAACCTGCATGGCGAGGGGAGGGACACCGCCATTCTTATTCAACAGAGCCACGCCCCAGCCGACGTGCCGCTTCATGATTTCAAATTCCTCCTCGTCCAGGCCAGCGGGCTTGTCGAGAATTTCCCTGGGAATCTTCAACATGCCGATATCGTGCATCATGAAACCCACGCCCAGGTCAATCATTTCTTCCTTGGTAAATACCAGGTGCCGCCCGAACGTTATCCCCAGGATGCAGCTCCGGATGCTGTGCAGTGCGGTGTAGTCACTGATCTTTCGCATGTAAGTGAGGCACACCAGGGCATCCGGGTTGCGTATGATGCTGTTCACCATGTTGGTGACGACTTTGGTCACGAGAGCAATGCCGAAATTTTTGCCTTTGTGAATGTACTTGATTATCTCCTGTATGGTTTCCCTGGCTTCGGCTTCGGCCTCTTTGGCGTAAACGATTTCCTTTTCGAGCGGAACCTGGTCTTCATAGGCCGGGCGCTGACGTGGCGTACCGGGAGATTCGGCAATCTCCCTTACCTTGAGGGCGATTTTTTCATCTTCCGCCTCGATCGCGTGCATGCGTGACTCGAATTCAAGGCGATTACGCAGCGGCAAGACGTCGAGACCCAACATGACATCGATGACGACGTATTTGCAGTGTGTCTTAAGCAGATTCATCTCCTCCGCGGTGCGCAGCTCGAACCCCTGGAACAGGAAAGGGGATTCCAGCCAAGGCCGGTCGAGCTGGGAGATATACATCCCCGGCCGCAGATCGATGACATCTATTTTCTTTTTTGCTAAATCACTCATGTCAGGAAGGTCGTGTTATTGTTGGTTAGCCGCTGCCGACAGGCTGCTCGCTGGCTTCGTGACTGCTTGCGCGGCGTTATGCCTCAAGCCACGTGCCTGTTCGCCATCTGGCGGTAAATGACGCGTATGCTTTGGCTGCCGTTGTTGGTGTCATGCCCTGCGCGCCTGGCCCTTTCCAGACAGGCCTGAACTTCACTCATCAAGTCCATCGCGTTTTTCATTTTCCTCGTGAGGCTGCCGATACCGAGGCTCAGAGTCACGCGGAGCTTTTTCCCTTCGTGGGAGAAGGAATGAAATTTCATGACCCGGCCGATACGCTGCACCAGCGCCACGACCGTCGCTTCTGTCTGATTGCGCAGAAGCACCATAAATGTGTGATCGTCATACCGGGCGAAGACATCTTCCCGGCGCAGCTCGGAGCTGACAAGCTTGGCGATCTCGCGTAGCACCATATCGCCCATGTCCGATCCGTGCGTTTCTTTGATCTCATCGAAGCCGTCGACATCGAACATTAACAGCGCCAGGTCCTGGTGCCGCATCTTGGCCCGGATAAAATCCTTTTCGATCCGCATGAGCGCGTATTGCCTGGTATAAACGCCGGTCAGGGTATCCCGGGTAGCATTCGTCTTGCTGCTGCCAGCCGCCTCTGGCTGTGCATCCGCTTGGAAACAGAACTTCAGCATCTGGTGCCGACCGATGTGAATCTTGTCACCGTCCCACAGCGCATGCCGCGCGACTTTTTCGCCGTTAACGAACGTGCCGTTGGTGCTGCCCAAATCCTCCACGAATGCCGTGCCCTTGGGGGTCAAGACGACGCGGGCGTGGAATTGGCTGACACTTTGATCCCGGATACACAGCTCGTTCTCCGGCGCGCGCCCGATTTTGAGTTCCTTGTCGGCAGACAGCCGGTAGACTGTATCGCTAAGTGTGCCCGCGATGTGCACGATGCAAGGCATCGCCGGTCGATCGGATGCTTCGACCGGCGTTATACGATCGTCTGCACGAACGGCTTTTTCTTCAGTCTGTTTACTCATGAGTCACCCCGAACGAATCGCCTGTTGCTCCCCTGTGAACAAGTAAAAAAATGGCGCTGGGACCCCCTGTCGCGTCCTGCGCCGTGAGCACGTCCTGGTTATCTATATGCCTAAATAAAAAGCAATATATGTGCCATTTTTAATGTCGCATGGGGTGCCTGGAACAATATCGTTGCGCCACTTGTCTGGGATTGAAGCAACGGAACTCCCGGATATACCTACATAAATTCTCCGGATAACTTAGGGAGACTCTGATCAAGTCCGTTCGTGGTGAGCCTGTCGAACCATGAACGGACGAATCGCCTGACATTTATCGCATTTCCCGTTCACCCCCTTTGACTGGCTCAGGACAGGCTTCGACAGGCTCAGACCGAACGGCGAGTCGAAGGGCTCAGGGCGAACGGGAGACTTAATCAGAGGTTCCTTAGGGTGATGGGGATACAGGTCTCGGGATTTTCCGGTTTTGTGCGGAGGTCCGATTGGTGTCTATTCGGAAGCGGGCGTTTCGCCGCGCGGTACGCCGCTCACGGCATGGTGGTGTGCCGACTGGCCGACTGCCCCGCCACATCTTTCACGAACAATTCGAAGCTGCCGGTTGCCGGGTCGTAGCCGAGCAATTCACCGCCATCGAGATCGAAATACCAGCCATGCAACTGCAGGCGGCCCGCGGCGACCGCGTCCTGCACGAACGGAAACGTCATGAGGTTGCGGAGGGAAATCCTCACGGCGGCCTGCTC
>NZ_JBAVEJ010000127.1:0-25786 GCF_049587675.1 Sulfuricaulis sp. | reverse complement strand
GATCTGCAGGTATATTTATATATACTAACTTGAAACGGAGAGCAAACTGCTCGATCGCCAGCGAGATGAGTTGTTGATTCTCATAATAACCTGACCGCACTGATATATTGCCTGTTGGTGACATAGGGCGAATACCTTCGCTGCGCAGCCATCATACGTCCCGTGGACATATATAAGTCTACTTCATCTTGGTCATAATGTCTCAAGGATTTTACGTCACATCTGTCCGGTTATGCTCAAAACAAATTCAACTGTTTAGGGTTGAGGGGGTTGTGTGAAGCATGAGTGTACTTGATAAGGGCTTGTTATTATGGCATTTTCTTGAAGACGGTCACTGACAGAATCTGTTGAAGCGTGTTGAGCTAGCCGGGGGCAAAAAACAGCCAGTTGCTTGTTCGGTTGGAACCGGCAAGTGGGCTATGAGAAAATGCCCCAACTACTACAAAGCTCCATAGATACCATCATGGAGAGGGAAAAATGTATGACCATCGTGCGGGCAATTTCCCGAATTGTTTCCTACTGTCGCTACTATCACCGCGGTCAAGCGTTCTTGCGATTCGCGGCCGGTGCCGTTCTAGCTGGCATGCTTTTCTTGCCTCAGCTTGCCGCAGCAACGACTGTGCGCATGATAACCACCCTCGGCACGATAGACATTGAACTATACGACGATCAGGCCCCGATAACCGTCGCCAATTTCCTGCGCTACGCCGGCCGCGGTGACTACAGCACCAACGGAATCATTTACCGTAGTGCTCCCGGATTTGTCATACAAGGCGGTGGATATGCTTATCAAGATATACCCTCCCCATTCGGGCTCTATCGCTACTTCTTCCATATCCCGACAGACCCGCCGGTACAGAACGAATTCTCCCCGTCGCGATCGAATCTTCGCGGAACGATCGCCATGGCCAAACTGCCTGGCAATCCGGACAGCGCGACCAGCGACTGGTTTATCAATCTGGCCGATAACTCGGCGAACCTTGATTACCAGAACGGTGGATTCACCGTTTTTGGTCAGGTGCTCAATCCCGGTATGAATATCGTGGATGCCATTTCCATCTTGCCTAGATTGGATGCATCTAATGCATCAGTCACCTGTTCAATACCATTATGCAATCTTCCCATCTCGGCGTTTAACACACTTCCCGTCATCAACTACAACTCGGCCACGGGTCTCGACCCAAGCAATCTCGTGATGGTGACCAGCATTCCCAATGTCACGGCAACAAAAACGTCCTACGGCACGACGTCGGCATATGCCGCCGATGTCGACATGACATTGCTAAATCCCAATTCTAATAGAACTGTTGACACGGCCACATCCACATCGTGGCTGGCGACTTTCACCCCACCATTCGGCAAAACCGTCCAATTCAACGATGAGATATCCAGATTCACGATGAGCGGGGCCATGGGTCCGGCCGGACGCGTCGTCACGTTGTACCACGGCATCAACGCGAGCGTGAACCGCTACTATGCCTACGGACCCACGCCCGATAATGCCACTCCGCATTGGTATGACTTCACATTCGATGGCACGACGGGCGCAGAAATCGTAGGCAACAAGATCTTATTGCATTTCGTTGACGGCCAACGCGGCGATGACGATCTCACCGTGAATAACAGCATCACCCACACCGGAGCTCCGGTACTGGAGACTGACATCACAACTAGCTCATCAAGCTCGTCAAACTCGTATGGCTGCTCGATTGCTGCCAGGCCATCTCAATCGGCCGGCAACGGTGACTGGGTGCTTGTCTCCCTGTTTCTCGCCTTTGTGGCACTCGTGCGGAGACATACCCGCCGATAATCCGCTGAAGGTGCGAAAGACCAAAGAACAGGAATTGAACTAGTCACCGGCATCAACTCGGCGATTTATCTTGATTTGGGATCGCGAAATCAGAGATTAATCCACTGCCTTAAGTGTTTGTCATCCGAGCCGATCGAACTGATTCAGCAATTTGCGGACCGGGCCAAAACTTCTGCGGTGAATCGAACTTACTCCACACTTCTCAAGGGCCCTGAGATGATGTTCAGTGGGATAGCCCTTGTGCTTCGAAAATCCATATTCCGGAAATAGCACATCCATCTGAATCATTTCAGCGTCACGGGTCACCTTGGCCAGGATGGAAGCCGCGGAAATAGCCGGAACAGTTGCGTCCCCTCTTACGATAGCTTGAACTGCACATTGAAGATCGGGCACTTGATTCCCGTCCACTAATACAAGCTCGGGTGGCAATGAAAGCGCCGCGACGGCACGTTGCATGGCGAGCAAACTGGCCCGCAAAATATTGAGCTGGTCGATTTCCTCCACTTCCGCCCTGCCCAGCGACCAGCAAAGCGCACGTTCTCGTATAAGGTAGGCAAGTTCTTCGCGCCGGGTGGCGCTCAACACCTTGGAATCAGCCAGGCCTTTGATAGGTTTTGTCTCGTCGAGAATCACGGCGGCGGCGATCACCGGCCCCGCGAGCGGTCCCCGGCCCACCTCATCCACGCCGGCAATTAGCTTGTGTACGACAGGTGCTGATTCCATTTGAGTGAGCGGCGTGTCAGATGGTTTTCGAACGTTTCCGTGATTTCAACAAATTAATCACGGCGTCAGCCGCTCCCCTGTTCGCCTTGCGGCGCAGAGTATGGTGGATTTCGGCCAATGCTTTCCGCACGGATTTGGCTTTATCAGGCTGCGAAATATACAGCTCGACAGCTTTTCCCAGAGTCTCGGGCACAGCCTTGCTCTGTATGAACTCCGGGACCAACGCCCGTCCCGCCAGAATGTTCGGCAGCGCGTACAGGTCCACATGCAAAAACGGCGTGATCAACAAGTAGGAAAGCCAGGACACTTTGTAAGTAACGACCATCGGCTTCTTGAGCAAGGCAGCCTCGAGCGTGGCGGTCCCGGAAGCGAGCAGCACAATGTCCGATGCCGCCATGGCTTCGCGCGAATGATGCGTCACGATGGTCAGAGGCAGGAACCAGGCGCCGTGACGGTACAGGGCATGCTCGAAAACTTCACGCGTCTTGGCACTCACGAACGGGACGACAAAATGCATGTCCGGATGCCGCCTGTGCAGCCACTGGGCGGTCTTCACAAACAGATCGGCGTGGCGCCTGAGCTCGCTGAAACGACTTCCGGGCAATAGGGCCACTAACTTGCCGTTTGACGGCAAATGAAGCTGCCGGCGGAGAGCACCGACATCATATTTTTCCTCGATCTGATCGGCCAGCGGATGGCCCACAAAGGTAACTGGTACGTGATGCCGTCGATAAAAACTGGCCTCGAACGGGAAAAGAGTCAGCATATGATCCACGGCACGTTTGATCCGGTGTATGCGGTAACCGCGCCAGGCCCAGACTGTGGGACTTACATAATGCATCGTGAGAATGCCAGCAGACTTGAGCTTCTCCTCCAGCACGAGGTTGAAGTCCGGAACATCAACGCCAATAAAAAGATCCGGCGGGTTTTTCAGAAAATGATCGGCCAGCGTGTTCCGCAGGCTGTTGATTTCCGGATATTTGCCGACGGCCTCAAGGCCGATGATGGAAAGCTGCTCCATGGGAAACAGGCTGCGGCAACCCTGCGCCTGCATTAATGGCCCGCCAATGCCTTCAAAGGAAACCGCGGACAGTCTTTTCCGGAGTTCACTCATCAGTCCTGCGCCCAGCAGGTCTCCCGATGCCTCGCCGGCGACGATACCAATCTTGATCGCGGGACTCTTCTTCACCGCGGCTTAACGGATAATTCCGCGCTCTGATTTCTTGATAAAATCGAGAAAGTGTCCGACTTCCGCATTTGCTTTGGCAATCGGCGCGATCTGTTCAATGGCCTCATTGAGACGCAAACCGGATTTGTACAGGAGCTTATAGGCCTGCCGCAGGGAATTGATTGACTCGCCGGAGAAGTTCCGGCGTTTGAGCCCACGAAGATTGAGTCCGTGAGGTACGGCGGTGTTGCCCGCGACCAGCAGATACGGCGGGATATCCTTGAACGTGACGGTACTGATTCCGGTCATGACGTGCGCGCCAACGCGGCAGAACTGATGGATCATGCTGAATCCGCCGAATATGACCTGATCTTGCACCGTCACGTGTCCCGCCAGGCTGGTGCCATTGGCAAAGATGGTGCGATTGCCGACATGGCAGTCATGCGCCACGTGACAATAGGCCATGATGAAATTGTCATCGCCCAGTCGCGTGACGCCGCCACCGCCCGCCGTGCCGCGATTGAAGGTGCAGTATTCCCGGATGATATTGCGGTCGCCGATTTCCAGACGAGTAGGCTCGCCCTTATAGCCCTGATGCTGTGGCGCTTCGCCGATCGAACAGAACTGGTATATCTTGTTGTTTGTTCCGATACGGGTCTGGCCGTGGATGACGACGTGCGGCCCAATCCACGTCGCTTCACCGATCTCTACCTCTGGACCGATGATGCTGAAGGCCCCGATATCAACATGGCTCCCGATTCTCGCAGCGGGATCAACGATAGCCTGTGGATGAATCACTCAAATTCCCTTATACGCACACATCAATTCTGCGGTTGCCGCCAGTTCCTCGTCCACGTAGGCATTGCCCGCAAACCGCCAGATGCCTTTCATTCTGCGTGTGATTTCCACCTTGAAGATGATCTGATCTCCCGGCAACACCGGCCGCTTGAAGCGCGCATTGTCGATGCCGACAAAATAATAAATCGAAGCTTCGTTGGGAACCTTGTCCAGGCTTTTCAGCGAGAGTATGGCGCAAGCCTGCGCCATCGCCTCCACGATCAATACGCCCGGCATCACGGGGTTATACGGGAAATGTCCTGGAAAAAAGGGTTCGTTGATGGTTACGTTCTTGATCGCCGTCAGCGACTGGTCCTTGGTGTAGTCGAGCACGCGATCGATCAACAAAAACGGATAGCGATGCGGCAGATATTTGCGAACTTCATTGATATCCAGCGGGTTCAATTTTTTTGCTCCTCGGAATGCTGTTGCAGTCTTTCTTCCAGTTTGGCCAATCGCCGCACTACCTCATCCAGATGGTACAGCCTGGCGGCGTTACGTCGCCATTTTTCCGCCGGCTCGGCCTTGATGCTGGATGAATATACTCCGGGCTTCGTGATGGAACTTGTCACGAGAGAACAGGCCGTGATGTGCACATCATCAGCAAGCTCGATATGGCCGTTGATGCCCGCCTGGCCGCCGATAGTGCAGCGCTTGCCGACGACCGCGCTGCCCGCGATTCCCGAACAGGCTGCCATCGCGGTGTTCTCGCCGATACGCACATTGTGCGCAATCTGGATCAGGTTATCCAGCTTAACACCATCGCCGATGACGGTATCGCCGAGCGAGCCGCGATCAATCGTCGTATTGGCGCCGACTTCAACCTCGTTGCCGATAAGCACGCGCCCTATCTGAGGAACCTTTTGCCATCGTTCTCCATCCTTGGCGAAACCAAAGCCTTCGCTACCTATTACCGCACCTGGTTTGAACAGGCATTTATTACCTATTACGCAGCGTTCGCCGATAACCACGTGCGCCATCAATCTCGTTTTTTCGCCAATCGAAGCCTTGGCACCGATATGGCAGCCAGGACCAATATACGCACCCTCTCCGATCATGGCGCCGGCCTCGACCACGGAGTGCGGCCCTATCCACGCCGTCACCGCCACCTTCGCCGCTGGGCTGACGACGGCCGTCGGATGAACGCCCGGGGTGAATCCTGGCGTTGGATGCAGTAAGTCTGCCACCTGCGCGAAACAGAGATGGGGATTGGCGACTATCAGTGCGGATCCTGCGTAGCGTGTTATGTCAGCTTCCGCCAGAATGACGGCTCCGGCTTTAGTGTCGACAAGCTGAGGGAGGTATTTCCGATCGCTGACGTAGGCGATATCGCGGGGACCGGCCGTCTGCAGGCTGGCAACGCCCTCGATAATCACACCCTCATCGCCCTGCACCTTCGCCTGAAAGCGCCGCGCCAATTCTGCAAGGGTAACGGTCATCTGAACCTATTTCTTCCCCAGCTTCTTGAGGATCTTGTCGGTAACATCCACCTTTGGCCCGGCGTAAACCGCGCTTTCGAGTATCAAATCGTAATTTTCCTGCTTGGCGATTTCAGCAATCGTCTTCTGCACGATCTTCTGAAGTGCCGCCAATTCCTCATTGCGTCGCAAGTTGTAATCTTCCCGGAATTCCTGGGTCGCCCGTCGCAAATCGCGCTTGAGCGTAACGATCTCGAATTCCTTGGAGCGATGCTCGTTTTCCTTGAGCACCAGCGCATTCTTTTCCAAGTCCTGCTCCAGCTGCTTGAGCCGGTTCTGCATCTCCACGATCTGTTTGTCGCGTGGTGCAAATTCGGCTTCCAGTTTCTTAAGAGCGGCTTCGCCTTGCGGCGCCTCTTCAATGACCTTGACGGCATTGACATAACCGATCTTGAAATCGGCGGCGTTCGTGAACCCCGCCATGACAACAAAGCCGAGGGCTATCACTAAAGTCTTGATTACGAAAGTTCTGCTTCCCAAAAATGCCTCCTGATACTTATCGCAACGGCACACCCAAGGTGAACTGGAATGACTCGGTACGGTCGCCCGGCTTGTCATTCAGGGGGATCGCATAGCTGAAACTGAGCGGTCCGACCGGCGAATACCAATTAAACGCCAAACCGGAGGAATAACGCAACTGCCCCAGATCCATCTGTTCACCCGGACCGTAGACCATGCCGCCATCGGTAAAAAGGCTCATACGCATGGATTTGTTGTCGCGGGGCATTCCGGGCAGAGGGAACAGCAATTCCATGTTGAGCAGCACGCGGCGATCGCCGCCGATAGGATCGTGTGGCGGCAAGGTATCCTTGGGCCCCAATGAACGTGAGGAGTAACCCCGGACCGTGCCGCTGCCGCCGGCGAAGAAGTTCTTGTAAAAAGGTAATGTATCCGTACCGCCATAACCATTGCCGTAACCCAGCTCCGTCCTAGCCTTAAAGGTATAGGTCTCGCTGAGCGGCCAATACCGCCCGAGCGTGTAGGTAAGCTTGTAGTATTCGATATCACCGCCAGGAATCGCTATTTCAGCTGCAAAGCGTTGCAAAGTTCCCGAGGTTGGCAACAGCAGGCTGTCGAGTGTGTCATGCGACCAGCCGAGCGTCATTTTCGGGACGATGTTCGAGGAACCATTCGCGGCAACAAAATCCTGGGCGACCTGGGCGCTGGTTGAGTTGGTAATCAGATTGATTTTCTCAACGTCAAAGCCGACATCAATCTTGTTGTCCTCGCTCAAGGGAAAACCGAAAAATACACCCACGCCCTGGCTCTCGGCGTTATATGCTGCCGTATTCGCGGCGGCGGCATCGACGCTGGTGGAAAAGATGTTAAAGCCGCGGCTGATTCCGTCCTGGGTGTAGTACGGATTGACATAACGGACATTGAAATTGGTCACGGATCGTGAGTTGTCGAAGCTGGCACCGAGTTCTTTGCCGGTGCCGAACAGGTTGCTTTGCGTAACACTGGCGTTGAACAACAAGCCATCGGTGTCCGAATAACCGACACCCAGCATCATATTGCCGGTGGCCCGTTCCTTGACGTTGACGTTGACGTCCACCTGATCGGCCACGCCCGGTACCGCCGGCGTCTCGACGTTGACGTCGTCAAAGAAACCAAGACGCTGCAGACGCACGCGTGAACGCTGGATTTTCTCGGCGTTGTACCACCCGCCTTCCATCTGGCGCATCTCACGACGCAATACTTCATCGCGCGTGGTCACGTTTCCCGCAAAATTGATCCTTCGTACGTAGACGCGTCGTCCCGGGTCGACAAAAAAGGTGAAGGACACCTGGGATTTTTCCTTGTCCACATCGGGGATCGCGTTGACGTTAGCGAAGGCATAGCCATCGTTGGCGAGACGGTCGGACATCTTCTTCGTTGATTCGGTGACCTCCTTGCGCGAGAAGACACCGCCGGCCTTTACGCTGATCAGATCGCTCAAATCTTTTTCAGGCACCACGAAGGTCCCGGCAAGCTTGAAGCCGGTGACGGTATATTTCTTACCCTCGGTGATATTGACCGTAATGTAAATCCTCTCCTTGTCCGGCGAGATAGATACCTGCGTGGAGTCGATAGTGAACTCCAGGAAACCCTGATCCTGGTAGAAGTTGCGCAAACTTTCCAGGTCGCCGGCAAGTTGCTGTTTGGAATATTTGTCGCGGCTCGAGAAAAAGGCGTACCATGGCTTTGGGCCCAGGGTGAATAGTTTCAGCAGTTTTTTATCTGAAAAGAGATGATTGCCGACGAGGTTCATTTCACGAATGCGCGCCACTTTGCCTTCCGCCACTTCGATGTTGATGTCCACGCGATTACGCTCCAGCGGCGTCACCGTGGGACGAATGGTGACGGCGTAATAACCGCGCGCGAAATACTGCTGCCGCAATTCCTGTTCGACGCGGTCGAGGAGCGATTTGTTGAAAACCCGGCCTTCGGCCAGCCCGATTTCCTTCAGACCTTTCTTGAGATCCTCTTCGGACATCTCTTTGGTGCCGGCTATCTTGATGCCGGCTATCGACGGCCGTTCAATGACTTCTACGATCAGCACATTTTTGTCGCGTTCGAGACGCACGTCGCGGAAAAATCCCGTCTTGAAGAGGGCGCGCACCGCTTCCTGGGATCGCTGCTCGGTCAGCGTATCGCCGACCTTGACCGGCAGATAGTTGAAGACAGTACCCGCCGAAATACGCTGCACGCCATCCACACGGATGTCCTTAATCACAAAGGGCTCCATGGCCAAAGCAACAGACGCGTGCAGAGCGCACAAGAGGAGTGCCACAAAAAGTTTCTTCATTCGTTGTTCTTTTCCAGTCTAGGGAGCGTCTGATTCAGTCCCCCTCCCCCTTGAAGGGGGAGGGTTAAGGTGAGGGTGATGCTGTTCACTCCCATCCTGCCCTTTCCCCATGAAGGAGGAAGGGACGTTCTTTTTTGGAGCTTATTCAGAGGTTCCCCAGCGCGGTAAAGCTCATTGGAAAATTCGGGTCAAATCATTATAAAAGGCCAGCATCATGAGGCCTCCCAGCAAGGCCACTCCGACCTGCTGCCCCAACATCATGGTCCGCTCGGAAAGTGGGCTGCCTTTGATGGTTTCGATAATGTAATACATCAGGTGACCGCCATCGAGTACCGGGATAGGCAAAAGATTCAACACCCCGAGACTGATGCTGATGACGGCCAGAAACAGCACATACTGCTCGAATCCCACCTTGGCGGAGTAGCCGGCATATTGGGCAATCGTGATGGGCCCGCTGATATTGCGCGCCGAAACCTCGAGCTTCAGCATCCGGTACAACATCTCGAGCGTAAGCACCGACATCGACCAAGTATTACGAACGCCTTCGGTCAGCGCCTCAACGACACCGAATCGCACCTTGACACGCATCGAATCAGGGATGTCCGTAAACCGGGGTCTAATGTTGATACGCCCGATTGTCTGCCCGCCCTGCTCCACGGCGTCCGGCGTGACTTCAAAATCGTGTCGCGCGCCTTCCCTTTCTGCCGTGATATGGACCGGTTTACCGGGGCTCTTGCTGATCACCTCTACCAGTCGTTCCCACGACGGCACCGGCTCGCCGTTGGCCTCCACCAGACGATCACCGATTTTCATCCCGGCACGCTCAGCCGGACCCGGTTCCATGGCGCCAATCACCGGCAACGGTTCGGGAAAAAAACCGATCAATCCGATGCCACGCTCCAGCAGCGATGCGTTGACTTCCTCTACCGGCAGGTTCGATAAATCCAGCTGCCGCGATTCAACCTTTCCCTGCGCGTCGCGCACTTCAATATTCACGCGCGCACGGTCGAGGGCGCGTTGAAACAGATATAATCGCCGCTGATCCCAGCTCTGCACTTCCTTGCCGTCAATACTCAGTATCTCGTCCCCGGCGCGGAATCCGGCTTGCTGGGCGATCGAGCTTTCCGTCACCTTGCCGACGACCGGCTTGATGCCATCCACCCCGACCATGTACACCGCCCAATAAGCCAGGATGGCGAACAGAAAATTGAATAGCGGACCGGCCACCACGATCGCCATGCGCTTCCACGTCTTTTGGCGATTGAACGCGCGATGCAGTTCCTGTGGTGGAACCTCGCCCTCGGTTTCATCCAGCATCTTCACGTAGCCGCCAAGCGGAAATGCGCCGATAGCAAGCTCCATGCGGTCCTCGCCCACGCGTCGGGACCACAATGGTTTTCCGAAACCGATGGAAAAACGCAGCACCTTCACGCTCAGACGCCGGGCAACCCAGAAATGGCCGAACTCATGCACCGCGATCAGAACGCCCAGCGCCACCACGAACGCGCCGACGTAATAAAGGATATCCGTCATGTTACTCCCTGTCCCATACGCGATTCCCGGCTGGAAATGAAACGGCTGGCAGTCTCGCGGGCGCGCACGTCGTCCGAGAGCACCGTGCCCAGTTGTGTGTCCTGGCTCGCCGGCAGGAGTGTAAGCGTGTGTTCGATCACACGCGGAATATCGGTAAATCCGATACGCCGGTCGAGAAACGCCTGCACCGCCACTTCGTTGGCCGCATTCAGAATCACCGGCATGGTTCCGCCGGCGCGCGCAGCATCATAGGCGAGTTGCAGGCATGGGAAACGCTTGAGGTCGGGAGACTCGAAGTCCAGACGCGCCAGCTCGAAGAGGTTGAGGCTTTTTACACCGGATTCGATGCGCTCCGGCCAGGCCAGTGCATGCGCAATCGGTGTGCGCATGTCCGGATTGCCGAGTTGCGCCAGTACCGAGCCATCCACGTACTCGACCAGCGAATGAATCACGCTTTGCGGATGAATCACGATTTCGACCTGATCGGGTGTCATACCGAAAAGCCAGCACGCCTCGATCAGCTCCAGGCCCTTGTTCATCAGCGTGGCCGAATCCACGGAAATCTTGCGTCCCATGACCCAGTTCGGATGCGCGCATGCCTGTTCCGGCGAGACGGAAACCAGCGCTTCCGCCGACGTGGCACGAAAAGGTCCGCCGGAACAGGTTAGAAAAATGCGTCGCACGCCTGCGGGCACATCTCCGGTGCGGTATCCGGCCGGCATGGACTGGAAAATGGCGTTGTGCTCGCTGTCCACCGGCAGCAGCTCCGCGCCACTGGCATGCGCCTCTTCGACAAAGATGCGGCCAGACATCACCAGCGGTTCCTTGTTCGCCAGCAATACCCGTTTTCCCGCTCGTACCGCCGCCAGTGTCGGCAACAATCCGGCGGCACCGACAATCGCCGCCACCACGATGTGCGCACGCGGATACGTGGCCACGGTATTCAGTCCTTCCGTCCCCGACAATACCTCCACTTCGATCCCTGCCCGCTGGATTTTATCCTTGAGGCGGGTGGCGGCATTCGCATCGAGCATGACGGCCTTTTGCGGTAGATACTGCCGGCACTGATCGAAAAGACGTTCTACCTGCGTGTTAGCCGTCAGCGCCAGGACACGGAAACGCCCGGGATGTCGCGTAAGCACATCGAGCGTGTTGACGCCGATGGAGCCGGTGGACCCCAGAATCGTCACACCGCGTATGCCGCGGTCCGACCGTTCATCAAGGGATTTTATAGTGTCGCTGATCATGCATCAAAACTTCAACAGAGTGATCACGCCAAGAAGAAATATCGGCGCGGCGGCCGTCAAGGCGTCGATACGATCAAGCACACCGCCGTGCCCGGGAAATATGCTGCCGCTGTCTTTTACTCCAGCGATGCGTTTGAGCTTGCTCTCGGTGAGGTCGCCCACCACTGAAAACAGCACCGTGACAATGGCAAGTCCGATCCATTGCACAAGCAATCCTGGCTCGAATTTCCAGATCATTGTCCCACAAAGCCAGGCCAGCAGCACGACAGCCGCCACCCCGCCCATGACGCCTTCCACCGTCTTGCCGGGGCTCACGTGCGGCGCAAGTTTTGTTCGGCCAAGGACCGAGCCGGAAAAATAGGCGGCGGTGTCAGCCACCCACACGAGCACAAGCAAAAACAGCAGCAAACGCGGGCGCTCACTGTCCACCGCCAGCAGGTATACCGACGCGACCCAGGGAGGAATCAGAACCAGAAAACCGCCAACAACCTTGCCTGCCGTCGTCGCGAACATTCCCTTGTTGACGTCCTTACGGCTGATGAGTTCCGCCAATGCCCATAACCACCACAGTCCAGCGGCGGCGAGAAAAGAGGCGATCGGGGAAGGTTGCCGCATAACACTGTATATCGCGGCGCCACCGAGGATCAGGAGACAGAAAACATATGTCGTTCTGGAGAAAGCCCCCCGAATGCCAGACAGCGCTGTCCACTCCCAGGCGGCGGTGACTATGAACAATCCAAACAGAACGACGATCCAGCCAAGCGGAAAATAAAACAGCGCCGCCACCAGCACCGGGATCAGAATGAGCGCGGTGAGGACCCGCTGTTTAAGCATGGCGCGCGGTTTCGATCTGCTCACCTGTCAGACCGAAACGGCGCTGGCGTCCGGCATAGGAGACAAGCGCCTGCTCGAATTGCGCGCGATCGAAATCCGGCCAAAGCACGGGGGTGAAATACATCTCGGTGTAGGCCAGCTGCCACAGCAAAAAGTTGCTGATACGCTGCTCGCCGCCGGTGCGGATGAACAGGTCCGGCTCGGGAACGCCGGCAAGGCTGAGAAAAGGCTCGAGACTTTTTTCCGTGATAGTGTCCGGGTCAATCTCGCCGCGGACGGCGCGGCGGGCGAGTTCAGCGCAGGCCTGCGCGATGTCCCAGCGCCCGCCATAATTGGCGGCGATCGTCAGTGTCAGCGCCGTGTTCTTCTGTGTCAGCGTTTCGGACTGACGGATGCGCGTGGTGATCTTCTCGCCGAAGCGTTCGGTGTCGCCAATGACGCGGAAACGAACATTGTTCTTGTGCAGTTTCCGGATTTCGTGGTCGAGCGCACTCAGAAATAATTCCTTGAGCAGCTGGACTTCCTGCACCGGACGGCGCCAGTTCTCGCTACTGAAGGCGAACAGAGTGAGAAACTTCACGCCCTTCTCGGCACAGGCGGATACCATGTCACGCACGCGCTCGACGCCCTTACGATGACCGGCAACGCGCGGCAGTCCGCGGCCTTTGGCCCAACGGCCATTGCCATCCATGATAACGGCCACGTGCTGCGGAACGGCGGACTGTCCTGCCAGGATTGCCGCCGTGTCGGTGATTTTGGATTTATCCATTAAATTAATGCAATTCGATGTTAAATAACACGCGGTTCACTGTCATTACACCTGCATGACATCCTTTTCCTTGGTGGCGACGAGCTTGTCTACTTCGGTGATAAAACGGTCGGTGAATTTTTGCACCGCTTCTTCCGAACGCTTGTCGTCGTCCTCGGTGATCAGCTTCTTTTTCAGCGCATCCTTCAGGTGCTGGTTGGCGTCACGGCGGACGTTGCGGATCGCCACCTTGGCGTTCTCGCCTTCGGCGCGCACGTGCTTGGAAAGCTCCTTGCGCCGTTCCTCGGTAAGCGACGGCAATGGCACGCGGATCACGCCGCCGGCCGACACCGGATTGAGCCCCAGATCGGATTCGCGGATCGCCTTTTCGATGGCTGCCGCCTGGCTCTTGTCGAAGGGCGTCACCGTGAGGGTGCGCGCATCCGACGCCGATACGTTGGCAACCTGGTTGAGCGGCGCCTTGTTACCGTAGTAATCGATGCGCACGGTTTCGAGCAGCCCCGGGTGGGCGCGGCCGGTGCGGATCTTGCCCAGATCGTTCTTGAGCGTGTCCACCGACTTCGCCATCCGTGTTTCCGCGTCTTTCTTGATTTTGTCCACCGACTCCGACATGGCTAGCCTCCTTTTCCGTCATCAGGTTCGTAAACGCGGCATCCCTGCCGCACTGCTCACGAGTGTGCCGACATTTTCCCCCAGGCAGACCCGCATCAGGTTCCCGGGCTTGTGTATGCTGAACACGCGTACCGTCAGATTCTGGTCGCGACACATCACGATGGACGCGGCATCCATCACGCCCAGCCGCTTGTCCAGCACCTCGTCGTAACTGATCGTCTCATAACGCTTGGCGTCGGCATGCTTCACCGGATCACGGTCATAGACGCCATCGACTTTCGTCGCCTTGAGCACCACGTTTGCGCCGATTTCGGCGCCGCGCAAGGTCGCCGCGGTATCGGTGGTGAAAAACGGATTGCCGGTGCCCGCGGCGAAGATAACGACGCGCCCCTGCTCAAGATGCCGGATCGCGCGCCGACGCACGTAGGGCTCAACGACTTGATCGACGCGCAGCGCCGATTGCACGCGCACCGACACACCCTGTTTCTCCAGGGCATCCTGCAGCGCGAGCGAGTTCATTATGGTGGCGAGCATGCCCATGTAATCGGCGGAGGCACGGTCCATGCCCTGGGCGGACGGCGCGATGCCGCGAAAGATGTTGCCGCCTCCAATCACGATGGCGAGTTGCACGCCGATGTCGGCCACCGACTTGACCTCGGCGGCGATGCGCGCGAGCACCTCACGGTTGATGCCATAGGCATCGGCACCCATCAGCGCCTCGCCGGAAAGCTTGAGCAACACGCGGCGGTAGGCAGGAACCCCGGATGCGCTCTTCAAGACTCAGCCTCCCATGGAACCTCTGACAGGGTGAAAACGCGCATGCGACGACGGCGATTCCGGATGCAGCGCAAGGAGCAGCGAGAGGACAGTAGCCACTGCGCTACGGACCCGAAGCTTCGACGCTGCGATGCGCCGGAATCGCCCCGTCCCGGAGGGTTGCGGCGAAAAACGGCGTCTGCGGCGTTGCGCGGCTTGCCAAGAGCGCCGTGGCTATTGGCGGCGCCGCGCGCCTTGCATCCGCTCGTTTTTCGCCAGCAACGCATCCGTGTTTTCACCCTGTCAGAGGTTCTTTACTGTCGCCATCACTTCGGCGGCGAAATCACCCGTTTTCTTCTCCATCCCTTCGCCGACTTCGTAGCGGCTGAAACGGATGACGCTGGCGCCTTTCGACTTGAGCAGCTTTTCGACGGTTGTGTCCGGGTCCTTCACGAAAGGCTGTCCCAGCAAGGAGATCTCGTTGAGATACTTGTTCACCCGGCCCATGACCATCTTTTCAATGATCTCGGGCGGCTTGCCGCTGGTCTTCGCCTGTTCGGCAAAGATTTCCTTTTCCTTGGCGATCGCCGCGGCCGGCACCTGATCTTTGGAGACGCACTCGGGGCGGCTCGCCGCGATGTGCATGGCGATATCCTTGGCGAGGCTTTCATCACCGCCTTCCACTTCCACCAGCACGCCGATTTTGCGGCCGTGGATATAGCTGCCGAGATGGCCTTTGGTCGCGGTCATGCGCTCGAAGCGACGGATGTTGATGTTCTCGCCAAGTTTCATCACCAGACCTTCGCGCGCTTGACCGACGGTCTGCGCGGCACCGTCCGTGAACGGCAACTGGTACAGCGCATCGACATTGACCGGCGACTTGCCGGCCACGCGGGCGGCAGCCGAAGTGGCGAACGCCGCGAAATCATCGCCCTTGGCGACAAAATCGGTCTCACAGTTGACCTCGACCATGGCGGCCGTCTTGCGGTCCGGTGTTATGAAAATACCGATCGCACCCTCGGCCGCGATGCGACCGGATTTCTTTTCCACCTTGGCGCCGGCACGCTTGCGCAGCAAATCGGTGGCGGCTTCCATATCGCCATGGGTTTCGGCCAACGCCGCCTTGCATTCCATCATGCCAAGCCCGGTACGCTCGCGCAGTTCTTTCACTTGTTGTGCGGAAATACTCATCACGTCATCCTCATTCAGCTGCACGGCGGTTTTACCGCCACCATAAAATCAAGGGGGCGATGCCCCCTTGATATTCCTGCTTCTATTCGCCGCCGTCCTGATCGGACGCCTCTTTCTTCCCTCGCTCACCACTCTTCGGCTTGGCGCGAGGCGCGCGCTTGGGCTTTTCGGCCGGCTTCACGGCATCCGCGATTACAACAGCCGCTTCGGGCTCGGCGGTCGCTTCATCGTGCGCCGCCATCGGTTTCTTCTTGGCGGTCACCTTGATTTTCGCGGGCTCTTCCTTGACCTCGATGAACTCGTCATCGCCCGAAACGATCGTCGCTTGACGCTGTTCCTGTCCGGCGAGGATGGCGTCCGCCGCCGCATACGCGTAGAGCTGGATCGCGCGGATGGCGTCGTCGTTGCCAGGAATGACGTAGTCCACGCCGTCGGGCTTGCAATTGGAATCCACCACGCCGACGACCGGAATGTTCAGCTTGTTGGCTTCGGATACCGCGATATATTCGTGGCCGACGTCGATGACAAAAATCGCGTCTGGCAGGCCGGACATTTCCTTGATGCCACCGAGGCTTTTCTCAAGCTTGACGCGCTCGCGGTCGAGTGTCAGCAATTCCTTCTTGGAAAGTTTCTTGCTGCTCGTATCGTCCGCCAGAACCGACTCAAGCATCTTCAGCCGCTCGATCGATTTTTTGACCGTGCGGTAATTGGTCAGCATTCCACCCAACCAGCGGTGATTCACGTACGGACTGCCGCAACGCAAGGCGGCCTCGCTGACGATATCCGTCGCCTGGCGCTTGGTGCCGACGAACAGGACCGTGCCACCGTTAGCGATGAGCTTGGTCAGATAACCCATTGCCTCGTTGAACAGCGGCAGGGTTTTTTCCAGGTTGATGATGTGGATACGGTTGCGCTCACCGAAAATATAGGGGCGCATCTTGGGGTGCCAGTACCGCGTCTGGTGGCCGAAATGCACGCCGGCCTCCAACATCTGGCGCATGGATATATTGCTCATGATTTCTCCTTCGGGTTTTTCCGCCGCGGACCCCATGTATCAATCCAGCCACGGTTTAAAGTGGCCGGACACCCGGATGCATGTGCCGGTGCCGCGTGTGGGTTTAGGTTGAACTACATAACTGCGGGCGGCTTTATACCATAGCGCAGCGATAACGACAATGTTTTCATGGGTTTGGACGAAAAAACATGTGTAAAAGGGCTTTTTAAAATGACTCTATTCCCGGACAATACAGCCGAAGCCATCATCCCAGCCATGCCCGTCACCATCAAAACCCCCGAGGAAGTCGAAAAAATGCGTATCGCCGGCCGGCTCGCTGCCGAGGTGTTGCGCATGATCCGGCCGCACGTCCAACCGGGCATCACCACCGGCGAACTCGACCGGATCTGCCACGACTACATCGTCAACGTGCAGCAGGCCGTTCCGGCACCGCTCAACTACAAGGGCTTCCCCCGCTCCATCTGCACTTCAGTGAACCATCAGGTATGCCATGGCATTCCGGGCGACAAGAAGCTCAAAAAAGGCGACATCGTCAACATCGACATCACCGTCATCAAGGACGGCTATCACGGCGACACCAGCAAAATGTTTTATATCGGCGAACCGTCCATACAGGCGAAACGGCTGGTGCAGATCACGCACGAATGCATGCTCAAGGGCATAGCCATGGTCCGGCCGGGTACACGGCTGGGAGACATCGGCCACGCCATCCAGCAACACGCCGAGGCGCACGGTTTTTCGGTCGTGCGCGAATACTGCGGTCACGGCATCGGACTCGAATTCCACGAAGACCCGCAGGTGCTGCACTACGGTCAGCCGGGAACCGGGATGACGCTTGCGCCCGGCATGACCTTCACCATTGAGCCGATGATCAACGCCGGCAAGAGAGAAGTGAAACTGCTTCCCGACAACTGGACGGTGGTCACGCGCGATCATTCGCTCTCCGCGCAATGGGAACACACCGTGCTGGTGACGGACAAGGGTCACGACGTTCTCACGCTCGTGCCCGGCGACAACCCATGAACTTTTCCGAACCGTCCGCGAGGCACTGATCTCCACCGTGTCCATCGCCAAGGACAGTCTGTTCAACGGCCGGGAATTCGACCAAACACTGGCCAGCGCCAAGAATCCTCTGCCACTATTTCGTGCTGCGCTGCAAGCGGCGCGCGAAATCCTCCGGCAATCGTTCTACGACAAAAGTGAAGCCGACACGCTCGTTAACGCCCACGCCTGGTTGATCGACCAGCTCATGACGCGCGCCTGGCGTAGGCACCTGTCCCTGCTGCCGGCCGGGATTCCGGTCGCCCTGGTGGCCGTGGGCGGTTACGGACGCGGCGAGCTGCATCCCGCGTCCGACATCGACGTCATGATACTTCTCGACAAGAACGATTCCGCCAAAACACGTTCCTTCATCGAGGCGCTGGTGCGATTTTTCTGGGACATGGGGCTCGAGGTCGGACACAGCGTGCGCACCCTCAAGGACTGCGTCCGGGAATCCAAGAACGATCTCACGGTGGTCACGAACCTCATGGAGTCGAGATTGCTCGACGGCGACGAGGAACTCTTCGAGAAGATGCGACGCAAGACACATGCTTCGAAAATCTGGCCCAGCCGTAAATTTTTCGCGGCCAAGCGGCAGGAACAAATCGCAAGACATCATCGTTTCGACGACACTGCCTACAACCTGGAGCCGAACGTCAAAGAAGGCCCGGGTGGACTGCGCGACATCCAGATGATCTCGTGGGTCACGCAGCGGCAATTCGATACTTCCTCGCTGCACGACCTGGTGGGGCACGGCTTTCTGAGCGAGGAGGAATACCATACGCTCATTCGCGAGCGCAATTTCCTGTGGCACGTGCGCGCGGGTCTGCATTACCTCGCCGGGCGGCGCGAGGACCGGTTGTTGTTCGACCACCAGCGGGCACTGGCCAGGGATTTAGGCTATACCGACCGGCCCGGCTTTCTCGCCGTCGAGCAGTTCATGAAACGCTATTACCGCACGATCAAGGAGCTCTCGCTGCTGAGTGAGATCCTGCTGCAGCACTTCGACGAAGCCATCCTGGCGCGCGGCCGCACGAAAACCAAGCCGATCAACCGCCGCTTCCGGTCGCATTACGGATTCGCCGAGGTCACGCACCCGCGGGTGTTCGAGCGCGCGCCTTACGCCATGCTGGAAATATTCCTGATCTTGCAGCAACACCCGGAACTCAAAGGCGTGCGCGCCGGAACAATTCGGCTGATTCGCGCCAACCTTCACCGCATCGATAATTCGTTTCGCCAGGACCTCGCCTGCCGCAGCCTGTTCATGGAAATCATGCGCCAGCCGCGCGGAATCACCCACGAACTGCGGCGCATGAATGCCTACGGCGTGCTTGGCGCGTATCTCCCGGCCTTCGGGCGCGTCGTCGGACAGATGCAGCATGACCTGTTCCACGTCTACACAGTCGATGCGCATTCGCTCATGGTCGTGCGCAATCTGCGCCGTTTCACCGTGACGGAATTCCGCGGTGAGTTTCCGCTCGCCAGTGAGATCATCCAGAAGCTGGTCAAGCCCGAGCGCTTGTATCTCGGCGGTCTGTTCCATGACATTGCCAAGGGACGCGGCGGAGACCATTCACAGCTGGGCGAAGCCGAGGCCGAGGCATTCTGCCGTCTGCACAATCTGAGCGAGTACGACACCCGCTTCATCTGCTGGCTGGTGCGCCATCACCTCGTGATGTCGAGCACCGCACAGCGTGAGGACATCTCAGACCCCGACGTGGTGATGCATTTTGCGCAGCTCGTTGGCGACCAGGAACATCTCGACAACCTGTATCTGCTCACAGTGGCGGACATGCGCGGCACCAGCCCCACCGTGTGGAACGCCTGGAAAGGTAGGCTGCTGTCGCAGCTCTACAGCGCCACCACGCGGCTGCTGCGCCGCGGCATCGCCCAGCCGATCGATCTGCAGGAGCACATCACCGATTTGCGCCGGTCGGCGCTGGAGAAGCTGGGCCCGGCCGGACTTTCCGAGGCGCAGGTCAACCGTTTCTGGCAGGACCTGGACGGGGAATATTTCCTGCCTTACGACGCCGAGAGCCTGGCATGGCACGCGCAGGTGATTGCCGGGGCTCATGCCACCGATTTGCCGATCGTGGCCACGCGGTACACCCCCGATCTCGGTGGCAGCGAGTTCCTGATCTACACACCGGATCGCGACGACCTGTTCGTCGTCATGACCGCGGGATTTGACCGTCTCAATCTGTCCATCATGGATGCGCGCATTCACACGCTGCACAACGGCTTCGCACTGGATACCTTCGTGGTGCTGGACCACTCCGATAAACCGGTGAGCGATCCACGCGCGCTCGCGCAATTGCAGAAGGCGATGCGCGAGCAACTACTGAAACCGCAACCGGGGCGTGATCCGCAGTCCGCCCATTTGCCGCGTCAACTGAAACACTTTCCCATCGAGACGCGTGTCAGCTTCAGTCCCTCGCCCAAGGGGCAGCTCACGATCATGGAGGTCACCGCCCAAGACCGCGCGGGGCTGCTGTATCAGGTGGCGTTGGCGCTCAAGCAGTGCCGCGTGAATTTGATGGCGGCCAAGGTGGCCACCTACGGCGAGCGCGCCGAGGACATTTTCTTCGTCAACAGCCGCGATCGTCACCAACCGCTAGATCCCGAACAAGCCAAATGTCTGGAGTCGGAAATTGTCCGGCGTCTCGAACCCACGCCCTCGAAGACCGGCACACAATCCGTCGAGTTCTGACCCGGTCCACCGGGAACAAAATCAGGGATTCTTTATATATCGTCGTTCCGGCCGTGGATCAGGACCCGCGAGCCGGACGAATCCCCGCGCGTAAACGCATTTTTATAGTTTTTTAACATCCCCGCACTGAATCTCCACGGGATTTCCATCCGACTCTCCCTATAGTTCGCGCCGTGGTCTTTCCTGAGCGGAGGTTCGTGTTATGGATTTCATCTACATGGCGATCGTCGTCGGTTTCTTCGTGCTCACCATCGGGCTGGTTTACGCCTTCGAACGGCTGTTGAGGAGGGGCGCATGACCTGGACCTACCTGCTGAGCCTGATCCTGGCGGTCGCCGTCTTCGTCTATTTAGTCGTCGCGTTATTCTTCCCGGAGAAATTCTAATGACCGGTAACGGCTATTTACAGCTCGCGCTCTATCTGGGCGTGTTGCTGCTGTTGGTGAAACCCCTCGGCGCCTACATGGCCAACGTGTACGAAGGCCGCGTGGCGTTTCTGAATCGCTTCGGCGCACCGTTTGAAAACCTGCTGTATCGGCTGTGCGGCGTGAAACCAACGCAGGAGATGCGCTGGACGCAGTACGCGCTGGCCATGCTCGTGTTCAACCTGCTTGGCGCGCTGGCTGTCTATGCATTGCAACGGTTGCAAGCCTATCTGCCGCTCAACCCGCAAGGTCTTGCCGCGGTCACCCCGGATTCTTCCTTCAACACGGCGGTAAGTTTCGCCACCAACACCAACTGGCAGGGTTACGGTGGCGAGACCACCATGAGTTATATCACGCAGATGGCGGGGCTCACGGTACAGAACTTCGTCTCCGCGGCGACCGGCATGGCGGTACTCGTCGCGCTGATCCGCGGGTTCGCGCGCCAGACCGCCGAGACCATCGGCAATTTCTGGGTCGATCTCACGCGCAGCACCTTATACATCCTTTTGCCGCTGTCGCTCATACTGGCGCTGGTGCTCGCCGGCCAGGGCGTGGTGCAGACCTTCTCGGCCTACAAGACGGTGCCGCTCGTGGAATCGGTGGAATACGACACGCCGAAGCTCGACGCCGCGGGCCAGCCGGTCAAGGACGACAAGGGCAACCCGGTCACGGAAAAAGTCACGCAGAAGGAACAGGTCATCGCCGTCGGCCCGGCGGCTTCGCAAATCGCCATCAAACAGCTCGGCACCAACGGCGGCGGTTTCTTCAACGTGAACTCGTCGCACCCGCTGGAAAATCCGACACCGCTTTCGAATTTCCTCGAACTCCTGGCCATTCTCCTGATTCCCGCGGCGCTGACCTACACCTTCGGCCGCATGGTCGGCGACACGCGCCAGGGCTGGGCAGTGCTCGCCGCGATGGTCGTCGTGTTCGTAGCGATGCTGACACTCGCCGTGGGTTCCGAGCAATCGGGTAATCCGCTACTCGCCAAACAGGGTGTCGATCAGACGGCCAGCGCCACACAAGCCGGCGGCAACATGGAAGGCAAGGAAACTCGCTTCGGCATCGTGAATTCCGCGCTCTGGGCCACCGCCACCACCGCGGCCTCGAACGGCTCGGTCAATTCCATGCACGACTCCTTTACGCCACTCGGCGGGCTGGTGCCGATGTGGATGATGCAGTTGGGTGAGGTGATTTTCGGCGGCGTGGGTTCCGGACTCTACGGCATGCTGATCTTCGCCATCGTCGCGGTGTTCGTGGCGGGACTGATGATCGGCCGCACGCCGGAGTACCTCGGCAAGAAGATCCAGTCATTCGAGATGAAGATGGCGGCAGTGGCGCTGTTGCTCGTGCCGCTCGTGATCCTCGTGGGCACGGCGATAGCGGTCATGGTCGATGCCGGTAAGGCCGGTGTCGCCAATCCGTCCATGCACGGCTTCTCTGAAATCCTCTATGCGTTTTCGTCGGCCGGTAACAACAACGGCAGCGCGTTCGCGGGGCTTTCGGCGAACACGCCTTTCTATAACACCGCGCTCGGGCTGGCCATGCTGCTCGGCCGCTACTGGCTGGCGGTGCCGGTGCTGGCCATCGCCGGGGCGCTCGCGGCCAAGAAAAAGATTCCGGTAAGTGCCGGAACGCTACCGACCCACTCGCCGCTGTTCGTCATATTGTTGATCGGCACCGTGGTGATCGTGGGCGCGCTCGCCTTCTTCCCAGTGCTGGCGCTCGGTCCGATCGTCGAGCACCTGACCATGATCGGCGCGCATTAACACTTTGTTTTGTAGCCTGGATGAAGGCGCGAAGCGCCGTAATCCGGGAAACGACAACCCGGATTCCGCTTTGTTCCATCCGGGCTACACAGAACTTCATGAGGTGGAAAGAGATGACTACACAAGTTAAAACGATGCCGGCACTGCGCCGGTCCCTGGTCACCGGGGATATCTTCCGGCAGGCCTTGGTCGACGCTTGCGTCAAGCTGCTGCCCCAGCACCAGTGGAGGAATCCGGTAATGTTTGTCGTGTACCTCGGCAGCATCCTCACGACCATCCTGTGGGTGCAGGCGCTGGGCGGCCAGGGCGAGGCGCCAGCCGGTTTCATCCTGGCCATCACGTTCTGGCTGTGGTTCACCGTGCTGTTCGCCAATTTCGCCGAGGCCATTGCGGAAGGCCGCAGCAAAGCCCAGGCCGCGGCGTTGCGCGCCGTCAAGCGCGACGTCGTCGCCAAGAAACTCGCCAAGCCGAAGCACGGCGCCGCGTTTACCCAGGTCAGCTCCGCGCAGCTGCGCAAGGGCGACGTCTTCCTGGTCGAGTCCGGCGACATCATCCCCGCGGACGGCGAGGTCATCGAAGGCGTCGCCTCGGTCAATGAGGCCGCAATCACGGGCGAGTCCGCGCCGGTGATCCGCGAGGCGGGTGGCGATTTCTCCTCGGTCACCGGCGGTACCCAAGTGCTGTCCGACTGGCTGGTAGTACGGGTGACCGTCGATCCGGGCGAGACCTTTCTCGACCGCATGATCGCGATGGTCGAGAGCGCGCGGCGCCAGAAAACGCCGAACGAGATCGCGCTCCTCATCTTGCTGGTCGGCTTTACGCTGATTTTCCTGAAGACCACGGCCACCCTGCTGCCGTTCTCACTCTACAGCGTCGAGGTCGCCAAGGTCGGGACGCCGGTCACCATCACCGTGCTGGTCGCGCTGCTGGTGTGCCTGATTCCGACCACGATCGGCGGCCTGCTCTCGGCGATCGGCCTCGCCGGCATCGGACGCATGCTGCGCGCGAACGTAATCGCGACCTCGGGACGCGCGGTGGAAGCAGCCGGCGACGTCGACACCTTGCTGCTCGACAAGACCGGCACGATTACGCTCGGCAACCGTCAGGCGACCACCTTCCTGCCGGCGCGTGGCGTCAACGAATCCGAGCTGGGTGACGCCGCGCAACTTTCTTCGCTCGCCGACGAGACACCTGAAGGGCGCAGCATCGTCGTGCTCGCCAAACAGAAGTTCGGCTTGCGCGAACGGGACGTGCATGCGCTTGGTGCCACTTTCATTCACTTCAGCGCCAAGACCCGCATGAGCGGCGTCGATCTGGAGGGGAGCGAGATCCGCAAGGGTGCGGCCGACGCGATCCGCGCCTGGGTGGAATCCAAGGGCGGGCGTTACCCTGCCGAGACCGGCAGCCTGGTTGACGAAGTCGCGCGCCGCGGCAGCACGCCGCTCGTGGTCGCAAAGGATACCAAGGTGCTCGGCGTCATCGAGCTCAAGGACATCGTCAAGGGCGGCATCAAGGAGCGCTTCGCGCAACTGCGCCGCATGGGCATCAAGACGGTGATGATCACCGGCGACAACAAGCTCACCGCCGCGGCCATCGCCGCCGAGGCGGGCGTGGATGATTTCCTGGCCGAGGCGACGCCGGAGGCGAAGCTCAAGCTGATCCGCGAACACCAGACGCAAGGCCGGCTCGTGGCGATGACCGGCGACGGCACCAACGACGCTCCGGCGCTGGCGCAGTCGGACGTGGCGGTGGCGATGAACACCGGCACCCAGGCCGCCAAGGAGGCCGGGAACATGGTCGACCTCGACTCCAATCCCACGAAGTTGATCGAGATTGTGGAAACCGGCAAGCAGCTGCTCATGACGCGCGGCGCGCTGACCACCTTCTCGATCACCAATGACGTGTCGAAATACTTTGCCATCATTCCCGCCGCGTTCGCCACGACGTATCCGCCGCTCAACGCACTCAACATCATGCATCTGGCGACACCGGAAAGCGCGATTCTGTCGGCGGTGATTTTCAACGCCTTGATCATCGTCGCGCTGATCCCGCTCGCGCTCAAAGGCGTGCGCTACCGGCCGGTCGGCGCCGCCCGACTGTTACGCGACAACCTGGTGATCTACGGCCTCGGCGGTATTATCGCACCCTTCATCGGCATCAAACTGATCGACATGATTCTGGTCGGGCTTGGGCTTACTTAGGAGAACTGACATGTGGAACCATCTTAAATCCGGTTTTACCATGCTCGTGTACATGACGGTCATCACCGGTTTGATTTATCCGGTCGTGGTGACCGCCGTGGCACAGGCATTCCTCTCGAAACCCGCTAACGGCAGTTTGATCGTGAAGGACGGTAAACCCATCGGTTCCGCCTTGATCGGCCAGCCGTTCAGCAACCCGAAATATTTCTGGAGCCGGCCGTCGGCGATCGGGCCGTATCCTTATAACGCGGGCACCTCCAGCGGTTCCAACCAGGGACCGACCAACCCGGCGCTGACCGATGCCGTGGCCGCGCGCATCAAGGCCCTGCGCGACGCCGATCCCGGCAATACCGCGCCAGTGCCGGCCGATCTCGTTACGGCCTCCGCCAGCGGTCTCGATCCGGACGTCAGCCCGGCGGCGGCGTATTTCCAGGCCCAGCGGGTTGCACGGGTACGTAATCTCGATATCAAGCGCGTGCAGAACTTGATTGCGCAACACGTGCAAGGTCGTCAGTTCTGGGTTCTGGGGGAACCGCGGGTGAATGTTCTTGAGCTCAATTTGGCGCTCGATCAGCTTCTTTGAATACCTCGTTCGCCTTCATATAGTCGGAATTCGTAGAAAAAATGATAGGGCGTAACCTGTGATTCGGCCGCACGGACACATTCGGCCGACCAATAACTTTTGGGAGTCTTTCATGAATCGTTTCACTACAAAGCTTCTCGTAGCCAGCGTGGCCACGGCAGTGAGCTGCGCCGCGATGGCGGCCGAAAAGGTCCCGACCCTGGGCGAAGTGCTCAAGGCCTCGGATATTGCGGTCAGCGGCTATATCGACACGAGCTACACCAACTTCGACACCGACGTGCCGCTGTATCAGGCCTAT
>NZ_JBAVEJ010000126.1:0-5179 GCF_049587675.1 Sulfuricaulis sp. | reverse complement strand
CGACCGGCCGGTGGAACGGCGGCTGGTGCGCGCGCTCAATCTGCCGGCGGAGCGCGCGGTTGAGGTGATGTCGGCCGAGCCGAACGGCCCGGCCTACCGCGCCGGCGTGCGCACCGGGGATTTCATCCTGGCGTTGAACGGGCTGGCGGTGCAGTACGTCGATGATTTGCACCGGGGGCTTTCGGAGTCGCCGTTCGGGGAGCCGGTGCGGCTCGAGCTGCTGCGCAGGACGCGGAGGATGGTGTTGGAGGTGGTGCCGGAGGAGATAAAGACTTAAAGGTAGGTGAGTCGTTATTCAAGACCTGGATTCCCGCTTTCGCGGGAATGACAACCTACTCATAGAATCCCCGCTAAAGCGGGGGTGATATTCAAGGCAAGGTGAGAAACTACATGTAAAACCTGTTGCTGCCCGGGGTGCAACAAAACTCGTTGCACCCGTTCGGCGGCGTGAATGTCCACCGGACATTCACGACAACACCGCCTCACCCCGCCTATGCGGGCATGACAATCAAAAAAGCTTGTCACCCCCGCGAAGGCGGGGGTCCAGGCTTTACATGTCATCCCTGCGTTAGCGGGGATTCAATCTAGGGGTTTAGGTTCTGCTGATATCCACGGTTTACTTATTGATTCCCACTTCAGACAATCTCTTCGTACAAATCCCGCCAATCGGGGTTCTTCTCTTCGATAAGCCGCAACTTCCAACTACGGCTCCATTTCTTCAATTGTTTTTCGCGTTGTATGGCTGATTCGGCGGATTCACAGGCCTCGTAGTAAACGAGCTTATCGACGCCATATCTCGCCGTGAATCCGGCGACTTCCTTTTGTTTGTGCTGCCAGATGCGGCACGGCAGGTCGGAAGTTACCCCTACATACAAGGCGCCGTTGCGTCTGTTGGTAACAATGTAAACGCAGAAGGTTTTGTTCATTCTTTTGGTTCCCGCTGAAACTCACCCTCGAATAATGTGGTAATTGGGGACGGGAAATAAATATATTCTATTTGTTCGCGTGCGCCGGAAGATTTATTTTAATTGCTTAGCGGGACCGCAAGGAGGTGACAACCATGGATATTCCCATCGCTGATGTCATGATCCATATCGATGAAACCCTGCCCCGGGATGCACTGACGAAGCTCGAGAATACGGTGCGCCAGGACGAGTGCGTGATCAGCGCGAGCGTGCCCACCGGCAAGGAACACATGATGCTGGTGGCCTACAACCCGAATTGCACCTCGGCCACGGACATACTGGCCAGGGTCAACAAGCAAGGGATTCACGCCGAGCTGGTCGGTCTATAGTCAGACTGTCACGCAAAGCAGGCGGCAGACCGTACGTAGGTTGGGATGAATGAAATGAACCCCAACGCGGGGTACACAGGGTCATGTTGTGTTGGGGTTCGCGATGCTCACCCCGACTTACCGAGCTGGAGGTGGTGCCGGAGGAGATGGAATCTACGGCAAGGTGAGAATCTACATGTAAAGCCTGGATGCCCGCCTACGCGGGCATGACAACCTTTGATGAATCCCCGCATTAGCGGGGATTCAATTTATTCACCGCTGATGCGGGGATAACGACCTGTCAATATCAGGTTAGCAACCTTCAGGCGGCGCGCCTGGTTGACTTCACCACGAACCGAATACGCTCAGACGTCTGGAGTGCCTTGATAACCCTAATAAGACTTTCAGCCGTGGGATTACCGCGCGGGCCAAGCATGCGTTGCAGGCTTTTGCTGGGTAGGCCGGTTTTCTTCGCCAGACCGTCAAATGTGATAGTGGCATTGACATAGTCGCGCAGCATAGCCTTGCCGGCATCGAGATCGCCGGCAAGAAGTTCGATGATTGCCTCGGTCAGCATTGCCGCGCGGAAACGCGCGTCATTTTGCGCGCGCGTCCATACTGTCTTACGAAATCTGCGTGTTATGGGCATCAGGATCACCTCTTTTTGCGCGCTTTATATTCGCGCCAGCGTTGTTGAGCGAGCTGAATGTCCGCGTTCTGGCCCTTCTTGGTACCGCCTCCGAGCAGGATGACCAGCGTTTTACCATCCTGCCCGATATAGATGCGGTAGCCCGGACCGATGTCAAAACCACAATCTGCTTCTTCATTGGCGGTCCGATACGAGGATTGTCGCAGACGCACCGCTGAATTTGAATCGGCGCAGAACCTTCTTCGGATCAACTATATCGTGACTTATTTCACTTCTGACCCACGATGTAGGGGTCGAAGTGATGTCGGGGGAAATGGGGGTTCAGAAGAACAGGTGCATTGAGAGCGGGCACCTTCTTCACGAAGTCTCCGCGCCGCCCAGGCGCGCCGGTTCCTCCAGGATATCGAGGATGGCCTTGGCGCAATAAACCTTGTCACGTTTCGCCTGGCTTACTTCTTTCACGATGGAAAGCGCTTCGAGCCGCGCCACGGCGCGCTGTGCGGTGGTGAATGCACTGTCGAACTCTTCGGCGATCCCTTTCACAGTCAGAAACGGGTTCGCCGCCAGGCGGTCGATCAGCAGGAGCGGCAGTTTCGCGGATGCGCCCGCTGCCTGCACACGCCACTTGACGAGCAGCTTGTTGATGCGCTCGGCGCGCGAAAGCGCGTCCTCGGCTTGCCGCGCCACACCGTTGAGAAAATAGACGAGCCAATCCTGCCACGCGCCGCGCCGGCTGACGCCGAGCAGCCCGTCGTAGTAGTCGCGTCGGGTTGCTTCAAAAAAGGCACTGAGATAAAGCAGCGGCGTCGGCAGAATGTCGCGCTCAATGAGAAACAGCGTGATGAACAGGCGCCCGACACGGCCATTGCCGTCGAGAAAGGGGTGAATCGCTTCGAACTGATAGTGCGCAAGTGCCACCTGCACGAGCGGCGGTAATGCGCGGTCGTGCAGAAACGTTTCCCACTCGCCAAGGCAGCGCATGAGCTCCTCCGGTGGCGGTGGAACATAGGTTGCGTTGGCGAGCGTACCGCCGGGCGCGCCGATCCAGTTCTGCGAGCGGCGAAACTCTCCGGGCGTCGCGTACTCACCACGCACACCGGTCATGAGTTGCTTGTGCAGCTCGCGCACCAGCCGCAACGACAAGGGCAGCTTTTTCAGACGGCGGACGCCGTGCTCCAACGCCGCGACATAGTTGCCCACTTCGCGCAGGTCCGCCGGGCTGCGTTCGACCTTGGCGCCCGCTTCGTTCGCGAGCAACTCGCCGAGCGTGGCCTGTGTGCCCTCGATGCGGCTCGACAATACCGCCTCGCGCCGCACGAATGGGCGCAAAAGCAGGTGTGGGTTCGGCAGTCGTCCGCCCTCACCCGCAAGTCGCCCGATCAAGCGATCAGCATCCGAAAGCGCTCGCACCAGTTCCGGTGCCCAGTCCAAGACCGGCGGCAACGGGTCCGGCAAGAACGCCTTGTGGCCGCCAGCGGCGCGTACCTCCCGGCCGGGTCGCTTGATGGAATCCGTCACGTCCGTTCCTTATTTTCGGGGGTGAAAATAGCCAGGCACGTTATTTTCATAATTGTGGTATTTCGAAAACAAATGGTCAAGCCTTTTAACCGAGCCTTCAAAGCCTCGATAGCGATTTACCCATTCTGTGGGCACACCACGGAAGATTTGGCGCTCTGAGTATGGAGGTTTGAAACGCCCCTCCCCGAGGCCCCATTGGAAAGAAAGCGGAGGATGGTGCTGGAAGTGACGCCGGAAGGAATAGGAATTTGATTGGGTTCCGAGACTAACGCTCCTCCCCTTTGTGGTTTTTTGATGTTAGAGGGATTTAGCAAGAACTCGAAATATCTTGCTGATACTTCATGGAAAACTTATGGTGCCCAGGGCCGGAATCGAACCGGCACGGAGGTTGCCCTCCAACGGATTTTAAGTCCGTTGCGTCTACCAATTCCGCCACCCGGGCTTCGGGTTGAGTGTAATAGATGGGCTGGGACTGCGAAAGGAAGGAAAGAAAAATGGAGGCTGGGGTCGGATTCGAACCGGCGTACACGGCTTTGCAGGCCGCTGCATAACCACTCTGCTACCCAGCCGTAGCCCGATAAAAAAAGGGAGGACGGCGCCCTCCCCTTTATGATCTGGAGCGGGAAACGAGGTTCGAACTCGCGACCTTAACCTTGGCAAGGTTACGCTCTACCAACTGAGCTATTCCCGCAGTGGACCGACATTGTAAGGACCGGGGACAGGCTGTCAAGCCAAAGCACGATATTTCCTTGTAGTTTAGCCACTTGGCGCAGGATCGGCCAAGGCCGTCTCTGTTTGCTTTACTCTCGCCTCGGCGCCCGATGCGAAAGACACCCCTTCCAAGGCGAAGTTTTGTAGGGTGTGCTGAGCATTCGCGAAGCGCACCGAATTCAAAGTGACGGTGCGCAACGCTTCGCTTTTGCACACCCTACAAAACTGGCTCACCGCAGGCATCGACTCACCGTTCGGTCTGAGCTCTTCGACTTCGCTCAGGACAGGCTTGTCGAAGACCGAACGGCTCGCTCAGGACAGGCCTGTCGAGCCATCAACGGATCAGAGCCCCGGGACTTTTTGGATTTGCCGTTCAACCCCCCTTCGACAGGCTCAGGGCGAACGACAGCATTGAGGTCGAAATTGAGTGGATTTTTACTTCATAAATCCAACAAACGAAATTCAAAATCACCCTGAATTCATTCAGAAAAGTTTCAGTTCTGGCGCGGGACGATCAGGTTGGGCCAGGCTGCTTTGAGGTAACTCAGCATCGACCACAGCGTTAGCGCAGCGGCGATGTACAGCAGGAATTCGCCGATCTGGAATATCGGCAGCCCCCAGAACGGGTCGCGCCACAGCATGAACGGGATGGCGACCATCTGGGAAATGGTTTTGATCTTGCCCACAATCGACACCGCCACGTGCGAACGCTTGCCCACCTCCGACATCCACTCGCGCAGCGCCGAGACGGCGATTTCCCGGCCGACGATAACCACCACCACGATCGCGAACAGGCGGACGTCGAGCACATGCGCCTGCACCATCGGGTCGCCCACCAGCATGACCAGCGCCGCCGCGACCATGAGCTTGTCGGCCACCGGGTCGAGGAAGGCACCGAAGGGTGAGGTCTGTTCCAGTTTGCGCGCCAGGTAGCCGTCGAGCCAGTCGGTGAGCGCGGCCAGGATGAACAGGCCGGTGGCCAGCATGTGGGCCCAGGGCTGGTGCATATAATAAGCGAAGATAAACGC
>NZ_JBAVEJ010000125.1:0-8060 GCF_049587675.1 Sulfuricaulis sp. | reverse complement strand
CTGTTGCCGCACATTGGGGATTTGTTCTTCGGAACGTGCATCTGAAGGAATTCAAGCGTGAGGCGCTCGACGTCGGTCTCGGAATGCGTCGACTGCTTCACGCGTTCGATCAGACCCGTTCCCGCGTGGGTGCGCTGATTCCAGTCGTCCATGCCCGCGAGCATGGCATCGGACTGATGCACCGCCAACACCGGGCCTTCCGCGACGATGTTCAGCTCGCTGTCGGTGATGATAGTGGCGACCTCGATGATCCGGTCGGTTTCCGGATTTAACCCTGTCATTTCCAGGTCAATCCAGATCAGGGCATTGCTGCTCTGCGCCCCGCTGGGTGTTTGTGCCATGTACGCTCTCCGGATTTAAATGCGGGCCATTCGAGTCGGAAAAATCCCACCGCCCTTGGCGGAACAGGGAATTATTCGGGCCACCTACTGTCTCTTGTGCCGGAATGATAACATTCCTCTGATATGAATACCTTCACGATCATCTTTCTGTCCCTGCTTGGCCTGTCGCTGCTGACTGAGCTCTGGCTCGCCAATCGCCATATTCGCCATGTCAGCGCGAATCGCGATGCCGTGCCTGACGCCTTCCGCAACAAAATCACGCTCGAGGATCACCAGAAGGCCGCCGACTACACCATCGCGCATACCCGCTTTGGACGCATCGAGGACAGCTATGGCACGCTGCTGCTCGCCGTGTGGACCGTGGGCGGAGGCCTCGAGTGGCTCGACCGTCTGTGCCGTGGATTCGGCTGGGGCGAATTGGGCACTGGCACCCTTTTCATCCTGAGCGCGTTTATCTTCATGGGCCTGCTCGGGCTGCCGATGTCGGTGTACCAGACATTTGTGATCGAGAACCGCTTCGGCTTCAATAAAACCAGGCCGGGCCTGTTTGTGACCGACATGATCAAGAAGACTCTGCTGCTCGGTATCCTCGGCACGCCGCTGGCCATCGCCGCGCTGTGGCTGATGCAGGAGACCGGCGCACTGTGGTGGGTGTACGTCTGGCTGCTGTGGGGTGGTTTCACGCTGCTGCTGGTCTGGGCCTATCCCGCGCTGATCGCGCCGATCTTCAACAAATTCACCCCGCTCAAGGAAGGCACCGTGCGTGAGCGCATCCAGTCGCTGCTGGAACGCACCGGATTCCGGTCACGCGGCATATTCGTGATGGACGGCTCGCGCCGCAGCGCCCACGGCAACGCCTACTTCACCGGCTTCGGCAAGACCAAGCGCATCGTGTTCTTCGACACGCTGCTCGAACACTTGGGCGAGAAGGAGATCGAAGCGGTGCTGGCGCACGAACTCGGGCACTTCAAGCGCCGGCACGTCATGAAGCGCATGCTCCTGACCTTCACCTTCAGCCTGGTCGGGCTCGCGATTCTCGGCTGGCTGGTCGCGCAGCCGTGGTTCTACACCGGCCTCGGCATGTCGCAGCCCTCGACCCACGCAGCATTGATGCTGTTCATGCTCATCGGGCCGGTATTCACTTTTTTCCTGCAGCCACTGCTCGCCTGGGGATCGCGCCGCTACGAATACGAGGCCGACAGCTTCGCCGCCGAACAGACCGATGCCGGCGAACTGGTCAGCGCCCTGGTCAAGCTTTACCGGGAAAATGCCAGCACTCTCACGCCCGATCCGCTGCACTCTGCCTTTTACGATTCACACCCGCCCGCCGCACTGCGCATCGCGCATCTGGCGGGAAAAACCTGACGCTGCACGCAAGGAGGAACCATGCTCAAGTCATTTATTTTATTTCCGATTGTCGCCGCCCTTTCCGTTTCCACCCAGGCCGCGACCTTGCCGGGCGACGCCGCCAACGGCAAAAAACTGCATGACGTCAGTTGCACCTCGTGTCACAACGACAGTGTTTACAAGCGCCAGGACCGCAAGATCAAGAGCCTCGCGGGATTAACGGAGCAGATCAACAATTGCGAGCACATGACCGATGTTAAGCTGGGAAAGGCCCAGGAGAACGATCTGGTGAAATATCTGAACGAAACTTACTACAAGTTCAAATAACCGGCGAACGTCATGGACGATCTCACGCACAAATCCTGCAAGCCCTGCGCTCCCGGCACGCCGCCGTTATCGCGCGATCGTGCCGCCGATTTGATCCAGCAAATCCCGGGCTGGGCCCTGAATGAGGCCGCTTCCGAAATCAGCCGCTCTTTCAAATTCAAAAATTACTACGAAACCATGGCGTTCGTGAACGCGCTCGCCTGGGTGGCGCATCGCGAGGACCATCACCCGGACATCGAAGTCGGCTACAACCGCTGTCACGTGCGTTTCAGCACGCACAGCGTCAAGGGGCTGTCGGAAAACGACTTCATCGGCGCCGCCAAGCTCAACGCCCTCCTGGGCGAATGATGGTCCTTATTCCCCCGCTATCCGCAGCGTTCAAAACACGAAGCCAGGCCCGCCGCCAGATCCGGATACATCAACTCCACGCCCAGTTCCTCGAGCATGCGCCGGTTGTCGATGCGCTTCGATTCCGCGAGGTACGAAAGCATGCCTTCTCCCAACCGGCGGCGCGCCTCTTCCATGGTAACCGCCGGCGGTCGCGGAACCCCGAGTACATCCGCCACGCGAAAGAAAAAATCCGTCATGGTGGTGGGGTGACCGTCGCTGACATTGTAGAGAAGGCTCGGATGGCCGTGGCGCGCGGCGGCGATGCAAATGCGTGCAAGATCGTCGGCATGGATGCGATTGCTGAAGGGCGATTCGTCCTCGCGCAGCACCGGCTCGCCGGAGCGCAGCCGCTTCTCGGGCAAATACCCCGGGCCATAAATACCCGGCACGCGCAGGATTACGATCGGCACCCCGCTCGTCTCGCTCCAACGTTGGAGCGAGGTTTCCGCCGCGAGCCGGCGCCTGGCCCGATCCGCCTGCGGATTCGGCGGTTGATCCTCCGTCACCCACTCGCCACGGCAATCGCCATAAACGCCCGTGGTGCTGATCAGCACAATCCGCTTGGGCAGATTTGACGGCGTCAGCGCCGAAACGAACGTCTCCATGCGCGGGTCGGTCACACCCTTATCCGGCGGCGGCGCGAAGTAATACACGACGGCGTCCTTGACGGGAAGATTATTCAAGGATGCCGGGGCATCGAGATCGGCCGTGATTGGTCGGATGCCCGCGACACGCAGGCGCCGCGCGGATTTCTCCGAGCGTACGAGGCCGGCGACGGTCCGGCCCTCCGACCGTTCGAGCCGGGCGACGCGCTCACCGATGTCGCCGCAGCCGACAATCAGCACATCAGTTGCGACGGAGGTCATCGCGCACCGCGATGGGAGTTGGATAGCGCCAGACGATCAGGTACATCGAGACCATCATGGAAAGAATGGTGGTCAGTTCGAGCAGATGGGCCGCCTGATGGCGCACGACGCCGGTCTCCAGAGCCAGCACCGCGATCAGCAGGCTGAACTCGCTGCCCTGCCCGAGCCGTACTCCTATTTCCGTGGCCCGCGGCGGGCTCTCGCCGGCATTCGACAACAGCCAGCGGAACACCCAGGGTTTTACCGCGAGCACCACGGCCGCCAACGCGAGCGCCGGCATCAGCACGTCCACCAGCAACTTGATATCGAGCCCGGCGCCGAGCGTGAAAAAGAAAATGATCAGGAAAAAATCCCGCAGCGGTTTCAGGTTTTCGGCGATAAACAGCGAGATGCGGCTGGAGGCCAGCGCCACCCCGGCAACGAAAGCGCCGATCTCGTGCGACAGCCCCAGCCACACGGAAAGCTCCGCCAGCCCCAGACACCAGCCGATCGCGAGTAGAAAGATATATTCCTGGATGACGTCGAAACGCGCAATCAGCGGCAACAGCACATAACGCTCCACCAGGTAGGCCAGTCCGCAAACTCCAAGCAGCGCGAGCGCCAGCCTGCCCACGTCCGTGAACAAGTCCTGATGTCCAATGCCCGCCTGAAGAACCAGCAACAGCACAATGGCAATCACGTCCTGTAACAACAGGATGCTGATCATGATCTCGCCGGTGTGACGATGATGCAGCACCGTGGTCGGCAACAGCTTCAGGCCCACGATGGTGCTCGAGAACATGAGCCCGCCGCCGACCACGAGCGACTCGACGACGGTATAACCCAGCAGATAGCCGGCCACTACGCCGAGAGCGCCGAAAACCAGCGAACTCGCCCCGGTGATGATCGTGGCCGAGCCCAGCAGCCGCAACAGCTTCTGCGGGTGCATGTTGAGGCCGAGGAGAAACAGCAGGAACATGATGCCGATGTCGGCCACGCCCTTGATGAGCGAGGCATCCGTCACCCAGCCGAGCAGCGACGGGCCCATCACCACGCCGAGCACGATATAGGACACGATCAGCGCTTGGCGCGCATACAGCGCCAGCGTGGCGAAAACCGCGGCGCCGGTGAAGATCAGGAACACCATGAACAGCAGTGACTCACTGGGCATGACCGCGGGCTCCCTGCGTGGCGTTGAATCGTCAGTCCCCGGCATTCAGCCAGGGCGGGACAATCAGTTATCTCTGCTTATCTTTATCACGCCTCGCGCCGGCCGGCCAGTGCGCGGGCGAGCGTATTGCGGTCGGTGTATTCCAGCTCGCCGCCGATGGGCACGCCATAGGCAATACGGGTGGCCTTGATGTGGCGGGCGCGCACCAGATCGCTGATGTAGTGCGCGGTGGCCTCACCCTCCACGGTCAGATTGGTGGCGAGCACGACTTCTTTGATAGTCCCTTCATCCAGCAAGGCTTCGAGCCGGGGAATGCCGATTTCCTCCGGGCCGATGCCGTCGAGCGGTGACAGCCGCCCCATGAGCACGAAATACAGGCCGTTGTAGACCCCGGACTGATCGAGCGACACGAGATCGGAGGGCGACTCGACCACGCACAGCAGCGATTTGTCGCGCCGTGCCGACACGCAGATCGGGCACATTTCAGTTTCGCTCAGATTGTTGCAGCGCTTGCAGTGGATGATGCGCTCGACCGCGTTGGTGAGCGCCTGCGCGATCTGGCGCGCGCCCTCGCGGTCGCGTTCGAGCAGATGATAGGCCATGCGGCTCGCGCTCTTCGGGCCCACGCCCGGCAGCCGGCGCAGAGCCTGCTTGAGCGCTTCGAGGACGGTGACATCGTTCATGCGTATTTCAGAACGGAAGCTTCATTCCGGGAATGTTGAGTCCGGCGGTGAGGCCGGCCATTTTCTCTTCCGTGGTCTTCTCGACTTTGCGCACAGCGTCGTTCATCGCCGCGGCGACCAGATCCTCCAGCACTTCCTTGTCGTCCTGCAGCAGGCTCGGGTCGATCTGCACGCGCTTCACGTCGTGCCGGCAGGTCATGGTGACATTGACCATGCCGCCGCCACTGCTTCCGGTGACTTCGATGGTTGCCAGCTGCTCCTGCGCCTTACGCAGGTTATCCTGCATCGCCTGCGCCTGCTTCATGATATTTCCCAGTCCGCCTTTCATGTGTTCCTCTCGCGTCAAACCTTGGGTCGAATGGATGCCGGGTTCACCCGGGCATTGAATTTTTCCTGCAGCGCACGCACGTTGGGATCGTCCGTGATCGCCTGCACCGCCGCCTGTTGCCTTTCATCCTGCAAACGGGTTTTCTCCTTCGCCGGTGTTTCCACCACGGGACGCCCGATTCGCAGTGTCAGCTTGACCGGATTGCCATAGTATTTCTCCAGCGCCTGCTTCAATTCCGCTTCGCGCTCCTTGTTGAGCAGTTTCCCGTGCACTTCTTCCAGCACCAGCACCATGGCGCCGTTGTCAAAGGATTCGAGCGTCGTGTTGTTGGCCAATTCACGCACCAGGCCCGCGAGCCCGAGTTGGGTCACCACTTCGCTCCATTTAGTGGACTGAGCACAAGAGCTTTGCGCCACCGTGGCGGCGGGTGGCGTTACCACAGGCGCGGGTGCTGGTTTCATTGTCACGGGCGGAGGAGTTCGTGGTGCTGTTGCTGTGGTGGCAGTTCTGGTTGGCGGTGCGGCGGCAGTTGGAACGGATGTGCGTACCTCACCCGCTTCCGCCGGACGGAATGCCACCATGCGCAACAGGATCATCTCCAGCCCGCTGCGCGGGTCCGGGGCAAACGGAAGATCACGGCTTCCCGTGACTCCGATCTGATAGTAAAGCTGGACGTCCTGCGGCGATATGGCCTGGGCATGCGCCAGAATGCGCTCGCCCTCTTCGCCCGCCAGCTTTGGGTCGGCCTGCGCCAGGGCTATACGATGTAACGTTAACAGCAATTCTTTCAACAGCGCCTCGTAATCCAGGCCGAATTCCGTCGCTTCAGTCACCGCCTTGAGCAACGCGCCGACATCGCCGGCCTCCAATCCCTGCAACAGCTGTTCGATGAAATTCTGGTCGATCGTACCTAGCATGGCGCGCACTTCCGGCTCGGTGACCTGACCGCCGCCGTAAGCGATCGCCTGATCGAGCAGCGACAGGCCGTCGCGCATGCTGCCATCGGCGGCACGCGCCAGCAGCTTGATCGATCCAGCATCGTGTGCGTTGCCTTCCGCATCCAGTATCTTCTGGATTTGCGCGGCGATTTGCTCGAGCGGCAGACGCTTGAGATTGAATTGCAGGCAGCGTGACAAGACCGTGACCGGGAGTTTCTGCGGATCGGTGGTGGCCAGCAGGAATTTGACATGCGGCGGTGGCTCTTCCAGCGTTTTCAGCAGCGCGTTGAAGCTGTGGCCGGAAAGCATGTGCACTTCGTCGATGAGATAGACCTTGTAGCGGGCGCGCGTTGGCGCGTACTGCACGTTGTCCAGCAGCTCGCGCGTGTCATCCACCTTGGTACGCGAGGCGGCGTCCACCTCGATCAGGTCCACGAAACGGCCTTCGTCCACTTCCTTACAGGCGCTGCATTGCCCGCAGGGCTTCGAGGTAACGCCGGTTTCGCAGTTCAGGGATTTCGCGAGTATGCGGGCGATGGTGGTCTTGCCCACGCCGCGGGTGCCGGTAAACAGAAAGGCGTGATGCAGCCGGCCATGGTCAAGGGCGTTGACCAGCGGCTGCACGACGTGCTGTTGGCCCACGAGCTCGGAAAAGTTTCGGGGGCGCCATTTGCGCGCCAGGACTTGGTAACTCACGGGCTTTTGCTCACCATGGATACAGGCTTTCCGTAACGGGTGGCGGTTCGAGCCAACCACACCCCAGTACCCGAAATGCGAGCTGCGGCTGCTTCCTTCCGGACCTGACCGGGTTCACAAGCTTCCGTCGCCGAGGGGACCGGCTCTCACCGCCATAATCAATCTGTGGGATGAAAGTGTATCACGGTGTGGCGGTGGCAGTAACCGCGAAAGTGATGAGCGTTACGGTCAAGACCGCGTATTTTTTCAGGCTTCCGCCGCGACCTGCCGGGCGATGCGTGTTTCGCCATGCACGAGCCGGGCATGGCTGCCATGCTTGCCCTTGGTGATCTCGAGTCGTGCCGGGACCAATTCAGTCAGCTCGGCTACATGCGATATGAGCCCGACCAGCCGGCCGCTTTTCAGCAACTCGCCCAGCGCCTGGAAAGCGAGCTCGAGGGTTTCGGGGTCGAGCGAATCGAACCCCTCGTCGATGAAAATCGTCTCGAGACGAATTCCCCCGGCGTACGACTGAACGACGTCCGCGAGGCCCATGGCCAGCGACAGCGACGCCAGAAAGCTCTCGCCGCCGGAGAGCGTCTGTACCGGCCGGGTCGTTCCCGTGTAAGCGTCGTACACGAGCAGATCGAGTCCGCCGGCGGCCCGAAGATCCACGCGCTCCGTCGCGCGTTGCAGGTCGAACCGGCCCCGGCTCATGAGGCGCAGACGGTGGGAGGCTGCGGCGAGCACGTCCTCGAGCAGCGCCGCGAGCACGTAGCGTTGCAGCGTAATGCCATAAATATTCTTCCCATTCGCCACCTCCGCCACGCGCCCCACCACCGCGAGCTGCGCCTCCATTCGGGCCTGTTCTCCTTGCAGAAACTTCAGCTCCCCGACCGAACCGTCGATTTGCCGGCTTCGCTCCCCGGCGCGCGCCCGCTCTTCGAGGAGGCCGTTCACCTCGGCCTGGGCGTTCGCCGCGTCGGTCTCGAGCGCGGCCAGATCGGGACGGACT